>MGWZ01000127.1 GCA_001801175.1 Gallionellales bacterium RIFCSPLOWO2_02_FULL_57_47 | reverse complement strand
TGTCCGACGCCTGCCCGGAGCGTTCTGTTGCATCCTGATCAGCCTGCGGTTGAGGGCAGGCATCCGACAACCCTTAACAAAACCGGAAGTTGGTAATCTGGCAGAGTGAGTAAAACAAAGCCGGCGTAGGGTGCATTCCATGCACCATGGTGCATGGAATGCACCCTACCGCAGCCGCGCCCCTATTCCTGAATCACCTCAAAATCATGCGTAATCGCGGCAGTCTGTCCAAGCATGATGGATGCCGAGCAGTATTTCTCAGCCGATAGTTTGATGGCTTTTTCAACGGCTTCAGGCTTGATGTCCTTGCCCGTCACCACGAAGTGCATGTGGATTTTGGTGAACACCTTGGGATCGGTTTCGGCGCGTTCCGCTTCCAGCTCGACATAACAATCGGTAATCGCCTGGCGGCTTTTCTTCAGGATGCTGACCACGTCGAAGCTGGTGCAGCCGCCTGCGCCGATCAGCAGCATTTCCATCGGTCGCGGGCCGAGGTTGCGTCCGCCTGCCGCCGGCGCGCCGTCCATCAATACCGCATGGCCGCTTTCGGTTTCGCCCAGAAAAGAGACTTGTTCCACCCATTTGATGCGAGCTTTCATAATTGATCCTTTAAAAACGCCCAAGTCGGGTGAGCCGAAGCCAAATGTAGGCCGGGCTGCGCCCGACATGGTGGTCACAGCCCACCCTACGGTTACGGCTTTGCCGCATGGCAAATTTTACCCAAATTAAAGCGAAGAGTTGAGCAGTAAAAATCTAAGTACCAGAGATTGCTGACTTTACCCGATACCATAGCAATCCGATCACTTCGTGCGTAAAAATTTTGCTGTCGCGCAAAGCTTCGGCGCGCGGCAGAAATAAAAACAGGTCGGTTTGACAGCGCGTGGTGAAAGCGGTGGGCGCTTCAACTACCTCAAATCCGGCACGGCGAAAGACATCTGCGGCGCGCGGCATGTGCCAAGCGTGGGTGACGAGATAAATCTTGCGGATCCCCGCTTGTTGCAGAATGCGGAAAGAGTGATGGGCGTTTTCAAATGTGTTCTCGGATTGATCCTCCTTCCAGCGCACCGGCACCTGAAAGTCCTGTTCAAGCGAGGAGCGCATTTGATCTGCTTCCGCAACGCTGTTGCCAAGCGGTTTGCCGCCAGTCACCAGTATCGGTTTGCCGGTCTCGCGCTGGAGTTTTGCGCCGTAGCGCAAGCGCGACAGGGTTTGCTCGCTGACGGTGTCTTGTCCCGCATATTCAGGCGCGTAAAAATACGTCCCGCCGCCGAGTATCACGATCGCATCGGCAGATTGGGAGTGGCTACCCGGTGTAGCGGTGCGCGCCTCCAGCAAATGCAACGCACCCTCGGCAAAATAAGGTGTTGAAGCGATCCAGAGCAAGCCGAATGCGGCGAGTATCAGCGGTTTGGCCAGTTTGCGGCGGCGGTAGAGCAGGAAAATGCCCAGTGCGAGCAAAAGCAACAAACTTAGCGGCGGCAGCAGGAAAGAGGCGATTAGATTGGTGATAAACCAGGACATATATTTAAGAGAATCTGCCGAAAAGTGCACAATCTTACATGCTTTCATATATTTCCATGCAACTCCTGCGGGAATGCCGATGGGAAGGGCGCCAGTCCCTAGGTCAAATAGCGTTTGACAGTGGCGGGCGGGCTGCAATAGAATGCGCGCCCTTCGAGGTTTACTTATTGAATTTTTAGGAATTGTGGCTATGAAAACATTTTCCGCTAAAGCCGAGGAAGTCCAGCACGACTGGCTCCTGGTAGACGCAGCAGACCAAGTGCTGGGCCGTTTGGCTGCACAGATTGCTTCACGTTTGCGCGGTAAGCATAAAGCGATTTACACCCCGCACGTGGACACAGGCGATTTCGTCGTCGTGGTCAATGCGGAGAAACTGCGCGTAACCGGCAACAAGGCCGAAGGCAAGCTGTATCACCGCCATACCGGTTATCCGGGCGGACTGTACACGACCAACTTCACCAAGATGCAGGCGCGTAATCCCAGCCGTGTTTTGGAAAAAGCCGTCAAGGGTATGTTGCCAAAAGGCCCGCTGGGCTATGCGATGTTGCGCAAGATGAAGGTGTATGCCGGTGCGGCGCATCCTCATGAAGCGCAGCAACCGAAACCCGTTAATTTGTTGAAAGCATAACCATGAGCGTAAGTTATAACTACGGAACCGGTCGCCGCAAGAGTGCAGTGGCTCGTGTATTTATGAAGGCAGGCAAGGGCGACATCGTGGTGAACGACAAGCCGGTGGACGTGTTCTTTTCGCGTGAAACCGGGCGCATGGTTGTGCGCCAGCCGCTGACGCTGACCGATACCCTGAGCAAATTCGACATCATGGTGAATGTCACCGGTGGCGGCGAATCCGGCCAGGCCGGTGCGGTGCGTCATGGCATCACCCGTGCATTGATCGATTACGATGCTTCGTTCAAGACCGTGCTGAAGCAAGCCGGATTGGTTACCCGCGATGCGCGTGAAGTCGAACGTAAAAAAGTCGGCCTGCGCAAGGCGCGTCGCCGCAAGCAGTTCTCCAAGCGTTAATATTTGTCCCGAGCCTGATGAAGGGCTGGTCGGACTATCGCAAAGCCGCCTTCGGGCGGCTTTTGCATTAGGTTTTTGTTGTAGAATGCGCAGCGTTATTTATGGAAGCAATGATGATTAAAGTTGGCATAGTTGGCGGCACAGGTTACACCGGAGTCGAATTGCTGCGCCTGCTGGCGGCACATCCTCAGGTTGAATTGCAGGTGATTACCTCGCGTGCCGATGCCGGTACGCCGGTCAGTCAGATGTTTCCCAGTTTGCGCGGCTATGTGGACTTGGCGTTCACCCATCCGGACCAGGCGCATCTCGAAGAATGCGATCTGGTGTTCTTCGCCACCCCGAACGGTATCGCCATGCAGCAAGTGCGGGCTTTGCTGGATGCGGGCGTGAAAGTGATCGATCTGGCTGCGGACTTTCGCTTGCGGGACATCGCCTCCTGGGAAAAATGGTATGGCATGACGCACGCCTGCCCGGACCTGGTTGGCGAGGCAGTGTACGGCTTGCCGGAAGTGAATCGCGCGCAGATCAAATCAGCCCGGCTGGTCGCCAACCCCGGTTGTTATCCGACGGCGGTGCAATTGGGCTTTATCCCGTTGCTGGAGGCGGGCGTGATCGAGCCAAACGGTCTGATCGCCGATGCCAAATCGGGAGTTTCCGGCGCCGGGCGCAAGGCAGAAATTGCATTTTTATTTTCTGAAGCTGCTGACAATTTCAAGGCTTACGGAGTGGGCGGGCACCGGCATTTGCCGGAAATCAAGCAGGGCTTGGCGCGCGTGACCGGAAAGGAAGTCGGTCTGACCTTCGTGCCGCACCTTACCCCGATGATCCGCGGTATTCATGCCACGCTGTATGGCAGGCTGACGCGCGAGGTTGATTTGCAGGCACTGTTCGAGCAGCGTTATGCCGGCGAGCCTTTCGTGGACGTAATGCCTGCCGGCAGCCATCCCGAGACGCGCTCGGTGCGCGGCGCGAATCGTTGCCGCATCGCGGTGCACAGGCCGCAGGGCGGCGACACCGTGGTGGTGTTGTCGGTGATCGATAACCTGGTCAAGGGTGCAGCCGGGCAGGCGGTACAGAACATGAACATCATGTTCGGACTGCCGGAAGCGACCGCCTTGAATAACGTTCCTTTGTCGCCCTGATATGTGGCGCGGCGTCGAACGCAGATTCAGCATATCCGCACCGCAGATGCAGGTGCGGCCCCACCACCCCTGGTATTTCCGCTGGAGCATGATGTTGCCATTCGTGCTGGCCGCAATCGGATTGGCCTGGTGGGCATATGACAGCGGGTTGGAGTTTGCCGGCTTTCATCGCGGTAATGCTGAGCACGAACTGTCCAGGCTGCGCGACCAGGTCGCCAAACTGAGTGAAAAAAATGGGCAACTGACCAATCAAGTGGCGCAATTTGAACGGCAAATTCAAATCGAACAGGCCAGCAATCAGGAAGCGGTCAAACAGCTGAAGAACCTGACAGATGAAAACGACCAGCTACAGGAAGACCTGGTTTTTTTCCAGGATCTCACCGCGGCAGGCAGCAAAGCAGGCGAACTGGGAGTGCATCGTTTAAGGCTGGATAAGGATATTATGCCCGGCGAATACAATCTGCGCATGTTGCTGGTGAGAGGCGGGCAGCGCGCCAAGCAGTTTAATGGCAGCTATCAATTGGTCGCAACGATCGTGGAAAACGGGCAAAGCGGCACCCATGTGTTTCCGCAGGACGTATCCGGGAATGACCAATTTCAGCTCAATTTCAGGTATTATCAGCGTGTCGAGCAACACATTCAGTTGCCGCCCGAAGCGCAGCTGGAAAACGTGCAAGTGCGCATCTATGAAAAAGGTGTAGCCGAGCCAAAGGTGCGGCAGAGTGTGAGCCCCACATAAGCCAAGGAGTAAATAATGTTCGGAAAAAAACACAGTAAGCCACAAACCCAGATTGACTCGCTGATCGGTGCGAATGCGACCATTGGAGGCGACTTGTATTTCAGTGGTGGATTGCGTGTTGACGGGCATGTGAACGGCAATGTCATTGCCACGCCGGGCAAACCGAGCACACTGGTGTTGAGTGAACACGCGCGGGTGAATGGCGAAGTCAGCGTGACCCATCTGGTAACCAATGGCACAATCAACGGGTCGGTATCAGCCAGCGAATATCTGGAACTTCAAGGTAAAGCCAAGGTCACAGGTGATATTTACTACAAAACCATGCTAATCCAGCTGGGTGCGATCATTGAAGGACGGCTGATACACGGCAAACTTGAAGCAGAAGATAAAGTGGTGGCGTTCAAGGCTGGCAGTGGCGAATAATCTACCAAGGAGACCAAATTGAATGCAATAACTGAAGTGCCGGTAGCAGAAACACAAGATCCGCTACTGTTTACTGACAATGCGGCAAACAAGGTAAAACAATTGATCGAGGAAGAAGGCAACGCCGACCTCAAGCTGCGCGTGTTTGTCAGCGGCGGTGGCTGTTCAGGCTTTCAATACGGCTTCACTTTCGACGAAGTGGCTAACGAGGACGACACCGTGCTGAACAAAAACGGCGTGCAGTTGCTGATCGACCCGATGAGCTTCCAGTATCTGGTCGGCGCGGAAATCGACTATCAGGACAGCATCGAGGGTTCCCAGTTCATCATCAGGAACCCGAATGCGACGACTACCTGCGGTTGCGGTTCCTCGTTCTCGGCTTAACCGGTTTCCCGGCTTGACCGGATTTGGTCGGCTTTGGATGTAATTCAAAGCCGATTATTTTCTGCCCAGCAAAGCTGCGTGAACGTTGTGCGGCGTAGCGAATGCAGCTCTCATCCGGCGCAAGCCGGCACTCTTTTTCACTTCACTGTTGCGGCACCGGTACGGACTCCACCAGGGTCACCACACCGGTGCCGTTGTCGTTATGCACTCGCGTGTTGAGCGCCGCCGATAGCGTGCGCAGTTCGTCAATCACGGCATCAGCCGCTGCTCCAGTCAGGGGCTGGGGCTGAAACTGCACCTCGAAGTTGTTCACATTGATGGGGAACAATCGCACACTCTGGAGACGGCCATTGCGAAAGTGCAGCTGGGCTACGGCAGCGCGCGCGGAATTCATGCTATAGGAACCGAAGGTGAAGTTGCCGAGGCTGTAGAGAATGATGCCGTCCCGGTACTGCTCGATGCCCTGCAGGATGTGCGGGTGATGGCCGATGACAGCGCTGGCGCCGGCATCAATGGCGACATGCCCCAGGCGTGTCTGGTAGTCGCGCAGCGTGGTCTTGCCTTCCTGCCCCCAATGGAACGAAACCAGCACAATATCAGCCTGTTCGCGCGCAGCCATGATATCGGCGCGCACGTGCGCCTCATGGCCAAACGCGGTGCCCGCCTTGTTCGGGCCGGCAAAAAAGGTTTCCGGTAACGTCATGGAGTAGGCAAGGATGGCGACACGCTGACCGTCGGCTAGGAGCATTGCCGGTTGGCGCGCGGCCATCAGGTTGGCGCCGGCTCCGGTATGGAGGATGCCTGCCGAGTCCAGCGTCTCAATGGTCTGCATCAGGCCATCTGCGCCGTAGTCGAGGGTGTGATTGTTGGCGAGCGACACCACATTGAAACCGGCTGTCCTGAGCGCGGTACCCACCTTGGCTGGCGGCGAGCGGAACACATAGGTCTTGTCCTGCTCGGGCGTGCCCCGATCCGTGAGGGGGCCTTCCACATTTCCAAAGACGATTTGTGATCCGATGAAATACGGGAGCATTTTTGCGAACGGATAGTCGTAACCCTGTTCCTTCATCATCGGACGCGCCGTACCATCCAGCATGATGTCCCCGACCGCGCTGATAATGATGTCTGGCTGTGGCACCACTGCTGTCAAGATATCTGCGGCGGGTTCGATGGGTCTGGCTTCTACGGCAGTGGTTTCGCTAATCTCCGGTTTGGCGGTGCTTGCAGGAGGGTGCTGTTGGCTGACCGATGCGCATCCGGCCAGCAACAAAATAGCAAGCAAGGGGATAGAGAAAACGTTCATGGTGTGTTCATGCGCAAAAGGGGTGGGTGCAGGCTACGAATGGCGGTAAACCGCGCCCAGTATACACGGGTGTTTTGCGCCGGTGACCAGCGGCAGGTTGGCGGGTTTGCCTTGCAGGTTTTGTTGCGCCAGCCATGCGAAGGCGGTGGCTTCCAGATAATCTCCATCCACGCCGAGGGCGTCGGTGGTTCGCACGCTGCACTCCGGCAACAAGGAAGCGATGCGCTTGTGCAGGGTCTGGTTATGCGCGCCGCCGCCGCACAGGTAAATTTCTTTTGCGCCAAAACAGTAGTGCTGGATTGATTGCGCGATGGCGCGGCAGGTCAGTTCCAGCAAGGTGGCTTGCACATCCTCAGCCGCTTCATTGCCTTTCAGATTGTCGTGCAGCCATGACAAATTAAACAGATCGCGCCCGCTGCTTCTGGGTGGGGGCTGGGAGAAAAACGGTTCGCTGAGCAATTTTTCCAGCAGTGCGGGTAGTTCCTTGCCCGATGCCGCCCATGCGCCATTGTCGTCGTAAGGTTTGCCGAGATGTTGCATGCACCATGCGTCCATCAGCAAGTTGCCGGGGCCGCAGTCGAAGCCGGAGGTGGAGGCATTCGGCGGCAGGCTGGTCAGATTGCTGATGCCGCCGATGTTGACAATGACGCGGTGGATGCCGGGGTGGCGCATTACCTTGTCATGAAACGCGGGAACCAGCGGCGCGCCGTGCCCTCCGGCAGCGATGTCGCCGCTGCGGAAATCGCTGACCACGGTAATCCCGGTCAATTCGGCGAGCAGTGCGGCGTTGCCGATTTGCAGGGTGTAGCCGTGCTCGGGACAGTGGCGGATGGTTTGTCCGTGGCAGCCGAGCGCTTTAATTTTTACGTTTGGCAGGTTCGCCGTGGCAAGCAGCGCATCGACTGCTGCGGCATAGAGCAGCGCCAACTGATTGGCTACGAGCTGCGCCTGATGCAGTTCATTGTGGCTGGGTTGGTGCAACGCCAGCAAGGCGTTTCTCAGCGCATCGCCGAAGGGCAGATAATGTTTTGCGAGTTGCACCGGTTCAGGCCGGCCCAGATCGACCAGGACAGCGTCTATGCCGTCCAGGCTGGTACCGGACATCAGGCCTACATACAGTTCCGGCGGGTGCGGCACGCGAATTTCAGTCGAGGCTGTTAGTCGAGCCTGGCGAGATTGGTATTGCGTAGCAGGTTCAGGCGCGTAACCAGGTCGTCTGCCACGGATTGAAACGCGACTCTGTCGGCATCATCGACGGGTGTTGCATCCGGCAAGGCAACGCGCATCGGGTTGTGTTGCCGGCCGTCTACCTTGAATTCATAGTGCAGATGCGGACCGCTGGCCAGCCCGGTCATGCCGACATAACCTATTACCTCACCCTGCAACACGCGTTGTCCCCGGTGCAGGCCTTTGGCGAAGCGCGACAAGTGTCCATATACAGTGGAGTAGCGGCCTTGATGGTTGATTTTGATTACGTTGCCATAGCCATTTTCTCTGCCAAATGAAGCAACCATGCCATCAGCAGTCGCTTTTACCCTGGTACCGGTCGGGGCGGCGAAATCCACGCCTCTATGTGCTCGCCATTTATTCAGAACCGGGTGAAAGCGCGAGTTGGTGAAACCTGAGCTCACGCGCGAATATTCAAGGGGTGAACGCAAGAACGCTTTACGAACGCTGTTGCCTTCCGGCGTGTAGTAATCGCCATGTTGCTCATCCTTCTGGAAATAAACGGCACGGTAAGCGCGGCCCTGGTTGATGAACTCGGCCGCCTGGATGCGGCCCGCACTCAGCAGCGTACCGTTGCTGTAGATCATTTCATATACCACGGTGAATTTGTCGCCTTTGCGCAAATCATGGTGGAAATCGATGTCGCCGCTGAAAAGCTCGTTCAATTTGTTGGCGGCAGCGTCCGGCAAACCCGCTGCATCAGTGGCGGCATACAAAGTGGTCTGGATTTCGCCGGTGCGCACAAACAGGCGTTTTTCCAGCTGGGCAGGCAGGGCGCGGGATGTAAAATCATCGCCCTGTTTCTCAATGATGACCTGAGTGGCGTTTTCGCCAAGATAGCGCAGGGAGATCAGTCCGCCAGCCGCATTGGTTTCGGCATGCACTTCCTTGCCGACGGCTAATTTCCGGAAAGATCCTGCTTCGTCGGCTTTGCGCAAATAGTCACTCGCTACCGCATCTTCAATATTCAGGCGGCGCAACAGTTCAACCACGGTATCGCCGCGTTGCACACGCTCGTTCCGCCAGAAGCTGGCAGCAGTGGCCTGTTTCTCGGCGTCTTCAGGCAACGCAATTTCCTGGATGGCAGCCTTGAGCGAGGTCAAATCCAGCTCGTTTTGCGGCACCAGGCCGAAAGCCGTGACCACGCCCAGCAAAGGCAGGGTGGACAGGGCGACAAACCAGCGCAGTTTTTTTCTGCTTTCTGACATTTTGCGTTCTTGGTCAAGCGGGTTTTGGGTTAACATTCGCGTCTCCTTGAGTTGCTTTGTTTAATATTAGCAACGTGTTGCGTATATTGTTGGCGTGCACTTTACCAGAAACAGGCACCCCCTCAAAATCGGGCTGACGGGCGGTGAGCAGCAAAATCGAGCGGCAGAACACGGCCGATGAGTGGTTGAAGCGCAAGAATGAGCAGCTTTCCCCCGTTATTGCAGTTGAATTGACAGTGAACATGATTGAAATGACACACCCAAAGTACGCACAAACAGACGCGCTGGCGCAAATCAAGCGCGGTGCCCACGAACTGCTGATCGAAGACGAGCTCAAGCACAAACTTGCTCTGGGTCGTCCGTTGCGTGTCAAGGCGGGTTTCGACCCGACTGCGCCGGATTTGCACCTAGGCCACACCGTGCTGCTCAACAAATTGCGGCAACTGCAGGAGCTGGGCCATCACGCGCTGTTCCTGATCGGCGACTTCACCGGCATGATCGGCGACCCCAGCGGAAAAAACACCACCCGCCCGCCCTTGTCGCGCGAGCAAGTGCTGACAAACGCCCAGTCCTACCGCGAACAGGTATTCAAGGTACTCGATCCGCAAAAGACCGAAATCGTGTTCAATTCCGCCTGGATGGATAAATTCAGCGCGGTCGACCTGATCAAGCTGGCGGCCACCCACACCGTGGCGCAGATGCTGGAGCGCGACGATTTTTCCAAGCGCTACAAGGGCAACCAGCCTATCGCTATCCACGAATTCATCTATCCGCTGGTGCAGGGTTACGACTCAGTGGCGCTCAAGGCGGACATCGAGCTGGGTGGCACGGATCAGAAATTCAACCTGCTGATGGGGCGCGAGTTGCAGAAGTATTATGGGCAGCCGCCGCAGTGTGTGCTCACCATGCCGCTGCTGGAAGGGTTGGACGGCGTGAACAAAATGTCCAAGTCGCTGGGCAACTACGTCGGCATCACCGACACGCCGCAGGAAATGTTCGGCAAGCTGATGTCGATTTCCGACGAGCTGATGTGGCGCTATCTGGAATTGCTGTCGTTCCGCAGCCTGGGCGAAATCGGCAGCTGGCGCGAAGAAGTGGCCGCCGGCCGCAATCCGCGCGACATCAAGGTGTTGCTGGCTCAGGAAATCGTCGCCCGCTTCCACTCGCAGCATGCCGCCGAAGACGCGCTGGCGGAATTCGAAGCGCGCTTCCGCCAGGGCGTGCTGCCGGACGATATGCCGGAAGTCAGTGTTGCAGCGCCTGACGGCCGTATCGTCGTGCCGCAACTGCTCAAGCAAGCCGGACTGGTGGAGGGTACATCCGAAGCCATGCGCATGATCCAGCAAGGCGCGGTCAAGCTGGACGGTGAGCGTGTCAACGATAAGGCCGCCGTGGTCGAGGCCGGCAGGGTGGTCGTGGCGCAGGTCGGCAAGCGCAAGTTTGCTCGAATCACAGTCAGTTGAATAATTGGGGGACGGAATGAGCTAACCCGGCGAAGCGCAAGCGTCGCTGGTGCACGCGGATGTGCTGTCTCGAATGTCACAGTGCAAGCCCCGGCTTCATTATTCTCTGGCCCCCTTGTTGTTCACATTATGCTTCATGGAAACCCACATTTTCGACCATCCGTTACGCGGCTTGCATTCGGGCGAGCGCTGAATTTTTAGAGGCTCCCTATACTCTGCGCCCGGCCCACACCACCCAGACTACGCGGCCAAGGATGGCAAATTCCTGATCATTGATATCGGACAGGCGAATCGTGAAAGTCTCGTAAGCCG
>MGWZ01000126.1 GCA_001801175.1 Gallionellales bacterium RIFCSPLOWO2_02_FULL_57_47 | reverse complement strand
ACACCCGTTTTTACGCAATTCCTGCTTGAGCCAAAAAAATGCAAAAATCACAGAAAAAATGCTTGTCCTCAAACAGAGTATCTACAACGACTCTTTGCCTTAAGCAATGATCTTGACTATTGGTATATATGTCGCCTGACTAACTGGCTGCTGTGTAAAGCGGCTCTTGCCGCTTTAATAGTTTTCCCGCAGGTAAATAAACTCATTCGCGCCCTTGTACACCCCGAAAGTGGCCCGCCCGGCCTTGCTTGGGTTGACACCGGCTACGTTGCTGCCAGCCAGCAGACAGGCCGGGGCATTCAGGCTGATGTCCGCGCTGCCGGTAACCAGCGGTTTGTTCAGCGTGAAAGTTATCACGCCGCCATCCACAGTTACCACACCTGCACCGGCTACGCTGACGCTGGCAAGCGGCCCCTTTACGATGCTCGCCACAATGTTCGTTGTGGTATCGAACGACGTAACAATATCGGTCGTGCTGGTTACCCAATTCGGGTTATCCCAGTACTGCACCGTCGCGGTCATCGGCAGCGACAACAACTCGGAACCATGTGCGTTGGAAATCTTCACGCGGCCGCTCACCACCTTGACCCCGCCCTCGACGGAAGATGCAGGGATCGCGCGCAGTGATGACGCAGTATCGGTATCAACCGCGCGCATATAAATGTCGGTCGGCGCAGTCGGTGACGTAGCAAAGGTGTAGGTCGGAGTCGCCGTGGTTGCCGCGCCCGCGCTGAAGGTTGCCGCTGCGACGGAACCGTTCGCCAACACACCGGTGCCCGGAGGGTTTTGCGTCGTTGTGCTACCCAATGCATCCCATGCGGTCAGGGTCACGGCCTTGGAGAAACCGAGCGCAGCATCGTAGTTGGTGGTTGTGCCGCCTGCCAGATTTCTTGCAGATACTTGCACACTGAACGGCTGACCGGAATAGATGAATCCATTGTATAAAATCGGACAGGTCAAGCCGCTCGGACAAGGCATGGGTGTGGTGGCCGTTGCGTCCACTGCGGTATCGAAGTGATCGGGATAAAACCGCCCGACGTTGGCGCTGGTCGTGCCGGTGGTATCGCCCGCTCCAAGGTAATTGCCATCTGCCACGCTGGGCGTGAGCGTGATGATGCCCACCTCGCCCCAGTTAAACGTGGTGCCGGTCGCCACGCCGTCGCTGAATGCGCCAAAGACAGCGGGGTTGCCGAGTGCCGGGTTGGCACCGGCTGCGGGCGCAACCAGCGCCCTGGTGAGTGTCACTCCTTCCGGCACGGTTTCCTTGCCATAGTTAGGTGTGGCAGTGCTTGCTGCAGTCACCGCCGTGACGGTGGCGCTGAAATCTTCGCCCGCTTTGACGAACTTGGCTCCTGCGGCATTGGCCGCCGCCGGGTTAACCAGATTGGGTGCCGCTGTCTGCTGGATATTGGACAGCACAAATTCAAACGGCTTGACCACGAAGGCATTCGACGAGCCTGCCAGCGCGGACAACAAGGATCCACCCGCCGCCTTGGCAGTATGGAGCGTTACCAGCCCCACGTCGCTGTAGTTGAAGGTGAAGGGCGCGTTGCCGTTGGCATCGAAGGTCATGCTGACCGGGGTGTAACTCGATACGCTGCCATTGTCATTGCGCGCGATGGTAGTCGCAGCTCCCCCGTTCACACTCATCAGGTTGGCTCCATAGCACGTCGTCGGATTGTTGCACTCATAGGCGAAATTAACGGTATTTGGACCTGACAATGCAGATTCGCACGCCTTGGTGGTGGTGCTGGTTTTTACCGCACGCAGGTAATAGGTGCTGGAAGTTGTGCCCGCCACCTGAACGGGGATGGTAGCCGCCGCGCCGTCAGCCGCGCCGGAGAAAATGAAGCCTGCCGTGTTGAAAGTGGTGGAACAACTGTTTGCCACCACACAACTTGCCCCGTCCGGACAGCATTGGCGGGGGTTAACGGCGGCAAGCTGCTCGCCGGAGAGGGTAACTGTTGCCGTTGCGCCATCAGCAGCGGCCGGGTAGCTCAGTGTGGTGGTGGCCACACCAGCAGCATTAAAGGTCACCGTCGTGGAACCCAGTGCCCCGGCGCTGGTCGCCAGCGTGGCCGTAGTGCCGCTGGCGGCCGTGTACGGATTGGTGCATGGGCTGGTAGCGTCCGCGCAGGCCGTGACCGTTGCCGAGCTCGACAGGCAAGAGATGCCGCTGGACGGCAGGGACAACTCGTAGTGATGCAGCCCGGCTCCTGTAAACGTGATCGTAGCCGACTCATCCCTTACAGGCGAACCATACAATAATCCCTTGTATGAAACCGGCGTGATCGTCACGGTTTCCGCGACGCTGTCGCTTATCGTCAGCGTCGCCGTCCCTGTGGTGTCGCTTAGCTTGCCGGTTACGCTCTGCCCGGTAATGACGGCGTTGGTCAGTGTGGTGGAAACAATGGTAGCGGAACCGCTGACCGTCACCGTGATCATCAGCGGGCCTTCCGGATCCGCCGGATTTCCCTTGACGAGGTTTCCCAGCGGATCGAATGGCACCACGTGATTCGCCTTGTCATGCAGCGCGAGGTCGATGATGGCATTGGTATTGATCGCCGGATCGGCGCCGCTGTAGTCGGCTTTCAGGTGGTCGGGGCCGACATAAAAGTTGCTCTGCACGAACAGCGTGTTGGTCGTATTGTTCCAAATCTGCACGATCCATGTTCCCAGCGGCCCCGCTGCGGGAATCAGGCAGGTGTCGGGAAACGTGGTTCCGGTGGTGCTTGCCGCCCTTGGCGCGCAGGCTTCTGTACCGTTAGAGTCATACCACCGGTATTCGTAACTGGTGCCGCTGGTGAGGCCGTAGCCGTTGGCATAGACATTGTTTCCAGCCGGGTAAACGTAGCTTTCCGTGGTGTAGCCAGGGTCTTTATATAACACCAGATTTTTGACCGTGGTCACATCGGTCACCGACACGGCGTTGGGGGCGCCGGACGTGTAGGCAGCAGTCAGCGTCGCAGTACAGGTGGAAGCTGCCGCTGCACCGGCGGGTATGGATATCTTGAGCGTAAAATCCTTGTAACCGCCACTGGCGGAGAGCGTCACAGGAGATGTCAGCGGCGTCGTCTTGTCGCTCTCGAATAACGCGCTGGTCCAGCCGGTGCATGAGCCCGATAAGACTGGCGTCAGGGAAACGGTCTTGCTGGCAGACGCATTGTTCTGCACCCGGTGCGCGTAATACACGGAAGATCCCGCCCCCCCTGATCCGGTGTTGCTGGGGGTCAACGTCAGCACTGTGGTAACCGTCGTGACCGCCGTGGCGGTGGCCGACTTGCCCGGGTTATTGCCCGAAGTGGCGGTAATCGTCGTGGAATCCACGTCCCCGATGGTGGCACCGCCCGGAATCGTCACCGTCACCGTCACCGTTGCCGAGCCTCCCGCCGCAACCGTGACGGGAGTCGGACTCACCCCTATCGTCCACCCCTTGCTGGAGACCGCCGCCAGCGTGATGGCGTCGGCGCTGGTATCAAAGTTGTAGAGGGTGTAGGTATAGCTCACCATCGCCCCCTTATCGCCAGTCTTGGCTTGGGTCGTCGGCAGGATGGCGATGGTATCGACAATGGTGTCGGTGTCGCTCGCGGAATTGATCTGGCCGCCGACTGTGACGCTGGCGGTGTTGGTGCGGGTGTCCCCAGGGTTGCCGGTGAGGGTGGCGCCGACGGTGAAGTTCACGCTTCCACCGGCCGGCATGTCCGGTATCGTGATGCCCGCGCCCTGCATCGCCGCCACCGTACTGCTGGCCGGACAGGTCGCCCCGCCGGCCGCCGCGCAGCTCACACTGTTGGCCGCGATCCCGGTGACGGCGGGATCCTTGAACACGACGCCGCTCAGCAGCGCGCCTGTGGTGTTGGTGACGGTAACGATGTAACTGGTGCTGTCGCCGGTAAAGAGAGTGGTCTTGTTGTCGGTCTTGGTGATGGCAGGCAGCACCACCACAGCGACCGAACCCTGAGCAATCGTCGGGGAATTGCACTTGGCGTTTCCGGCGGGAACGACATCGAGGCTTGAGCCGCAGGTGCCACTCGATTGATGGTTCCAACTGACGACGAAGGGAATGTACAAGTTGCCGCCAGCACCGGCCAGCGACTGGCACGGCACCGTCACGTTGGGCATGTAGTGTATGCCGCTGAGCGTCCCCCCGCCATCGCCGCAGCCATTGGCATTCAAGTTCTGGAAAGGGCTGGCTACGGGCAGCGCCGATACGGCGCAAGTGGCGGCGCCGGTCGGTGCAAGGTACTGCGGGCTCTTGCCATCGTTGGATATGAAGATACCGATATCGTACCTGTTGGCGCTCCCGAAATTGACCGTCATCTGCAGATCCAGCGTGATGTTGGTTCCGCCAGCACAAGACGTTAGATCACTCACCACCGACATGCCGGTGATCGACACGTCGTTCGCGGTGCAATTCAAATCGGAGCCGAAACGCGAAGCGGCACATTGCGTTGCAGGGTAAGCCTGAACCTCGGTTGCCGGCAAGAGCAGCGTGGCCGTCAGCACAACAGTCGCCAGCCTGAAAATATCAGAAATTTTTTTCATCAAAACCGGGGTCAGACCACGTTTTCCACAAGTCAGGATGCCATTCATTTTTCATCTCCCTCGATATCAGCGGCAAGCCCAATCAGCCCGTAATCAACGAATCAATGCAACGAATCAATGGGACAGAATCCATTGATTTTTCGCAGCGATGCTGGGCGCAGCACCGGATGTCTGCAGCCGCAAGCTGCCTGAGAAAGTGTAATAACAGGGAACAGACCACATTTTTTTCATATCAAATTCCCAAGCCACGGGGTTACCAGTTCGGTGCGGTTGTTTGCCGGCTCTGCTGCGCTCTTGTGCCCCTCAGGGTATGAGCCGATATACATCTTAATCATCAGAACAAAATAGAATGCAACAGCCTCCTCGAATTCAGCCTCTGCCTCAGGATGAAAATCGAAAGTCATTTTCCGTAACGCTGCTAAATGCGCGCGAACACTTCCTCACCGGCAATCGGCGCAACACTGCCCGCCCTCAATTCATTCAGCCTGCGGCGCGCCACCGCCGCCCAAGCCGCAGCATGAGCCTCATCCGGCGGATTCAACGTTTGCAGCAAACAATCCACCAAATGCGCACGCTCTTCCACAGGCAAAGAAATTGCATCATCCAGTAATACGCTCGCTTTCATAAATTATCTCCTTGATGATCTCAATGCCTTGTGACAGGCATCACGATTTACGAGTTCAATCAAACAATCATATCCCCTTACTCACGCCTACGGGCAGGGTATCGGCACTCCAGCAATATTACACTGCGCGATCGTTACGCTCATCTGCCGCTCCACGTAATTCGGTGTCCCCACTGTGCCCTGTTTCGCCTCCGAGGTCAGTTGGTATATGGTGACCAGCACTCCAGCTTCGGTGGAAGGGAAGGGAGTGCAAGTCACGGTCACGGTAAAGCCTGCCAAGGTGTTTGGCAAGGGGGCAAGTGGAGGGGGTGCTGCTAGGCAACTGCTATTCCGCAACGCCTGATACGCTCCCCATTCTATCCCCGCCCGCGCCGCCTGATAAGCCCGCGCGCCCATCACATCCAGCGCGGAGCTCTGCTGCTGGGTGGTGGAGAGCGTGACCGCAAAAGCGCCCAGCGCGGCGATCACCACCAGCAGAAAAATCGCGGAGATGAGGCTGAAACCGCGCTGCATTTTATGGCTCATGATTACCATCGCTCCATCATTTCTTTTTTGCCCCGATGTCAGCCGTAAAGCCGATTGGGCGGCTCTTTTCAGACGGGTGCATCACCAATTGCCGGATTGCATCTATCAACCCGGCAATCGCCTGATCATGACTGGAAACCTTGCGTTCCAATTCAAGCAGCTTTGCCGCCACCTCTTTATTGGTTGAAAGCATTTCTCGCAGCTGAACAAAAGCGCGCACAATGAACACGCTCATTTCCACTGCCTTGGGCGAGTTCAAAATCGTCGCCGCCATGATCGCGCCGTGTTCGGTAAAAGCATAGGGTGCATAACGTCGCCCTCCACGCCCTGCGTTTGAGGTCGCAATTTGCGACCTCAAAGATTCACCTTCATCTTCAGTAAGTTGAAACATAAAATCCGTCGGGAAGCGGTCAAGATTACGTTTAACCTGCTCATTGAAGCGCTTGGTCGGTACACCATAAAGCTCGGCATCCAGCATCACCTTCTGACCACGGATCAGCAGGATACGTTGGGCGACTGACTCTACTGCAACTAAACTCGTCGGCATGTCATGCTCCCTGCAGGCATGGAGGTAAATTTCAGACTGCGCCAGCCGGCTGGGCATCCAGCCGTACGTCTTCATAAATCTCATCCAGCGTCAGGCTGGCGCCGACGCTTTCCAACAGCAGCGGTTCGTCCTGGCTAGCGGCAGCGAGTTGCCATTCGTCATGCTCGTCGCGGCGATAAATTTCGACTTGCCGTTTATCCGTGGCGACCAGCACGTATTCGCGCAGGCTTGGCAAGGTGCGGTAGGCCAACATCTTCTCCCGCCTATCTGTGCTTTCAGTGCTGGGTGACAGCACTTCCACCACCAGGCTGGGGCGTTCCTTGAAGTGACTTTGGCTATCGCTCGGGTCGCAAGTCACCATGATATCGGGGTAGTAATACGCTTTCCACGTTCGCACATGCAGCTTCATGTCGGAAATAAACACGCGGCATGGGCCGCCACGCGCATGGTCGCGCAGCCTGGAAAAAATATTACCCGCAATCAAATTATGCGCTTCGCCTGCACCTGCCCTGTCAAAGACTTCGCCATCAACATATTCGTGGCGAATCTCGCTGGTCAATTCTCCATGCAGATATTCTTGCTCGCTTAATCTCGACAACATGGGGTTGCTCATCATGCCTCCATCATTTGCTGAAAAAACTTGTGTTGCTATCGTGTTCAGACATTCGGGTCTTCTCCGCGCTTGATCTTCTCCAGCGCCTCGGCATCATAAGGTGCGATTTCGTAGGGTGCATTCCATGCACCATTTTCATTGGTGCATGGAATGCACCCTACCGCACTACGCGATGTTTGATTGAGGTCGCAATTTGCGACCACCTCGCCACTGGCTTTCATCATGGTTGATTGCTCACATGGGTCGCGTTATACAGCGTGACCGTTTCGCTATCCCTCTCAATGGCCAGTCGCATCGTCACCAGACCGGAGCGCTGCGCCACCACGTTGTTATCATAGGTGAAGCGGCAATCGCTGACGTTGGTCGCCAGTTGCGCTCTCGCTCCCTGAACGGCAATCAGCGCATCCAGTTCAGCGATTGAATCCGTGCTTGTTTGCAATGGCTGAATGACATAACCCCAATAACGCCAGAGCGTACCACCCACCCCGCCGGGAACTGGTGCACACACATAGCTTACCGGCGTGGAAATGACATGGAAACGATGGCCGGGAGAGTCAAATGGAAACTGTGTTGCTGCGATGCTGACGATGCCTCCCGCTGGCGCAGCAGCAACAGCCGCGCGGTTACTCCCCGCATACGCATCCGCGCCCGTGATGCCGAGGTTGTACACCACGATCTGATCTGGTGTCGCACCCGCAACCATGGTGGGCATCTGCCCCAACGCCTCAAAGCTGTTGTCAGCTACGTCAAACCTGAGCTCGTCGTTTGTCCCTCCAGCCCCGACGCGGTAACGTCCGCCGCCCAGACAGACGGCAATGCCAGCGCAGCTCGGCGAACCAGTCGGCAGAAATTCGATGAAACAGGGCGCCACACCATCACAAGCCCCCGCCCTGCGCACGCTGTTCGGCAATGCCAGGCGCAGGTCGCGTGTAACGCGGCGCAATGCGGTATCGGCGATGTCGGTCATATTGGCGCGGCGTGCGACATCCATATACTGCTGCACCGGCGCCTTGAGGAACACCGCGACGATGCCGCCGATAATGCCGGTGATCACAATCACCATGATCATTTCGACCAGGGTGAAGCCAGAGGACGGATGACAGTAGACAGAAGACAGAGGTCTTGTCGCGGCTTTGCCGCGCAATCTATTAAAGCGTGCCACGCAGCGGCACACAACCGTCTGTCTTCTGTCTACTGTCTTCCGTCCTCTGCTCATCATATTCTCGGCGAATATCGGGTGCGTATGCCTTCGATAACCACGTCAACACCATCCGGTCCGGTCACCGTCACTTTGATGAGCAGCGCCTCGGTATTTGCGATAGCCGGGGACGCACCGGCAGCAGGCATGCCATTATTTGTCACGGCAACCGCTACCGCGTAGCCGGCGGGTCCGGCAGCGATGCCGGTAATATCCAGCAGCGCCCCGGCAGCCATGCCAAATCCTGCATAGTCGCTGACGTTGTCATATGGAAAAGTCGCGTGATAACG
Source organism: Gallionellales bacterium RIFCSPLOWO2_02_FULL_57_47 (assembly GCA_001801175.1). GTDB lineage: Bacteria > Pseudomonadota > Gammaproteobacteria > Burkholderiales > Gallionellaceae > Gallionella. The sequence continues at coordinate 3,945 of MGWZ01000126.1, read as the reverse complement.
CGATACATCGTTTTCAACTCCTAGTCCCTCCGCCCCGACGGCTGGCGCAACCACACCACAGTCGGCCGCGACAACTGCGGATGCCGCAGCACCATCGTCCGGATCGCAAAATGTGAACGGCATCAACTCGACTTCCTCCAGCAGCGATTCCGCTATCGCCAGCGCCTGCTTGTGAATCAGCGGATCGGCACTGCCCCGCGTCGTGACGTTCATCACCAGCAGAATCCCCGCCAGCGCGACGCTGACGATGACGATGAACATGATCAGCTCGATCAGGCTGATGCCGCGCTGCTTTTCGCTTGCCGCGATCACAGGCATGGATGATCGCGCTTGCGAATCGCAGCCCTCGACCGGAGTCATCAGATTTTGCACCTTGATCCCGCCTTGCTTTGCCAATGAAGGGTTTTGTTTCCACATCTGAATGAAGAACTCGCGCATCTGCTCGGACTGCGCCAAGCGGGCGAGCATGACTTCTTCCGGAATGATCTGGCGCACGCGCGCCACGGGCTCAGTCATTCGGCTCTTCTCCACGCTTGATCTTCTCCAGCGCCTCGATATCGAGGCGGTCTTTGGGACGGTTTGCGGCGCGCTTCATGGTCAACAAATCATCAATGGACGCTATCCATACCTGCTGTGCAAATAATTCCCCGACCACAGCATTCTCCATGAGCTGCTCGAACGGCACCTGCGGTCGCACCAGAATATCCACCACACCGCCGCCGATCTGCGGCTCTCTCAAGGCAAATGCCAACATTCCCTTTTCGCGATGCCATTGCTCGATCTGTGCGGCATTTCTCAATGAATCAATCGGCACCGGAATGGAAGGAGTCAATCCAAATCGTTTGGCAACATCGATGAAACGCACGAGATTCTCGTCATTCATCGCCAGCACCAGATCAATATCAAAAGTGGAGCGCATATATCCGTGCAGTTGCACGGCCATGCCGCCGACCAGCACGTACTGCACCTGCCCTTCAGATAATGACTGCAACAGTTCAGCGGTTTTCATGCGCCCACCCCGGATGAATTCATGCTTGCCAGCTTAATGGACATAGCCCGTCTCCGCTTCGATGATGATGGCGTTTGCCGCGCCGGTGATGCTGATCGCCTGTGGCGCGTTGGTCGGCGTGCCCAGCGCGTTGAAACTGAAATCTACCGGTGCCGGTGCAGTGCCAAAGGCAACACCGGCAGGCGCATTGATGACATAGCTTGCACCGCCCGACGGCGATTGCAGGTTACCCGCCGGCGCGGGGTTGCAAACGCCATCGGATGGTGTGTCGCTGTCTATCGTCAGCGTAATATTGTTGGGGACGGCAACACTGTCGAATGCCACACAAACATTCCGGCGCTGCGCAATCGCCACCTTCTGCGCGTAGCGCAACGTAGCCTGCACTTGGTCGGCAAAGCCGCGCGATTGAAACACGTTGGTATCGAAAAAACGCGGGGCGACCACGGCGGCAAGGATGCCGACGATGACCATCGTCATGATCAGTTCGACCAGCGTGAAGCCGCGATTTTTATTCAATCTGCTTATGCCGCCTGTTTATGCTGCGCACGGTAAACCGTCTCGGATACTTCCATAGGCATAAACAAATTTTCGGGGTAGAGGTAATCCTCGCCGTCCTCATCCACGATGCGGATACAGTGCCTGGCTGTCGCCTTGGGGTCATCATACAGCTTGCGCACTTCCAGTGAAGCGGCATAACCTTCATTACTCAAGCAAATCACATACTTTTCCATGACGCACCTCACAAAAATTCCTTGATTTTCATTTCCATTTTGCCGATGCCGTGCGCCTCATACCAATGCACCTCGGCGAGCGCCGAAGAAATGCTCGGTCTCCTGCTTGATTACCTTGATTTGGCTGGAACTCAAACGCATATCCGATAGCCCTTCAGGAACAGAATTGACATGGGTGCGGAGTGTAGCAAAAAGCGCAAACAGCGGGCAAAAAACAAGGGAGGCCTAAGCCTGTCCTGAGCGACAGTCGAAGGGCCTCCCTTGTTCTTTGCGTAATTTTTCATACCCCATCAATCCCGGTAAACCTCTCTTCGATTTCCAATGTGCAAAACTTGCACAACGACAGCGTCGTCATGGATAGTGCAAATAATTCGCCAATCGCCCACCCGATATTTCCAAAAATTTCCAAGTCTGGTGCCTTTCAAGGCTTCACCAATAGAGCGAGGATTATCCAAATTCGCTACGCGCTGGTGCAGAAACACCAATACTCGCCGTGCCACTTGCGGATCAAACTTACCCAACTCCGCCTCAGCCGATTTAGCAAGCTCAACCTTCCAAACCATAACGCTTCATCACTTGTTCCAGAGTAACGACTTCTTCATCACCGCGACGAATTCGTTCGGCGACTTGTTCGGCAATATGCGCATCATCCATGTCATCCAAATATTCAGCGATCACGTCACGCGCGCATGCAACCTTGGTCTTGCCAGTGGCTTTGGCAAGCACATCGAGACGGTTTTCTATCTCCGGTGGTAACTCTATTGCAATCATCATGTCTCTCCTTTCACACGGGTTGCAGTGTAACAAAAACCACAAACTACGGGCAAAAAACAAGGGAGGCCTAAGCCTGTCCTGAGCGACAGTCGAAGGGCCTCCCTTGATGTTGCCAACTCGTTCAATGGAGTCTGACCCTGAGGTCTCCCCTCAAAGTTGCAGCGCAGGATGATCATAACGCAGTCGATCTAGAGCTTCACGAAATTCGCGCGGCGGGAATGCCGCCATCCCATGCTGCACAAGCTGTAGCGCCAAGCTAATCACCGACAGTACCGGGCGGGAACGGCGCGTGTTGCTCTGGAACTGGAATTCAAGTTGCATCGCCTTTCCCACTTCGCCAATCAGCCGCAACACGAACGAGGCGAGACAGGCAACCAGCAACAGCACGCCCAAGCGGTTTTTCTGTGTGGTGCGGTTTGCGGAGAATCCCAATCCGAAACGCTCGCTCTTCAGGTCGCGGAAAGACTCTTCAATCTGCATACGTTGGGCGTACACGGCAACCACCGCTTCAGCGCTCAGATGAGCGAGCGCCGGGCAAGCCGCCAGCAACCATGGCTCACGTTGCGCACGGGCATTCTTCAGGCTGCGGCTCGAACTTACCCGCTTGCCCAGACGGCTCTTTTTGTGGCGTTTTTGGCTGGCGCGTTTGACCAGCACCAGACGGCACGGCACCGGATGATTACGCACATAGTCGTACTGGCCAAGCGACTTCGCCTTGGCCGTGGCGAGCGAATAGAGTGTTTTACAACCAACCCAGGCGTCATCATTCGCCGGGCTGACCATGTCGCGGTTGCGGATGCGACCGATCCAATGCCAGCCCATGCGGTTGACCAGCCTGAACCACGCGCCACGGAAACCGGCATCGGTAACCAGTATCGGCACACACCCTGCCGGCAGCATGGTGGCAAGTTTGGTAAGAAATGCCTGATGCACCCGCGGCGATGTCGCACGCGACTGCGGGTGCACTTGCTCATACAGGGTCACGCTGCGGCCTTCGATGGCGACCGATGCGCGCAACAATTGCCAGTGCCGGTCAGGTGTCAAATCCGACCAGTCGATGACGATCAGCGGCATGGATATTCCAGCCAAACACTGCCGGGCGAGTGCTTCATACAGACCTGGGATTTCAGTGTGCAGCGAGCCATTGCCGAGCAGGCGGTCGATGCGTTTGATGTTGTGCTTGACGGCGACATGGCCCGACAGGCCGCGTCCCATATCGCTTAACGTCAGCCGACTGCCTGTTACCACAGCCCCGACGGCAGCCAGCAGACTGGTCAAACGTTTTGCGTGAATTCCCGGGAAGCTTGTAGAAAGAATGCGGTGTAAGATTGTAATCGCATGCATGGCGGGTTCTCCTTCGCAGTTTGGTCGCTACGAAAGAGACACTAAACCTGCCTTGCATGTGCTGTTTTGGGTTGAACAATACGCCCT
>MGWZ01000125.1 GCA_001801175.1 Gallionellales bacterium RIFCSPLOWO2_02_FULL_57_47 | reverse complement strand
GCAACTCGGGACATGGCACACCTCCGGCAATAATCGCTGAAGGTGGTATTTTAGTTAATATCTTTTATTATTGCAATTAGACACTAGATTGCCATGCTTCATAACCGAAATAAACAAGGGAACCAAAGCATGAAAAGAATTTTGCAAGCCGTTTCAGCATCCCGCCATCACGGCTGCCAATTTATAGGGGTGTTATTATGCGTATAGTTATTTTGATGCTGCTGCTGACAATCGCAGCTTGCAGTGAGAGGGAACATGGCAGCAAGACAGAAACTGATGCTTCCCCTGCCCGGAAAACAAATTTGAATAGCCAGTTCGGATCTGGGCCGCAAAGCCCGGAAGACAAGTTTGCCGAGATGAAGCGGAAAGCCGAGTCTGGTGATGCAAAAGCGCAATTAGGTCTCGCCCGGATGTATTACAACGGAGACGGCATAACCAAGGATGACGCCAAGGCGGTAGAGTGGTATCAGAAAGCATCCGAACAGGGGAATGTTTTTGCGCAATACAAACTGGGCGAGATGTATGACAAAGGTGAAGGCGTACCCAGGGACGCAGCCAAGGCGGTGGAGTGGTGGCAGAAAGCGGCAGCGCAGGGTAATGACGCCGCTCAAGAATCACTCAAGCGCCTTCCTGCTAATTGACACCAAGGGGGAATCAAATGGAATTCAGTTCTAAATTTATTGCATCGGCGTTGCTTTGTCTGGCTTTGGCAGCCTGCAATCAGCCTGTTGAGGAACAAGCATCGGCCAAGGAAGGTAACGGCAACGATGCGGAAAGTACCAATGGAATGCAAAGAAAATTACCGGAGTGTGCGAAGCGCAACAAGGATGGTACGTACAAGTATGGAAGTGGTTGTTCAAAAGATCAGTGGTTAGAGTGGCAAAAAACCCAGGACGCTATGGTCGCACCAGAGAGATAACGAAGGCCCGAGCGCAAAGTTTTGATGGACTGCTTTCGGGCTGGCAATAATGCAACATCAGGTTAGGCTTCGCGTTAAAGCGTCACGCCATGAACGACTGTTTTGAGGCGATGAAATCCGGGAGCCAGAAGTATCAGCTTTACCATTGATTGCGGACAGCGGAGTGCGCCAGGCTTATTGCCCGAGCTAAAGCGAACTTTGTTGGTCGCATCAGGTCTGAATAAACGTATTTTACATTTGACAGGGTTGCCGAATTTTGCCAAGCTGCACACATGTCTCGTTCCATTAAAAAACTTGTTGCGGTACTTATAGCCATCTGGTTGCCGTTGTTCAGCGGCAACGCGCTGGCTGTTTCGGTTGGAATGCAGTCGATGGGCGGCGATTGCCATGCTGTCGCTGTCCAGCAAGACGAGCATCAATTGCATCACGCTATGGCATCGCAACACTTCCAGTCTGCTGCGGATCAGGATCAATCCTCCTGCCTTCATGACCAACAGGATTCTGGCTGCGGGAGCTCCGGCATCTGCCATCTGGCCTGTTCCGCATATCTGGCTACTGCCTCAATCAAAGAGGTGGTGGCTCTGTCCTTTGCGCAATCGTTCGTCCCCTCTTTGACACAGTTTCAATCCATTGCATTAACCCTGCTTGATCCCCCGCCTCTCGCTCGCGCTTAACGCGGGACGAGTGTCTTTTTTTTTCAGCTAGCACGCTGAACCATTCAGCATAAAATTCCCGTTCCGAACCGTATGGCAGCCGCACTGCGCCTGCTAATCCGCTACATATTAGGGATTTAAAACATGAAAACGAATGAAATGAGTTTCTATAAAACGAATGAAGTGGGTTTTGCCAAAACATTTACGATTGTTCATTTATCAAAACACCTTCTGCAAGGTATGGTGCTGTGTGCCGCTTTGGGAACCACTCTGCCCGGCATGGCGCAGCCCCTGCAACAGGGTTCAGGGCAGGCCACTTCGCCTCTCGCTGCCTCAGGGAGTTCGGGACAGGCCCTGCCGGTCGTGGAAATTTACAAGAGTGCGGAGTGCGGCTGCTGCAAGGCCTGGGCGGAACATCTCCAGAAAAACGGCTTCAAGGTGATTCTGCACGATGTGGACGATATACCCGCAGCACGCAAAAAGCTGGGCATGCCCAATCAGTACGGTTCATGCCATACCGCCAGGGTCGGACGATATCTGGTTGAGGGGCATGTACCCGCGACGGACATCAAGCGTTTGCTCAAGGAAAATCCCAAGGCCATCGGATTGGCTGTGCCTTCAATGCCGCCCGGATCGCCCGGCATGGAAAGCGAAGATCCAATCCATTATGACACCTTGCTGATTACCGGGGACGGCAACGCCAGGGTATTTGCGCATCATTGAACCGGCGCAGCCACCCGGATAAACAACATTCCGGTGGCTGCTTCGCATCAGGCTTCAAGGAGCGAATCATGAAAATACGATCTGTTGTCAGATTGGCGGTTTGCGGGTTGATGGGTGCATGGCTGCTGCCTGTCCATGCGGCCGAGGATCGCACGCTGGGTTCGGATCTTGCCGGGCTGCTGGAATATGCGCGCGAGCACAATCCGGAATTGGCGGCAACGCGCTTCGATGCCGATGCCGCAGCGCAACGCGCGCAGTCGGCAGCAGCCTTGCCCGATCCGGTATTGCGTGCCGAACTGATGGACATCACCAATCAGGGCACGAATAAAGGCACGAGTATATTGCCGTCGCAGGTTGGCGGCACGCGCTACTTGCTGATGCAGAGTGTGCCGTGGTTCGGCAAGCGCGATTTGCAGCGCGGGGTTGCCGAGGCGCAAGCTGTACAAGCCAACAGCGAGGTTTCCGCGACCTGGGCCGAGCTGTCGGGCAGGATCAAATCGGTCTTTGCGATGTATTACTACCTGTCGGGCAGCGAGAAGCTGAATCGGGAAACGCTCGGCTTGATGAGCAGCTTGGAGCAGGTCGCACAGGCGCGCTATGCCAACGGGATCGGCACACAGCAGGATGTCCTTCGCGCCCAGGTCGAGCAAACCGATCTGCAGGGCGAACTGCTCAATCTGGAAGTCGAGCAGCATCACGCACAAACGCGGTTAAACGCTTTGCTGTCGCGCCCTGCGATGGCGGAGCTGGCGCAGCCCGCGCAACTTCGGAACCTGCCAGCGGCGGCACAGCTCGAATATGCCGTGCTGGAAGAAAAGCTGCGCGTGCGCAACCCGCAATTGCAGATTGCCGATGCGCGCAGAAATGAAGCCGAGAAAAGCCGCGATCTGGCCCATAACAACCGCTATCCCGGTTTCACGCTGGGAGTCGCGCCGACCCAATCCGGCAACGCGGTAAAAAGCTGGGACTTGATGGTCGAGCTCAATATCCCCTTGCAGCAGGAATCGCGCCGCTCACAGGAACGCGAGGCTGCGGCGATGCTGTCTGCCTCGGGCGCGCGCAAGGAAGCGCTGCTTAACCAGATGCTGGCCGACTTGTCGGAAAGCGTGTCAGCGCTGGAAACCGCGCGGCGCACCGAAGCCTTGATCGCGACGCGCCTGCTTCCGCAGGCCGAACTCACCTATCAGTCCGCCCTGTCCGGCTATGAGACCGGCAAGGTGGATTTCGCCATGCTGCTGGATGCGCAACGGCAAACCCTGAAAGCCAGACAGCAACGGCTCAAGGCGCAATTCGAAACACAGGTACGTTTGGCCGAAATCGAACGTTTGCTGGGAGAAGAATTATGAAACGGCTTGGCGGAATAATAATTGGCGCAGTGGTTTTGCTGGGTGTGGGTGTTGCCGGGTATTGGTTCGGAAGCCAGAAGACCGGGGACAGTGGACAGAAGACAGAAATTGCAGTGCAAAAAGAACCTGCCCGAAAAATCTTGTATTACCGCAATCCAATGGGTTTGGCGGACACCTCGCCGGTGCCGAAAAAAGATTCGATGGGCATGGACTATGTTCCGGTTTACGAAGGAGGGGATGAGACGGGTGACGGCAATCATGCCGCTTCGTCCTTCGCACCCTCAGGAGGCTCAGGACAGGCCGCTTCGACAGGCTCAGGACAGGTAAAAATCAGCGTCGAAAAGGTGCAAAAACTGGGGATAAGATCCGAGCCGGCAACGATGCGTGTTCTTGATAAAACGATGCGCACCGCTGGCAGGGTGGAAGTCAACGAACGGAATATCCACAGCATCGCTCCCAAGTTTGAAGGCTGGATAGAAAAGTTGCACGTGAAGACCACTGGCGAGCCGGTAAAAAAAGGACAGGCTCTGTTCGACGTGTATAGCCCGGAATTGGTATCGGCGCAGCGAGAATACTCGATTGCAATGCAAGCTGTCGCGGCATTGAAAGATGCGGATGACGATACCAGACAGAGCATGCAGCAGCTTGCCGAGGCCAGCCTGATGCGCCTCAAGAACTGGGATATTTCCGAGCAGCAGGTGCAAGACCTGTTCAAATCCGGGACGACCAGGAATAGCCCTACCTTCCACACTATTCATACGCCAGTCAATGGCATCGTTCTGGAGAAAAAAGCCCTGGAGGGGATGCGTTTCATGCCCGGTGAAATGCTGTATCAGATTGCCGACCTTTCCTCGGTTTGGGTGATAGCCGACGTCTTCGAACAGGACATCGCTCTGGTTAGGACTGGCATCAAGGCCAGGGTGAAAATCAATGCCTACCCGGACAAGGTGTTCGAGGGCGTCATCACCTATGTTTACCCGACCCTGAATCCGGCAACCCGTACCGTTCCGGTGCGGCTGGAGATCGCCAACCCGCGCGGCTTGCTCAAGCCAGCCATGTTTGCCCAGGTGGAGATATCGGTGGTCGGCGAAGGCAAGGTGCTGACCGTTCCGGCTTCCGCGGTGATTGACAGCGGCACTCGCCAGATCGCGCTGGTGCAACTGGCGGAAGGACGCTTCGAGCCGCGCGAAATCAGGATAGGCAGCCGCAGCGACAATTATGTCGAAGTGTTGTATGGGATTGCCGAAGGAGAACGGGTGGTCGTGGCGGCCAACTTCCTGATTGATGCCGAAAGCAACCTCAAGGCAGCGCTCGGCAGCCTCGGGCACGCTCATCCCGGCGGGACGCTGGATGCGAAAGGAACCGCCCAACCAACTGTGGAGCATGCCGGGCATGGTTTACCGGGCGCGGCAGACGAGTCGAAACCGGCCGCAGTTGGCTATCAGACGGAAGGCACGCTGAATGCCCTCAATGCAGACGGCACGGTCAACGTCACGCACAGCCCGATCAAGATGCTGGGCTGGCCGGGGATGACGATGGATCTCGCGCTGGCCAATCCATCGCTGGTGACAGGCATTCAGCCCGGCACTGCCATTACGTTTGAAATAGTCGAGCGCAATCCGGGCGAATGGGTGATTACCAGGCTGCAAGCCAAGATGGCGGCACTTTCCGGCAATCCACACGCGGGGCACTGACATGTTAAACACCATCATCGACTGGTCGGCGCGCAACCGCTTCCTGGTGATCATTGCCACGCTGTTCATCACGCTGGCTGGCGTTTATGCAGTGGTCAAAACCCCGCTGGACGCGCTGCCCGATTTATCGGATGTGCAGGTGATCGTCTTTACCGAGTATCCCGGCCAGGCTCCGCAAGTGGTGGAAGACCAGGTCACCTACCCGCTGACCACTTCGATGATTTCGGTGCCGAAATCCAGGGTGGTGCGCGGCTTTTCGGTGTTCGGCGCGTCCTTCGTGTATGTCATTTTCGAGGACGGCACCGACCTCTACTGGGCACGTTCGCGGGTGCTGGAATATCTCAACTTTGCTTCCGGCAAACTGCCCAGGGGTATTACGCCGCAGATCGGCCCGGATGCGACCGGTGTCGGCTGGGTCTATCAATATGCGGTGATCGGCGTGAACAAGACGCTGGCCGAACTGCGCTCCATCCAGGATTGGTATCTGCGTTACCAGCTCACCAAGGCACACGGCGTATCGGAAGTGGCTTCCGTCGGCGGCTTTGTGCAGCAGTATCAGGTGACGGTGGACCCGGTGAAGCTGCGCGCCTATGGCATCCCCCTGATGAAGGTTGTGCAGGTGATCCGCGATTCCAATCGCGATGTCGGCGGACGTGTGGTAGAGATGGCCGAGACCGAGTACATGGTGCGCGGCAAGGGCTACCTGCGCGGCACGAACGACATAAAGAATCTGGTGGTGAAATCGGAACGCGGCACGCCGGTACTGATACGCGACATCGCGCGTGTCGAACTCGGCCCGGACGAGCGGCGCGGCCTCACCGAGTTGAACGGTGAAGGTGAAGTGGTGTCCGGCATCGTCATGGCGCGCTATGGCCAGAACGCGCTGGAGGTGATCGAGAACATCAAAAACAAAATTGCCGAGGTGTCCTCCGGCCTTCCCGATGGCGTGACCATCCAGACGGTGTATGACCGATCCGACCTGATCCATCGTGCCATCGCAACCCTGAAAAGAACATTGCTGGAGGAAAGCGCCATCGTGGCGCTGGTGTGCATCGTGTTCCTGATGCATGTGCGCAGCGCGCTGGTGGCCATCGTGATGCTGCCCGTCGGCGTGCTGATCGCCATCATCGCGATGCGCTTGCTGGGCATGAATTCCAACATCATGAGTCTGGGCGGGATTGCGATTGCCATCGGTGCGATGGTGGATGCCGCCATCGTGATGATCGAGAACGCGCACAAACATCTGGAGCGGCTTGAAGGCAACCCCAACCCTCCCCAGCCCTCCCCTGACAAGGGAAGGGCTGGGGAGGGGTTGGGAGGCCGGGAGGGGTCAGGTTTTGATGCACGCGCCAACGCCATTCTCGCCGCCTGCAAGGAAGTCGGCCCGGCGTTATTTTTCTCGCTGCTGATCATCACCGTCTCGTTTCTGCCGGTATTTACGCTGGAGTCGCAGGAAGGACGGATGTTCTCCCCGCTCGCTTTTACCAAAACTTTTTCCATGGCGGGCGCAGCGTTGTTGTCCATCACGCTGGTTCCGGTGCTGATGCTGCTGTTTATTCGCGGCAAAATCATGCCGGAGGCGAAGAACCCGCTGAACCGCTTCTTGATCTGGACTTACCGCCCGGTTATTGCGGCGGTGATGCGCTGGAAGAAAGCGACCATCTTCGCCGCGCTGGTGATTCTGGGTGTTTCCATCTATCCGGCGACAAGGATGGGCTCAGAGTTCATGCCGACGCTCAACGAGGGCACGCTGCTTTATATGCCGGCCTCGCTGCCTGCCATGTCCATCACCAAGGCTGCGGAACTGTTGCAGACGCAGGACAAGATCATCAAGAGTTTTCCCGAAGTGGCATCCGTGTATGGCAAGGCGGGGCGTGCGCAGACGGCTACCGATCCGGCCCCGCCGGAAATGTTCGAGACAGTGATCAATCTCAAGCCGGAGGCTGAGTGGCGACACGGCATGAACATCGACAAGCTGATCGCGGAAATGGACAAGTCGCTGCAATTTCCGGGTATGGCCAACTCGTGGACCATGCCGATCAAGGCGCGTCTCGACATGCTCGCTACCGGCATCCGTACACCGATCGGCATCAAGGTGTATGGCAAGGATCTGGAAGGGATAGAGCGTGTGGCCAGGGACATCGAAGCCGTGGTCAAGAACGTACCTGGCACCACCAGCGCCTTTGCCGAGCGCATTACCGGCGGTTACTACCTCGATATCGAGCCGGACCGCGAGGCGCTTGCGCGTTACGGGATGCCGGTGGGAGACTTGCTGGATGTCATCTCTACCGCGCTCGGCGGCGAGATGGTGACCACCACGGTGGAGGGACGGGAACGCTTCGGTGTCATCGTCCGCTACCCGCGCGAATTGCGCAGCAGTCCTCAGCAGATTGCGCGCGAAGTGCTGGTGCCAATCCCGATGCAGAGTAATGGGGAGGGCGCGATGATCCCGCTCGGGCAACTCGCCAGGGTGGAAGTGGTCAAGGGAGCGCCAGCCATCCGCACCGAGAACGCGCTGCTGTCCGCCTACATTTTTGTGGACATCCGCGATCGCGACATCGGCACTTATGTGGCCGATGCCCGCAAGGCGGTGGCGGAAAAGGTGAAATTCCCGCCCGGTTACTACGCGACATGGAGCGGGCAGTTTGAATACATGGAGCGCGCCGCAGCCAAGATGAAGATCGTCATACCGATAACGTTGCTGATTATCTTTTTGCTGCTGTATCTCAACTTCAGGCGCGTGACGGAATCGCTGATCGTGATGCTCTCGGTGCCGTTCGCGCTGGTCGGCGGCGTGTGGCTGCTGTGGCTGCTCGGTTATAACCTGTCTGTTGCCGTTGCGGTGGGCTTCATCGCGCTGGCCGGAGTCGCGGCGGAAACCGGGGTGGTGATGCTGATCTATCTGGAAAACGCCTGGGAACAGATCAAGGCGAAACGAGCGGCTGAAGGACAAGCCCCAACCACAGGCGATCTCTACGCGGCAGTCATGGAAGGTGCGGTAGAGCGGGTGCGCCCGAAGATGATGACGGTGGTGGCGATCATGGCCGGCCTGTTGCCTATCATGTGGGGAACCGGCACTGGCTCTGAGGTAATGCGCCGCATTGCGGCACCGATGGTAGGCGGCATGATTTCTTCTACCGTGCTGACGCTGCTGGTGATCCCGGCAATTTATGCGCTGGTGAAGGAAGTGGGGTTGCGCAGACCGTAACAGTTTTGACTATAAACGGTCAGTAGTCGAAGCGTCGCTGGAAATGCCCGGGAATGCAACGAATGGAGAGCACAATGAAAAAACGAATTGGGATTCTCGTCCTGTTGTTGGCAGGCGTGGCACCACTTTCACTGGCCGCCCAGCCGATGGCTGATATGGAGATGCAGAAAGAAACCGAACAGGCCAGCCATCAGGGTACGGGCAAAGTGGTATCCGTGGATCGCGCAAAATTGCGCATCAAACTGGCGCACGAACCGATCAAATCGCTGGGCTGGTCGGCCATACTGATGGACTTCAGCGTAGTAAAAGCCTCGCTGCTGGATGGCATCAAGGCGGGCGACGCAGTGCGATTTGAACTGGGGAAAACCAAACCGGAGGAACTGGTATGGGTAATCGTCAAAATCGAGCGCAGGTAATCAAAGAGCATGCGGGCAAGCTCCGCCGCTAATCTTTGAGGTTGCGTTTTGAGTGTTAACCGGCGTATCTTGCTCGTATCTGGATAGGATGAATGGCTCTGGGCGGGATTGAACGCATCGCATAAGAGGAGGGCGGCAATTATGCTGGACGAATTTATTCACGAACCGCGCATTGCGTACTTCTCGATGGAGATCGCGCTGCGCAATGAAATTCCGACCTATGCCGGCGGGTTGGGGATGCTCGCCGGCGATACCCTGCGTTCTGCCGCCGATCTCGAGCTGCCGATGGTGGCGGTCAGCCTGATAAGCCACGCCGGCTATTTCCGCCAGGAAATCGATGCGCAGGGAAGGCAGACGGAACATGAGGCGATCTGGGATATCAGGCACTGGGCGCAACCCCTGGACGCCAAGATTGCCGTGCAGATCGATGGCCGTACGGTCTGGATCGGCGCCTGGCTGTATGTGCTCGAAAGCCATATGGGAGGCCGCCAGCCGGTGTTGCTGCTCGATACTGACCTGAACGAGAACAGCAGCAGCGACCGCGAAATTACCCACTATCTCTACGGCGGAGACAACGTTTACCGGCTCAAACAGGAAGTGGTGCTCGGGCTGGGCGGCGTGCGCCTGCTGAACGCGATCGGCTTCACGATCAGGCATTACCACATGAACGAAGGGCATTCCGCGCTGCTCGGGCTGGAGCTGATGCGGCGTTTTACCTATTCCACCGAGCACCTGCGGCCCGGCGAATCGCACTATGACCTCCCGCGTGTGCGCGACTTGTGCAGCTTTACCACGCACACACCGGTCGAAGCAGGGCATGACCGCTTTCCCTACGATATCGTGCAACGCATTATCGACAACGGCTTCGACATCGAAACCATCAAGCGTCTGGCCGGGGAGGAGAGTCTCAACATGACGCGGCTGGCGCTGAACCTCAGCGAATACGTCAACGGTGTAGCCAGGAAACATGCCGAAGTGTCCAACGCGATGTTCCCCGGCTACAAGGTGCACGCGATCACCAACGGCGTGCACCCTTATACCTGGACTGCCGAAGGCTTTCGGCAGCTTTATGACCATTACATCCCCGGCTGGTGCCACGAGCCGCAATTGCTGATGCGCGCCGATTGCTGTATTCCCGACACCGCGATCTGGGAAGCGCATGTTCAGGCGAAACTGCATCTCATCGAGAAAGTGCAGGCGCTCACCGGGGTCGTGCTAAAAACCGATGTCCCGATTTTCGGCTTTGCGCGGCGCATGACCGCATACAAGCGCCCCGATCTGCTGTTCTCCGACCTGGAGCGGTTGCGCGCCATCGCGCGCAACCAGCCGTTTCAGATTGTGCTCGCCGGCAAGGCGCACCCGCGCGATGAAAACGGCAAGCACCTGATCGAGCAGCTGTACGCGCATGCGCATGCCCTTGCCGACGCGATACCGGTGGTCTACCTGCCCGATTATGATCTGGCGCTTGCCCAGACGCTGACCGCCGGAGCGGACGTGTGGCTCAACACACCGTTGCCGCCTCTCGAAGCTTCAGGCACCAGCGGCATGAAAGCCGCATTCAACGGCGTGCCCAACCTCTCGGTGCTCGATGGATGGTGGGTTGAAGGCTGCCTCGAAGGAGTAACAGGCTGGGCGATCGGCGATGGGATGGGCATGGCAGACGGAAATGCACGCGCGCTTTACGACAAGCTTGAACAGGTGGTGCTGCCGCTGTATTACAGTCAAAGTGATGGTGGGTGGATCAAGGTGATGAAGGGAGCGATATGCAAGAACGCCTCGTATTTCAACAGCCACCGCATGATGCGCCGTTATGCGACCGAGGCGTACACGCGATAACTTTTATTTCGGCCGAAGCGCTACTTCCGGTTAAAACATTTTGAGGAACGGACCATGAACACTGCCACAGACCCGGTATGCGGAATGAAGGTAGACAGCGAGTCGAGCCATAGCGTGGAGCATGCGGGTGAGCGCTATTACTTTTGTTCACAACGCTGCCTGGAAAAATTTCAGGCAAACCCTGCCAAATACCTCAACTCGGATGTAGCAGCAGCGGATCAGGCGACTGGAATTTACTCCTGTCCGATGCACCCGGAGGTGCGCCAGGCTACCCCCGGCTCGTGCCCAAAGTGCGGTATGGCTCTTGAGGAAGAAACGCCGGGCGCAACGCCGCCTGGAATTGTCAGGCCGCTCCAGTATGGATCGGGAGGATTTGTGTTATTGCTCGCCATCTATTTCGGGGTGGTCAGCCTGATTTCCGGGAAGGATTTCGCACTCGAGCAATTCGCAAAATTCTGGTATTTCATCGTGCCCCTTGCGCTGGGTTTCGGCATCCAGGTCGGGCTTTACACCTATCTTAAAAACCTCGTCGGGCAACATGGTGCGTCAGGCAAAGTGGTTGCGGTATCCGGCACGACCTCTACTGCCGCGATGGTTTCCTGCTGCGCGCATTACCTGACCAACATACTGCCCATTCTGGGGGTCACTGGCATTCTCGCCGTAGTTGCGGAATACCAAGTCGAGTTGTTCTGGCTGGGCCTGGCCTTTAATGCGGCCGGCATCCTGTATGTTGCGTCGATGGTTATCAAAGCTACCAAGGAGCATAAAAAATGCGAAAACAATTCTTGATGGGTCTGGCTGTTGCGGCACTAGCCGCTTATTCGAATATCCATGATTCAGTCGCGTTCAGGATCATTGCGGTGAGCGCCGCGGCGGAACTCGGGTATGTGCCGCAAATCAGCAATGAGCGTGGAGTAAAGGTTACCGTCACGCTGCAAAACACCCCGAATGAAGCGGAAGCATGGGATTTCGAGGTAGTACTGGAAACCCATACCAAGACTTTGAACGATGACCTGGCTAAATCTTCGGTGCTGATTGCGGATGGCAGGCAATACCTGCCACTGGGCTGGGAAGGGGCGCCGCCGGGAGGCCATCACCGCAAGGGTTCATTGCGCTTCAAGGCGATAGCCCCTCAACCGCAGATAATTGAACTGCAAATTCGCCTGGCCGGCGACGCTTCTCCAAGAAGCTCCAAATGGTTGCTGAAATGAACGGCTGAGATTATGCCCGGACTACCGGGTGAGGAGGCGTCATGAATATTGAGGCAGATATATTGGAGCGGGCAGATGCAGCATTTGCCGAGGCATTAGCCGAGGCGTTGGACATTCGCGAGCATGAAATCGGAGACCACTCGAAACGCGTGGCCTGTCATACCCTGGTGCTGGCGCGCCGCTTTACCTCAGATCCAGATCAGTTGCGGCAAATTTACTGGGGCTCTTTGCTTCATGACGTAGGCAAGATCGGGATTCCGGATGCAATTTTGTTGAAACAGGGCGCGCTCAATAAAGATGAGTGGAATACTATGCGAACTCATCCCGAAAAAGGATACCGCATTGTTTCCCAAATTCAGGAAATGAAAGAAGCTGCCGAAATCGTGCTCAGCCATGAGGAGCGTTTCGATGGAAGTGGCTATCCGCGGGGATTGCGTGGTGAACAAATCAGCCTGGGGGCGAGACTGTTTGCCGTAGTCGATACCCTGGACGCAATTACTTCTGACCGCCCTTATCGCAAGGCAAGCTTGTTTGAACAGGCACGTGATGAGATTGTCAGGATGAGCGGCACGCAATTCGATCCGGCAGCAGTGCAGGCATTTCTGGCAGAGGAAACAACGTTGCGCGAAATGGTGGAAGCCAAATGCTTACTGCCTCATGAACCAGCCATCTCGCAAACACAAATTTAAGGAACGCACCATGACACCCAACATTGATCCCGTATGCGGCATGACGGTGAAACCTGAATCTCCGCACCGCCATGAATATGGCGGCGTCGAATATCGTTTTTGCAGCGCCAAGTGCCTGGCCAAGTTCCAAGCGTCCCCGGAGACCTACCTGAAGCCGCACCCGAAGGAGCCGCAAGTTGCCAAAGCGGGCGTGATGTACACCTGTCCGATGCACCCTGAAATCCGCCAGCCTGCGCCGGGAAGTTGCCCGAAGTGCGGCATGGCGCTGGAGCCTGAAACCCCACCAGTTCCGGGGCCGGTCAAATACACCTGCCCGATGCATCCGGAGATCGTGCGCAATGAACCCGGCAGTTGCCCGATTTGCGGCATGGCCCTGGAGCCGCGCAATGCCCCGGCGGAAGACAATGCCGAATTGCGCGACATGACGCGGCGTTTCTGGGTGAGTACGGCGCTGGCCTTGCCGGTGTTTGTGATCGCGATGGGCACCGACCTGGTGCCGCAAGCGATGCCGGAATCGGTTTCGATGACGGCGCTGCAATGGCTGGAATTCGCGCTGGCCACCCCAGTCGTGCTGTGGGGCGGCTGGCCGATCTTCCAGCGCGGTTGGGCTTCGCTGGTTAATCGTCATCTAAACATGTTTACGCTGATTGCGCTCGGTGTCGGCGTGGCGTGGAGCTACAGCGTCGTGGCGATGCTGCTGCCGGGCATCTTTCCGCCAGCGATGCGCAGCATGATGGGTACGGTGCCGGTGTACTTCGAGGCGGCGGCGGTCATCATGGCGCTGGTGCTGCTCGGGCAGGTGATGGAATTGCGCGCGCGCAGCCAGACCAGTGCCGCGATCAAATTGCTGCTCGGACTCGCGCCGAAGACCGCTCGCATCGTGCGCGCCGACGGCAGCGAGGAAGACATTCCGCTGGAGCGGGTTCAGCCGGGCGATGTGTTGCGCGTGCGCCCCGGCGAGAAGGTGCCGGTGGACGGCGTGGTGCTGGAAGGAATAAGCGCGCTGGATGAATCCATGGTCACTGGCGAATCCATCCCGGTGGAAAAGACCGCGGGCGCGCGGCTGATCGGCGCCACCGTGAACGGCACCGGCAGTCTGCTGATGCGCGCGGAGCGCGTCGGCGCCGACACGCTGCTCGCGCAGATCGTGCACATGGTGAGCGAGGCGCAGCGTTCGCGCGCGCCGATCCAGCGGCTGGCC
>MGWZ01000124.1 GCA_001801175.1 Gallionellales bacterium RIFCSPLOWO2_02_FULL_57_47 | reverse complement strand
CTTGCATGTGCTGTTTTGGGTTGAACAATACGCCCTAGTTTATTGAAATTCAATGGGGTTTTGTGGGGAGACCTCAGACTCCGGTACGTTTCATGAACTGTTATTCATTTTAGGGTAAGCATGCAGAAAATATTCATCGGGAGGATCGATGCGCAAACTGAGTGATTATGTCGAGATGGCCGCAACGGAATATTTGCAGGAGACGGGTAAAGACGAACTGGATTCAGTCTGGGTTGCGGAATTCTTTCAGGACTGTGGCGTGCAGGATGATTATCCCAGACAGGACTTGATCGATTTTTACGCATTGGTGCAAAAAGTGCTGACCATAAAAACCGAAATGGCCGCAAAACAAGCGCGCCTGCAACTGAATAAATCCAGCCGCTCAGCAAAGTAAATTAAAGGCTTCAGCTTCGCATTATGTTTTTGCATTTCACCCGTTAAAGAGTTAAATTGCCTCCGGCAAAGCCGGAGGCTTATTGGGTGAGCGCCTCAAAGGCGCTGATAAAACCATGAGCCGCCCAAGGCGGCTGGTTTCCACTCCTTCCCCCTATCAGGGGGAAGGTTGGGATGGGGGTGCAAACTTTTGACTGCATCCGTGCTTGAATTTCTACCCCCACCCTAACCCTCCCCCTGCAAGGGGGAGGGAATAATGTAGCCAAGTTTTAACGTTACTCGTTAATGACCACCGGAACGGTCAAACCTAACGGAGTCCCCCGGCAAAGCCGGGGGTTTACCTCACCGAATTACATGGGGACGGATTGAGCTGACCTCTTCAGTTACGTCAATCAGACAGCATGAACAGGCAGGGCTCGAATCAGCTTGTTTGATTTGGCCTGGAAATTCAGCGGGTGCGACAAGCCAAGCAGATTGGCATGGTGCCGTATTGTGGATGGAGGGGGCGGGAACTCGACGTTTTTCGCAGCGAGGACAATCTTGTTGACGCTGTCTTCCGCATCAACAATCACCACGCGGTCGGAAAAACTGTTGCAGATTCTTGCCAGGTATTCGTCGTAGTGAGGGTAGCCTCCCCACAAGTTGGCCACCATGATGCCGTTGTCGGGCAACGACGCAAAGCAGTCATCGTAAAACTGCTGGCTGCTCAATCGGGCCGGCAACCCGGCCGCATCAAATCCGTCCACGATCAGCACATCGAACTGCCTGGCTGCGCCTGCCACAAACTCTGCCCCGTCGCCCAGCAACACTCTGAAGCGCCCATCGTCGGCGGGAACTGCAAATTCATTGCGCAGTGCGATCACCTCGTCGTTTATTTCGACAACGGTAATCTCTGTCTGTGGCAGATAACGGTAGCAGTACTTGGCAAGCGAACCGCCGCCTAGCCCTATCATTGCAATGCGCTTCGGCGCCGGCTCAAACAACAAGAAGCTCATCATCGCTCTGGTGTAACTTACGACCAGCTCGTCCGGCAGATCAATGGACATCTCGCTTTGCACCGACCAGGTATCGAAATGCAACGCGAGAATTCCGTCTCGCTCTTTCAGATAAGGTTTCCCCGCCTCATGCGTTAGAGGAGCTGCCATCCACCCGAGCATCTTTTCAAGCTGATGCTGAATTCCATTGGCATTTTCTTTCAACTGTTTATTCTTGGACTTCATGTGTCCCTGTGATTGCGGCGTGTATGCACTGCGTGATGGCGGTGGGTTGAGTGGACATTGCCCATAAGTCTGTGAGTGTACCAAATGAATCCGCCGCCGTTGACACTCGATACCGACCGGCTGCTCTTGTGTGCGAAGTCACAACAGGTGCAAGAGCAGAGAAAGGGGCTGCATCACATTACCTTTCCTGATTAGCCATTAAGTTCAGCACACGTCATTGCGAGGAGCGAAGCGACGTGGCAATCCAGATGTTTTATTCATAAAGGCATTTTTGATTAACTGGATTGCCGCGCTCTGCTCGCAATGACTGCTCTTTTAATAGGCAACTGAACTTGATGGCTAATCAGGTTACTTTTTGAACAGCGGCACCCTGTGAATTGAATTGCTCAGCTCTTCCCAGGTGGATTGTGGAACGGAAGAGTGTCAGAAAACAGTGTGAAGCTGCCCATTTTTATTCTCGACGTTGCATGGCCTTTCAAAAGAAAGGCGAACCCTTTAGTTCAGATGACCGGGTTATGCCTCCGCAGAACGCCGCAGCTGCAGGCGTCTCAGGCAGCGGTCTATCCATTGCGCGGTCAATTTTTCCTGCACCGTGTTCTGCCCTAATCGGGCTTTCAGCCCGGGAAAATCGACGCGATCCAGCGGCTGATCCTGGTTGAAACAGGAAAAGACGTACGTCGTTTTGCCGGTCTCCGGATCTATCTGCGCTTGCAGGCATTGGGCGCAGATTTCCTTCATCATGCATTGCATCGGCGAATTGATCGATCCGATCGCAAAGTGATGCGGCTTCAAATACGGTTGCAGCACTGCATGGCGCGCCGCGGCTACCGCCGCCATCATGCTGTCGGAACCGATTACGATGATGCGATCGGCGTCGGCGAATGAAATCTGCTGGGTCCCGAGTCCACCGCTCGCATAAGCGGCCATAGCCTGGACGATGTTTCCGACAAAGCTGTGATCCTGAGGCCGTGACGGCGTAAAGCCGGGTTGCTCGTCGCAGCACCAGATCACCACATCGGCGGCGTTCTCGATTTCGGCCACTTTGTAACGGTCGATCTTTTTTTTGTAGCCGGCAAAATAAAGCACTTTCGACCCGGCCGCGCGCAATGCCTGACCAATAGAGAACAATACGGCATTCCCCAGTCCGCCGCCGACCAGCATCACGGTCTCATCGGCGGGGATCTCGGTCGGCGTGCCGGTAGGCCCCATCAACACCACCGGCTCGCCGGGCTTGAGCATCGCGCACAGATCCGCCGAACCGCCCATTTCCAGCACGATGGTCGAGATCAGCCCCTGCTTGGGATCGACCCATGCACCGGTCAGCGCCAGGCCTTCCATCGCCAGACGGGTTCCGTCGACCGCTAGCGCGTGAGTCTCGTAATTCTGCAGCCGGAAAAACTGCCCCGGACTAAAACTCCGTGCGGCCAGCGGCGCCTTGATGACGACTTCGACGATGTTCGGAGTCAGTCGGTTGACTTCATGGACGGTGGCGCGCAATGATTGATTGATCTGGGCCAGAAAATCGGCATCGGATAATTTTGATGCCGGCTGCACGCGTTGCAGCACCGCACTGACCGACGGATGGCCCTGCTTTGCCGCGCCCATGGCTTTGACCACATTACCGAAGAAAGAAGGATGCAGGTCACCGAAGAAACTGATGTAGCGGCCATCGGCTTGTCTTGACAATAGCACTTGAGCAGTTCTCGGCTTGGCACTTGCAGGCTCGGGACTTACCGGTGCGCCGTCTTCGTCGCAAGCCTGGAAATAGCGGCCATCAAGTTTGAAATGGGCCGGGTCTTCGCGTGCCAGCACGGTGTTCGGCTGGGTACCGGCGGCGACCAGAATGGTGCGTGCCGCTATCTCTTTCTCTGCACCTGCGCTCCATACGCCTTCTTCGCTGCGCAGTTGCTGCGACATCCGGACAGCACACACCGCACCGTATTCATCGATCTCGACGCGTGTCGGGTTGAGCCCCTCGGCAAAGCTGATCCCTTCTTCGAGGGCCTTTTCGATCTCTTCATGGTTGAGCGTATACGAGGGGCTGTCGATCAGGCGTTTGCGATAGGCTATCGTGACCCCACCCCAGCTTTGCAACAACTCGACGATAAACGGTGCGCGACCGGCTGCTGCTGCGCTGCTGCGCTCGGCCTCGATGGCACGCGCATGGTTCAGGAACTCATCGGCGACCTGCCGCTCCTCGGGCGTCCAGCGCTCGCGCACCGCGGCCTCGCCTTTCTCGGCAACCAGAATTTTGTAGCGATGCAGGAATTTCTCTACCTGCACCGGGTAATAAGCCAGCGACTCGGTGGCCGTGTCTATCGCGGTGAGGCCGCCGCCGATCACCACGACCGGCAGGCGTATCTGCAGATTGGCGATGGAGCCGGCTTTCGCCGCACCGGTCAATTGCAGCGCCATCAGAAAATCCGAGGCAGTGCGCACCCCGCGCGCCAGGCCGTTGGGAATATCGAGCACGGTCGGACGGCCCGCGCCGTTGGCCAGCGCGATGTGATCGAAACCGGCGGCGAACGCCGTGTCCACGGTCAACGTCCCGCCGAAGCGCACGCCGCCGAACAGCGCGAACTTGCTGCGCCGCTCCAGTAATAGACGAATCAATTTAAGGAAATTCTTGTCCCAGCGCACCGTGATGCCGTATTCGGCGACACCGCCAAAGCCGGCCAGCACGCGTTCATCCAGCGACTCATACAGTTCTGCGATATCACGGATCGGTTCAAATTCGACTCGCTCGCCATTGGCCGCTACCCCGCCGATATGCGGCGGCAGCGGTTCGATCTTCAAACCGTCGATGCCGACCACGGTATGTCCATCGTTGATCAGATAATGGGCGAGCGTGAAACCGGCAGGGCCCATCCCGGCGATCAGTACGCGACGGCCGCTCGGCGCTTTAGGGTAAGGCAGTCGCAGATGCAGCGGATTCCAGCGCGTCAGCAGACTGTAGATCTCGAAGCCCCACGGCAGCTCGAGCACATCCTTGAGGGTGCGCGTCTCGGCCTGCGGGATGTCGACCGGCTGCTGTTTCTGGTAGATGCACGATTTCATGCAGTCGTTGCAGATACGATGCCCGGTCGCCGCCACCATCGGATTGTCGACCGCGATGATGGCCAGCGCGGCCAGCGCATGTCCCTGGGTCTTGACCTTATGGAACTCGGAGATCTTCTCCTCGAGCGGGCAACCCGCCAGCTTCACGCCGAAACTATTTTTCCTGAACTCGGCAACACCGCCGTCGGCCGTCGGTTTTTCCTTCAGGCCTTTCGAGCACGAATCCTTGCCCTGCTCGTGACACCAGATGCAGTAATTTGCCTGATCGAGCGCGCCGGTCAGATCAGTTCCGGCATCGGTCAGCACAAACCCCTGACGGCGGCGCAACGCATGTCCGGCGCCGAGACGATAGGCGCTGATGCCATCGAGGTTGACGTTTGCCAACGGGACCAGGTGTTCAAAATCCAGTTTGGCCGGAACTTTGAACAGGATGCCGCTGTGGTGGCGCTCGCGTCCGGCTGCGGTTTGCACTGCCCAGGCCGCATAGCGCGCAGCGAGAAGCAATTCACCGGCATGGGCCGTTTCATCCGCCAGCCATCGGGTAACCTGCCGCGCGTAGGCAAGCTCGGTAAACGGTGTTCCGATGTATTCGGTCAATTGCGCTTCAAGAGCCGGACCGTCTACAGCTGCGGCTTCTTCCGGTTTCACTTTAGTCATCGCGCGGCGCTGCACGAACAGACGCTTGCAACTATAGAGTGGCGCCAGTTCATGATGGCGCTCGGCCAATGCCTGCACTTGCGTTTCGATGCCGAACAGGCGCGCCAGAAAATCCTCCAGATGGGGCGCCAGCGCGATCAGCAGTTCAGATTGTGCCTTGCTGGAAAGGTCAGTATCGGACAGCCGGGCGGCTTCAAGCTGCGCGCGCAATCCGGCATCGCTTTCGCCCAGAAAATCGAGGAACGCGGCATCGAGACGGATCAGTCCGTCCCGGTCATAAAGATCGTCGAACGAGAATCCGTAACCCAGGCTCAGGTTCTGGTGAAGTGATGTGGTTGCCATGGTTTTCTCCCCGCTTGATTTGCCGTTACGATTCTACTCTCATCCCCTCATCGATCTGATTGGCAGGATGACGGATGACCGTCTCGCCGGGTTTAAGCCTTGAAGCTCCATTGCCGCGGGTTATACTGGACGGACGGATTGGCTGTCTGGATATCTGGAGAGAGCGATGGATACCGTTGAGGACGAGATTCGCGCGCAGGGGGAAGAGATTTTCCGGCTGATGGAGGCCGGAGCGCCGTCGGTGTTCGACCGGAAACGCTGGGCGGGAAAGCTCATGGAGCTCGCCATGTCCGACCCGGAGTTGAAGGTGCGCATCTTCCGCTTCGTGGATGTCCTTCCTGCTCTCGCTACCCCCGAACAGATCGCCGGCCATCTCAGGGAATACTTCCTCGACGAAGCAACTCGTTTCCCGCCGCTCCTGAAACGGCTGCTTGCCGGTGTCGAATCCGGGCGCACCGCCAGGATTGCCGCCGCGCTGGTGCGGCGGAATATCATTTCGTTTTCGCGCACTTTCATCGCTGGCGAGACACCTGCAGAAGCACTCCGCGCCCTGAAAGACCTGTGGCGGGCGGGAAATGGAGTGACAGTCGACATCCTCGGCGAAGCCGCCCTCTCGGAGCAGGAGGCTCGGGGATATTTCAACCTCTACCTCGAACTGATCGAAACTCTTGCCAGGAAGATGGCAGGCTGGCCCACCCATGACGCCGCGCGGGAGCGACGCTTCCCCCGTCTCAACGTGTCGGTCAAGGTGAGTTCCCTCTTCTCCCGTATCGGGCCGGTGAACCACGAGGAGAGCGTGGCGATGGTCAAGGACAGACTCCGCCCGATCCTCCGGGCGGCGCGGGAAGCAGGCGGCTTCGTCAACCTCGATATGGAGACATACAGCCTGAAGAACATCACCATCGATGTCTTTACCGAGCTTCTGGACGAGGATGAGTTTCGTACCTGGGAAGGTGCAGGGATCGCCCTGCAGGCCTACCTGAAGGATACCCGGGACGACCTGCAGCGCCTGATCGCCTGGGCGGGCAAGCGCGGCCGGCGCATCACGGTGCGGCTGGTAAAAGGTGCATACTGGGAATACGAGACGATAACTGCGCGCCAGAGGGGATGGCCGTCCCCGGTGTTCGCTACCAAGGGCCACACCGACTGGAACTTCGAGCGCTGCGCGGAACTCCTGCTGGCGAACAGTTCGACCGTGACCCCGGCGATCGCTACCCACAACGTCCGCTCGCTGGCCGCAGCCATGGTCGCGGCGCGGCGGCACGGGCTCACAGCGGATGCCTTCGAGTTCCAGATGCTCTTCGGCATGGCCGAGCCGGTGAAACGCGCAGTGAGCCGGATGGGGTACGCGATCAGGGAATATGCGCCGGTCGGCGCACTCATCCCGGGAATGGCCTACCTCGTCAGGCGCCTGCTGGAAAACACCTCCAACGAGGGCTTCCTGCGCAGGACCTTCGTCGACAACGCGGGACGCGACCTCCTGCTGGCCGCGCCAGAAGCCCCGCCAGTTGAAACGGCACTATTGATCCGGCACGAATTGAACTTAAATGCCGTTCGTGCTGAGCCTGTCGAAGCACAAGAATCCATTCACATTTCGGCAAGCTCAATGCGAACGGATTCTTGGATAAAGCGTGCCGGGTCAATCGTTGAAACGGCCCCGGGCGAAACGGCGCCTGCCACGCCCGAAGGGATCGCGCCATTCGTCAACGAACCGCTACTGGATTTCTCCCGCAAAGAATCACGTACCTCCTGCCGAGCGGCCATCGAGAAGGTGCGCGGGGAGTTGGGACAACGCTACCCGGCGGTGATCGGCGGACGGAAGAAACACGGAGAGGACTGGATCGTCTCGGTGAACCCGGCGCGCACGACGGAGGTGATCGGAGAGGTGGCTGCCGTCAGCCGGGAAGATGTCGAGCAGGCCCTGGCCGCAGCCAGGAGTGCCCACGCGTCATGGAGCGGAAAGCCACCCGGCGAGAGGGCGGCGTTGCTCTTCCGGGCCGCGCAGATCGCGCGCGGACGACGGATGGAACTCCTTGCATGGCAGGTCTTCGAGACCGGCAAGAGCTGGGCTGAGGCGGATGCGGACGTCGCCGAGGCGATCGATTACCTCGAGTACTACGGCAGGGAGATGCTCCGCCTTGGCGTTCCGCTCAAAGTCGGGGACGTGCCGGGAGAGGATAACCGCTACTTCTACCAGGCTCGGGGAGTGGCGCTGGTGATCGCGCCCTGGAACTTCCCGCTGGCCATCTCCGCCGGAATGACGGCTGCGGCCCTGGTTGCCGGCAACACAGTCCTCTACAAGCCTTCCAGCCTCTCCCCGGTGAACGGCTGGCAGCTCTTTGCGTTGCTGCAGGAGGCGGGAGTGCCGGACGGCGTGCTGAACTACATCCCGGGCCGTGGCGAGGCGGTTGGCGGGTGGCTGGCAGAACATCCGGACCTCGACCTTATCGCCTTCACCGGATCCCGCGAGGTTGGGCTCGAACTGATCGAGCGTGCGGCGCGCCGGACGCCAGGGGCGCGCTCGGTCAAGCGGGTGATCGCCGAGATGGGTGGAAAGAATGCCGTGATCGTAGATGCCGACGCGGATCTCGACCAGGCGGTCGCCGGAGTCCTTCAGTCAGCCTTCAGCTACCAGGGGCAGAAATGCTCCGCCTGTTCCCGCGTGATCGTCCTCGCCGGATGCTATGAACGTTTTCTGGAACGGCTTACCGAGGCCGTCAGAGGGATCAAGGTCGGCCCGCCGAAGGATCCCGCCTGTTTCATGGGGCCGCTCATCGAGCCCAGGGCTCGGGAGCGCGTGGAACGGTACATCGCCCTCGCCGCTGCGGAGGGGCGCATTGCCGTCCGTGGAGTCGCACCAACGGGTGAATGCTACGTCGCGCCGGTGGTGGTGACCGACCTGCCCTCCACTTCTGCCGTGCTGCGCGATGAGATTTTCGGCCCGCTGCTGGCGGTCATCAGGGCGAAGGACATGGCCGAGGCGCTCGCCATCGCCAACGATTCCGATTACGCGTTGACGGGCGGGCTGTTCTCGCGCAGCCCGTCCAACATCCAGCAGGTCGCGCGCAAGTTCGGCGTGGGGAATCTCTACATCAACCGCGCAATCACCGGCGCCGTGGTCGGCCGCCAGCCGTTCGGCGGCTTCAGGATGTCGGGCGTGGGCTCCAAGGCCGGCGGCCCCGACTACCTCGTGCAGTTCCTCGAGCCGCGTGTGGTAACGGAGAACACGATGCGCCGCGGTTTCGCCCCGGACGTGTTGTCGTGATCGTCCGATGGAGCGGCGGATTCGCAACCATCAGAAACCCGAACCAGGCTGTTTCAGGAACTCGATTTCTTCCTGCGTGGATTCCCTGCCCAGGATGGCGTTCCGATGAGGATACCTCCCGAACCGCTCGATGATTGCCTGGTGTTTCAGCTCGAAATCGAAGTTGCCCTCGACTCCATTCTTCCGGAACAGCTCCACGGCGACTTCGTGTATTTTGGCGGATTCGCTGTGCATGAATGGCATGTAGAGGAAGCTGCGCTCGACCGGATTCAGGGCTTTATCCGCGCCGACCGAGACGGCTTCCTGCGAGAGCGCAAGCGCCAATGCATCCTGCGCAAAAGACAGCGGCGAGTCCCTGAACATGTTTCTGGAGAACTGGTCCAGGACAATGATTTCCGCCAGCCTGCCACGACCCTCTTTTCTCCATTCAAAAAGTTCGCAACGCGCCGCGCGGCGATGTAGCGCTGAAAATCGTTCGATGATCATGCGGTCGAAATCTTCGTCCTTTTTCCACCACTGCGCTGGTTTGGTATCTTCGAACCAGAATTTCAGAACGTCCTGATACATGTTCGCGTCCTCACCAAATAGCGGATTTATGTCAGGCATCACTTAATCTAACACCTCCGAGTGTATTGTGACTCCGCTTAAAAATGTCCGTGAAACCGGGGTTAGCTCACTCCGTCCCTATATCTCCTGCAATAGAAAAGATTACGTGAGTAAAAATTGGAATATTTCTAATATTGTAAAAGTCTTAATTTTGTGTCACCTTTTATTTGAACGGCGCGTAGAAAAGTCTGATAACATGTTTAAATATAAGTTCTGTACTTCTACGAACATGCTAATGCTCAGAATGAAATGACTAAATCTCTTCCCCAAAAACTCAAAAAAGAGCCCCTGATTGACGCTATTTTTGAGGTGCGCTTTGACAGTGATGCTCAGGTATCTGTTGTGCTGCCTGGTATGTTATTCACGGAGCTTGATGGGAACAAGTCTATAAGTCGGCTTCCTGTTTCTGAAATACCTCAAGAAATGAGGAGATCTGACCCAAACTTGAAATACGCACCTCTAAGCCGAATTGATTGGAGTTCGTTCTTTGTCAATATTGGCGACTGCAGTTTGTCGGTTAGCTGCAAATATCCGTACTCTGGTTGGAAAGCTTTCAAACCTGCAATTATTAAAGTCATTAAAGGATTGGAATCGAGCGGTCTTGCCAAACACATAGAACGCTACTCGATGAAGTATGTAGATTTGGTGCCTACGTCGGATAATCGAGAAAAGGTCTCGATGGTTAACCTCGACGTAACCATTGCTGGGCACAAGCTAGAAAAAGAACCATACCAGATTCGGGTTGAAATACCGAGGGATGGTCTGCTTAATATCGTGAATATCGTCTCTTCGGCAAAGGCTACTCTGCACACTGGGATTTCAAAGGAAGGCTTAATTGTCGAAGTTGACACTATAGTAATGCTGAAAAACGAATCCATAAGCACTCTAGTCAATGACTTTTCAAATAAATTGGAAGCCATTCATCTGACAAACAAAACTGTGTTTTTTGACTGCATTACTCCTTCAACCCTCAATTCACTGGAGCCAGTCTATGAATGAAATTCAATATAACCGAGGCGCAGGTACATATAGTGCAGTGCTATTGGTCGGGCTTGGAGTTGCTGTTGGCTCATTTAACTTCTTGCGTGCTACTAACAAAGAGCACATCAAACCAGTGTTACCTTCACTCTATGCTGCGGACTTGAACACGCTTACTTACAATAGCTACACGAACCTCTTAACTGGCGAATATGCTGCTCCAAGAAAGCTCGAAGAGGTGATAGAGACTTTCTACGCTCGTCTTTTAACAAATCAGGAACCATTAGGTGCTGTGTTTGAGAAAGTTCTCAATGAAAATATCTGGAATTTATACGAGAGTTAAGAAGTTTTTAAGGGAACGCTGCTGCGGTGATTCCAAGCAGATTACCGTCGAGGCGATAAGAGAACAGATACCTTCGTATCTTGCACAGGCAGACAAGGATAAGCTTGCCAACGCTCTAGAGGACTTCCCTCATGCATTTGAGTACTACACCAACAGATACCCTGATGAAGTCTTGCAGGGAGATGGTTGGAACACTTTCGTGGTATTTGATTATGCAACCGGAAACAGGAAGCCAGTGAAGGGTATCTTGTTAACGAATAGTTGCGACGTCTCGCCCGAGAACACGCGTGAATTTCCACCTAACTACACCTTTGCACCAATCATTAAGCTAAATAACTACCTAAAGCTACTTGAAGGTACTGGACTTACTAGGCAACAAATCGATAGCAAAGTTGCTTCGATAAAAGAACAGAGGGTTTCCAATATCGTTTATTTGCCCAGTGGCGCAAACTTAGACGATGACTATATAGCGTTGCTGGGAGATGTCCATACGGTTCCGCAAAATGTTTTTGAGTCGCGGACAGACAGGCAAAAACTCTTTACCCTGAGCCAAAATGGCTTCTATCTTTTCATTTTCAAATTATCGGTTCATTTTTGCCGATTACATGAAAACGTCGAGCGCGGTGTTGCCTGAAAAGCGATAGCAGAATCGATAGGGTCAGAATCGATAGCAGAATCGATAGGGTCAGACTCCATCGATCCATCGAATTATGAGGGTCAGCATCGCAATCATTTTTCAAACGGATTGTGAATCGTCAGCACGCCTTCAATGACCTGCCCATGTTGCATATCCTCAGCGAACAATCGGGGACAGACCACGAATAGAATAAATTGGAGCAAGCATCGCGCACTTCCGCAACCGCTTGCGCTACCACGTCATAAGACAAACCGAACTTGCGGCTCAACGTATTGGCAAGTTCGCTCAGAACTTGTGTGCTGACAACGGGATTACTTTGTTCGATAAGTGCGAGGGCTACGGCTCGCTTTTCCGGCTCGTCGCCGGAATAGAGATACACCACAATGTTGGTGTCGAGAAAAGCCTTACCGCTCATTGGCGGCATCGCGATTGAAGCGGTAGCCGCGCGTGGAAATGGTTGCGGCCTTGAACAAGGTCTTGCGCTTGCTTGCTTCGCTTGTCGCTTCCAGCAGTATCACTCGCACTTCCTTGCCGTCCCAGCCTTGATACTCGCGGGGCAAGTCCACCACTCCGTCATGAGCCTTGCTGACAAATTCGATTGCTTGCATGGTCAATCTCCGTTTTGAATGCGGGT
>MGWZ01000123.1 GCA_001801175.1 Gallionellales bacterium RIFCSPLOWO2_02_FULL_57_47 | reverse complement strand
CCGCATACTGTTTCCTGCTCACGCCTTGCCTCGCGTATGCGGGGCTTACTTGGCTCAGGGCGAACGGCCTGCACAATGCCCCACCCTTCCTGCAACCTGCATTACCGGCCTTGCAGGGCTACATGGTAGAATCCGCATCTTTCCCGCTTTATTATTTCAGGAATAAACGCCATGTTCTCCAGAAAAAACACTATCGCCAAAGTCGACCCGGAACTGTGGGCCGCGATCCAGAAGGAAAACCACCGCCAGGAAGATCACATCGAGTTGATCGCCTCGGAAAACTACACCAGCCCGGCGGTGATGGAAGCGCAGGGCAGCCAGTTGACCAACAAGTACGCCGAGGGCTATCCCGGCAAGCGCTATTACGGCGGTTGCGAATATGTGGATGTGGCCGAGCAGCTGGCCATCGACCGGGTGAAGGCGCTGTTCGGCGCGGAATACGCCAACGTGCAGCCGCATTCCGGTTCGCAGGCGAACCAGGGGGTGTACATGTCGGTGCTCAAGCCCGGCGATACGATTTTGGGGATGAGCTTGGCGCATGGCGGCCACCTGACCCACGGCGCGTCGGTGAATATCAGCGGCAAGCTGTATAACGCGATCCAGTACGGGCTGAACGAAAAAGAGGAGATCGATTACGACCAGGTGCAGGCATTGGCAACTGCGCACAAGCCGAAGATGGTTGTGGCGGGTGCATCGGCCTATGCACTGGTGATCGACTGGAAACGTTTCCGCGCGATTGCCGACAGCGTCGGCGCGTACCTGTTCGTGGACATGGCGCATTACGCCGGCCTGATCGCGGCAGGCGTGTATCCGAGTCCCGTCGGCATCGCGGATTTTGTCACGACCACCACCCACAAGACGCTGCGCGGCCCGCGCGGAGGCGTTATTCTCGCCAAGGCGGAATATGAAAAGGTGCTGAACTCGGCGATTTTCCCCGGCATCCAGGGCGGCCCGCTGATGCACGTGATCGCCGCCAAGGCGGTGGCGTTCAAGGAAGCGGCCAGCAAGGAATTCAAGGTATACCAGAAACAGGTGGTGGACAATGCGCGGGTGATGGCGATGGTGTTGCACGAGCGCGGCTTGCGCATCGTGTCCGGGCGTACCGACAGCCATTTGTTCCTGGTGGACTTGCAGGCCAAAAACATCACCGGCAAGGATGCCGAGGCCGCACTGGGGCGCGCGCATATCACGGTAAACAAGAATTCCATCCCCAACGACCCGCAAAAACCGTTCGTCACCAGCGGCATCCGTATCGGCAGCCCGGCGATGACCACACGCGGATTCAAGGAGCTGGAAGCGGAGAAACTGGCCCACCTGATCGCCGATGTGCTGGACGCGCCGAACGACGATGCGGTAATCGCGCGCGTGGCCGGCGAAGTGAAACAGCTGTGTGTGAAGTTTCCGGTTTATGGAGCCTAAGAGCAGGATTGAGGAGCGAGGATTGAGGAGCGAGTTAAAACCAGTTCTCAGCTCCGCAATCTTTGCTTTTGCTCGATCCTCAATCCACGCTCCTCAATCCTGATGAAGTGTCCATTCTGCAAAGGTCCCGACACCCAGGTGGTGGATACCCGCGAAAGCGAGGATGGCGAGAGCATACGCCGCCGTCGCCGTTGCCTGACATGCGATAAACGCTTCACCACTTACGAAACGGTGGAGTTGCGCATGCCGCAGGTGGTCAAGCAAAACGGTATGCGCAGCGAGTTTGATGAAGAGAAACTGCGCACCAGTTTCAAGCGCGCATTGCACAAACGCCCGGTTTCGGCAGAGCTGGTGGATGCGGCGATAGACCATGTCACGCAGAAACTCTATGCGTTGGGCGAGCGTGAAATCGGCTCACGCCAGGTCGGCGAATTGGTGATGAAAGAGTTGCTGAAACTCGACAAGGTGGCTTATATCCGCTTCGCTTCGGTGTATAAAAGTTTTCAGGATGTGGGCGATTTCGCCGAAGCAGTCGAGGCGGTGCGCAAGTCGCCGGCGCGCCGCAAACCAAAAGTAAATTAGCCACGGATTAACACGGATGATCACGGATAATCAAACCAATGGAAGGGAAATGCCGTACGCCCAGAAAAAAAACGAAATAACCCGGGGCTATAAGGATTTTTTCCGTGTGTATCCGTGTCCATCAGTGGCTAGTTGCCGTTTTCTGAATTAACGATGTTTACCCCGCAGGACTGCCAGTGGATGGCGCAGGCATTGCGGCTGGCTGAGCAGGGCCTGTATGGCACCAGCCCGAATCCGCGTGTCGGTTGCGTGCTGGTCGCCGGCGAAAGAGTCGTGGGGAGCGGTTGGCACCGGCGTGCAGGCGAGCCGCACGCTGAAGTGCATGCCTTGCGTGAAGCGGGCGAAGCGGCGCTCGGGGCGACCGCATATGTGACGCTGGAACCATGCAGTCATCGCGGGCGCACGCCGCCCTGCGCCGATGCCCTGGTCGAGGCGGGCGTGGCGCGCGTGGTGATTGCGACGCAGGACCCGAACCCGCAAGTGGCGGGCGAGGGCATCGAAAAACTGCGCGCAGGAGGAATTTTCGTCGAGAGCGGACTGATGGAAGCGGCGGCGCGTGAACTGAATGCCGGATTCTTTGCGCGCATGACGCGCGGAACGCCGTGGCTGCGCAGCAAGATCGCGATGAGTCTCGATGGGCGCACGGCACTGGCGAACGGAGCCAGCCAGTGGATCACCGGAGCAGCGGCAAGGCGGGATGTGCAGCACTGGCGCGCGCGCTCCTGTGCGGTGCTGACCGGCATCAATACGGTGCTGGCGGACGATGCGCAATTGAATGTGCGCGATATTGAAACAACGCGCCAGCCATTGCGCGTGGTGCTGGACAGCCGGTTGCGCATGCCGCTGAATGCGCGCATTCTGCAAAATTGCGAGTGCGGCAACGTGCTGATCTACACCGTCCTGCACGATGCCGCGAAAATTGCGGCGCTGGAAAAAACCGGTGCAACAATCCGTGTTTTGCCCGATAGCAAGGGACAAGTGGATTTGCATTCCATGCTGGGCGACCTGGCCGGGCGCGGATGCAATGAAGTGCTGGTGGAGGCCGGCAGTATCCTGAATGGCGCATTGTTGCGTGCGGGGCTGGTGGACGAATTGTTGCTGTATGTTGCGCCGCAGTTGCTGGGCGACGCGGCACGCGGCATGGCACAACTGGGCGAGCTGACCGGCCTGGAGCAGCGCGTCAATCTCAAGTGGCAGGATATACGGCAGGTCGGAAATGATTTGCGCATAACGGTAAAGGTGGAAAATGTTTAGTGGAATAATTGCCGACATCGGCAGCATCAATCAGGCGGCCGACCGCAATGGCGGACTGCGGCTGGTGATTGCGACCAAAGCGCTGGATTTGAGCGATGTGCAGATTGGCGACAGCATTGCGGTAAACGGGATATGCCTGACGGTGATTGAGCATACTGCCGGCACATTCACCGTTGAAGTGTCACGCGAGACGCTGAATTGCACCGTCGGGCTGGATGCGCAGGGCGCGCCGGTTAACCTGGAAAAGGCCCTGTGTCTGGCCGACAGGCTTGGCGGGCACCTGGTCAGCGGGCATGTCGATGGCGTGGGAGAAGTCATCGAGTTTGCCGACCTTGGCGAAAGCTGGAAGCTGGTGGTGCGCGCGCCGCAGGCACTGGCGAAATTTATCGCGATCAAGGGCTCGATCACGATCAACGGCGTGAGCCTGACCATCAACCAGGTGAGCGGCGCCGAAGAACTTTTGGCCGGGCACCCGAACGAGTTCAGCGTGAATTTGATACCGCACACGCTGGAGATGACCAACCTTAAAAATTTACGCGCGGGCAGCCGGGTCAATCTCGAAGTGGATTTGATCGCGCGATATGTGGAACGGATGATGCAGGCGCAAATATGACCGATATAACACCGATACAAAAAATCATCGCGGAGATACGCGCCGGGCGCATGGTCGTGCTGGTGGACGAGGAAGACCGCGAGAACGAGGGCGACCTGGTATTTGCCGCCGAATTTGTTACGCCGGAAATGGTCAACTTCATGGCCAGGCATGGCCGTGGGTTGATCTGCCTGACGCTGACCGAAGCGCATTGCCAGCAGTTGAATCTGCCATTGATGGTGCGCGACAACGGTTCGCCGCTTGGCACCAACTTTACGTTGTCCATCGAAGCGGCATCGGGCGTGACCACCGGCATTTCCGCCGCTGACCGCGCGCGCACCATTCAGGCGGCAGCCAATCGCAACGCGCGGCCGGCGGACATCGTGCAACCGGGCCATATTTTTCCGCTGATGGCGCAAAACGGCGGTGTGCTGGTGCGAGCCGGGCATACCGAGGCAGGCTGCGATCTGGCGCAGTTGGCCGGACTGACACCGGCATCGGTCATCTGCGAAATCCTCAAGGACGACGGCGAGATGGCGCGGTTGCCCGACCTGATCGAATTTGCAAAACAGCATCAACTCAAGATCGGCACGATTGCCGATTTGATCGAGTACCGCAGCCAGAACGAAAAGCTGGTAGAACGGGTGGCGCGGCGCAAGGTGCAAACCGCATACGGCGAACTCGAGCTGGTGACCTATCGCGACAAAACCACTCAACGCACCCATCTGGCATTGGTGAAAGGGGATATCCGTCCGGATGCAGAAACACTGGTGCGCGTGCATGAGCCGCTATCGGTGATGGATTTTCTGGAACAGGCACATTATCCCCATTCCACCAGCGTGCATGAGGCGCTGTTAAAAATCAGCCGCTCACCCGCAGGGGTATTGGTATTTATGCATCATGGCGAGACTTCGCAGGATTTGCTGGCACGTGCCGCTGCCATGCCGGATAATCATCAGGTAGCGCGCTGGGATCCGCGCAGCTACGGCATAGGCGCGCAGATATTGCGCGACCTGAATGTCGGGAAAATGTGCCTGATCGCCACGCCACGCAAGCTGCCCAGCATGACCGGCTTTGGCCTGGAAGTGGTGGGTTATTGTCAAGCCAAGGAAAATATATGAAAGAAATCGAGCAAAATCTGAATGGTTCGGGCCTGCGCATCGGCATCGTGCAAAGCCGTTTCAACAGCGATGTATGCGAGGGATTGCTGGGCGCATGCCGCGCTCAACTGCTGGAGCAGGGAGTGCGCGAAGACGATATCACACTGGCGAGTGTGCCCGGCGCGCTGGAAATTTCGCTGGTACTGCTGCACATGGCAGAGAGCGAAAAGTTCGATGCGCTGATCGCGCTGGGCGCGGTGATACGCGGCGACACTTATCACTTTGAAGTGGTGTCGAATGAATCGGCGCGCTGCGTGAACGAGGTGCAGCTGGCCTGCGGCGTGCCCGTTGCCAATGCGATTCTCACCACCGACACCGACGAGCAGGCGATTGATCGCATGCACGTCAAGGGCGGCGAAGCCGCGCTGGTAGCCATCGAGATGGCCAACCTGCTTCGGGACCTGGCATGAGCAATTCGGCTGCCGGCAATGAAAAAATAAAAGTGCCGAATAAAAGCCCGCGTCATCGCGCCCGCGAACTTGCCTTGCAGGGGGTTTATCAATGGCGCGTCACTGCGGGCGATGATGCGCAAATCGAAAAGCAGATTCACGCCGAAAAAAACCTCGGCCGTTATGACAAGGAATTGTTTTCCAAATTGCTGCGCGGCGCACTGAAGCAGCATGCCGACCTGGAGGCGCTGCTCGCCCCATATCTTGACCGGCCAATCGCCGAACTCAGCCATGTGGAATTCGCGGTGCTGCTGCTGGGCGCATTCGAGTTATCTCAGCATCACGACGTGCCTTACAAAGTCATTATCAACGAGGCGGTTGAGCTGGCAAAAACCTTTGGCGGCGTCGACGGTCACAAATATGTCAACGGCGTGCTGGATAAACTCGCGCTGAAAGTGCGCGCGACAGAGTTTTCGGCGCGCAAAAAATAGCCGCTTGTCGCAAGCCGTTTGCAATATTCGGCGGGTGGAACCCGCCCTACAAAACATGTCCGAATTCGACCTGATCCGCCGCTACTTTACCCGCGCCACGCCGGGCGCCCTGCTCGGTGTCGGCGACGATGCCGCGCTGCTGCAGGCAAGCGATGGCAATGTGCTGGCGGTATCCTGCGACATGCTGGTGAGCGGTACACATTTCTTCGCCGATGCCGATCCCTATTTGCTGGGGCACAAGACGCTGGCGGTAAACCTTTCCGACATGGCGGCGATGGGTGCGGCACCCCGCTGGGCGACGTTGGCAATTGCGCTGCCCGGCGCGGACGAAGCATGGCTGGAAAAATTCAGCGCGGGATTTTTTGCGTTGGCGCAACAACATGGCGTGGAGCTGATCGGCGGCGATACCACACGCGGGCCGCTCAACCTGTGCGTGACGATCATCGGCGAAGTCCCGGCAGCACAGGCCTTGCGGCGCAGCGGCGCGCAAATTGGCGATGAAATCTGGGTGTCGGGCAGTCTGGGTGATGCGGCATTGGCTCTGGCCCATCTGCATGGACTCACCGTTTTATCAGTGGCCGAATTCGACGCTTGCGCGGCGGCCTTGCATCAGCCGCAGCCGCGTGTCGCGCTGGGCAAGGCGTTGCGCGGTATTGCCAGCAGTGCGATTGATATTTCCGATGGGCTGCTCGCCGATCTCGGCCATATTCTCGATGCATCGCAAGCCGGCGCACGGCTTGATTTTGCGGCGCTGCCGGTCTCGCCGGTCATGCGTGGACAAGTTACCGGAGCGCGGGCATCTTGCCCGCAAATAAGCGGGCAAGATGCCCGCGCTCCAGCGAATAATTTACTGGGAAAACAATGCGTCTTGTCCGGCGGTGACGATTATGAACTTTGTTTTACCGCGCCGGCCATGCGCCATGCCGAGATATTGAAAATTGGTGCGGGCCTTGAATTGCCGCTAACCCCCATCGGAGAAATTGTTGCCGGACGCGGATGTATCGTGCACGATGCGTCGGGCAATCCGGTCAAACCTGAGAGTAGCGGCTATGACCACTTCCCATGAATTGCTGATCAGACCCGGCTGGCGATTTCTGTTCAGCCATCCGGCCCATCTGCTGTCGTTCGGCTTCGGCAGCGGGCTGGCGCGAAAAGCTCCCGGCACCTTCGGCACGCTGGTCGCCTTTCCGCTGTACTGGGCTCTCTCGCTCCGCCTGACCGATTTGGGGATTCTGGTCTTTCTGGTTCTGGCATTCGCCCTCGGCATTCTGATATGCGACAAAACCGGCAAGGCCCTGGGTGTTGCCGACTACGGCGGCATCGTGTGGGACGAAATCGTGGCCTTCATGCTGGTGCTGTTCTTCATTCCGCCCGGCTGGGAGTGGTCGCTGCTGGCGTTCGTGTTGTTTCGCATTTTCGATATTGTCAAACCGCAGCCGATACGTTATTTCGACAGCAACTGGCATGGCGGGCTGGGCGTGATGTTCGATGATTTGCTGGCTGCCGGTTATGCCTTGCTGTGTCTGGCTGTCATTAAAAGCGTATTCCCTTGAACACTGTTCGTTTGCTGATTTGCGTCGCACTGATCTGCTCAAGTGCGCTTGCGAACGCGACAGAATCCTGCGAGTCGCCGCTTTGCGACGGCATTCCTGCCGGAACCTTTTCCGGCAAGGTGATTGCCGTGATCGACGGCGATACCTTGCTGGTCTTCCGGGACCGCCATCCGGTGAAAGTGCGCCTCGCCGAAATTGACGCCCCGGAGAAAGCCCAGCCTTATGGCAGCGCATCAAAGCAATCGCTGGTTGAACTGGTGATGGGCAAACAGATACAGGTGGCAAGCCGTGTTGTGGACGATTACGGGCGTGTGGTCGCGACGGTGCACATTGGAGAGATCAACGTAAATCACGAGCAGGTGCGGCGCGGAATGGCGTGGGAATATTCGCGCTACCACAGCAATCGCGAATTGATGGCGTTGCAGCGCGAAGCTCAGCAGGAGCGGCGCGGCCTGTGGGCGGGAGAAGGCGCCGTCGAACCTTCGCAATGGCGCAAGCAGCATCCCAGCATATTTGTTGGCCGGCCAGCTGGTGCTGCTTCGGCAGTCGCGCCTGCGCCAGCCGATCCGGCTCTTTGACTGGGCTCAGGCCGGCATCGCCTGGATACAGTCCGGGCTCCGTCAGGTTTGAATTAGAACCGTATAAACGGCTGACCAGGTTGGGATGTCGAAGAAAATAGAATCACATTGCATCCCAGTGCATCCACCCGCAATGCCGAGCCCTGCTGGTCCCAATCACCCAACACCCAGCGTTCGCAACTGTGGCCATCCACGACATGCTCATGGCGGCCCGGCCGGTGGGTATGGCCGTGTATCAGGCGCGGGTAATGATATTCGCGCAGCAACGCAGCAACCGCTGCATCGTTCACATCCATGATTGCGCTATCTTTGTTCCGTTTGGCTGCGGTGCTGCGTTGGCGTAATTGCTCGATGAAGGCTTTGCGCGCATCAAGTGGCCGGGCGAGAAAGTCCTTCTGGAAATCTGCATCGTACATTTGCTCGCGATAGCGCAGGTAGTCCACATCATCGGTGCACAGCGTGTCACCGTGACTGAGTAACGTCGGCGCACCATACAAGTCTATCAGCGCGGGATCATCCAGCAGCGTGGCATGGCAGGCAGTCGCCAGAGTTTCGCCCATCAACAGGTCGCGGTTTCCGCGCAGCAGATAAACTCCGGTTTTGTGGTGCGCGAGGCCGGCCAGGGTGGCAATCACCTGCGCATGGAATGGGTCGTCAAGATCATCATCGCCTGCCCAATATTCGAACAAGTCGCCGAGTATATAGAGAGCATCGGCTTTTGATGCAAACTCAGCGGCAAAGTGCTGGAATTCCGCCATGCTGCGCGGTTGTGACTTGCTTAAATGCAGGTCGGAAATGAACAGGGAATGGGGCATGACAGGATCGAGGAGTGAGGATCGGGGATCGAGTTAAAAGCGGTGCTGTGGTTTTGCCTCAATCCTCGATCCACGTTCCTCGATCCTTACTTAACTACTTCCGCTTTAATGATGATGACGTCTGTTTCCGGCACATCCTGATGCCCTGAGCGGAAACCGGTCTTGACTTTGCCAATTGCGTCCACTACTTCCTTGCCTTCGACCACTTTGCCGAATACGCAGTAGCCCCAGCCATCCTGTCCGGGATAGTCGAGGAAGCCATTGTCTTTCGTATTAATGAAAAATTGCCCGGTGGCGGAATGCGGGTCGTTGGTGCGCGCCATTGCAATAGTGTAGTGCTCGTTCCTCAGGCCGTTAGCCGCTTCATTTTTAATCGGGGCTTTCGTGGCTTTCTGTTTCATGCCGGCCTCGAAACCGCCGCCCTGAATCATGAAGTTGGGGATTACGCGATGAAAGATGGTGTTCGAGAAAAAACCGCTATTCACGTAGTCGAGAAAGTTCTTGACGGTATTGGGGGCTTTTTCGGCATTAAGCTCCAGGGTGATAGTGCCGAGATTGGTATGCAGTTTGACCATGGTTGGTTTTCCTTTGGCTGATGAAACTTGGGTTGCAGAATGGGAAGATTGCATAGTGCAGCACAGCAGCAGTGCGAACAGTGCGGTGAAGAGTTGTTTCATGCTATGCGGCTCCTTCGTAAATGATTTTCCAGAGATTGTTTTGCTTCATCCAGTACTGGCGTTTTTTCATGCGGTTGGACAGGTTGTTGCTGCTGTAAGCCTGCTCGAAATTGACGACCACCATATCAGGTTGTTCGGGGTAGGTGAACAGGCTGATATTCGAGATGCCTACTTTGACCCAGGACTTTGCGCTGTTCACCAGCTTTTTCTGCCTCGCCCATGCGGGGTAGTCCATGCTGTCATTGGAGAAAGTCGGCGCATAGTGTCTGAGGTATGCGTCGGTATCAAGACTGGACCAATCCTTGCGCCATTGTTCGACTGTCTGCAGCAGATCGGTGCGCCCGCCTTGATCCTGCTCGTCGCTCCAGATCATCCGGTTGGTTATGATGACCGGGGTGATTCCGGCCTGCAGGTAGGGCGCAAGCTTGTCCAGGTCCTCGTTTGCCAATACCACGCAGCCGTTGCTGGCGCGAGGTGGTCGGCTATAGGTATTGCTGGGCGTGCCATGCAACCAGATACCGCTTCCGGTGCGTTTGTTTTTGCGATCCCATTCGTTAGGGTAGCTTAGCGGGTAGGCTCCGCTGCCATAGAGATCAGCAAGCTTGTCCCTGGGCAATTCTGTCTTTATAAAATACACCCCGATGGGTGTGCGCTGGTCGCCCTCGGCAACTTTTTCGGTGCCGAGTTTGCCGATGGTGATATAGAAGTCAGTGACATAGCGCGGTTCGCCATTCACATTTTCATAAACGTATAGCGTGGCGCGGCTGGTGTCCACCACCAGCGCGTACTTTTGTTCGGTATCCATCTGCCATAAAAAGCGTGGCGCAAGCTTGGGGTCGGTTTGCGATAAAACGCGTTGCAGGCGCACCCGAGCCTCGTCGCGAAGGCCTTCTATTTCACCGTGCGGCGCATTTGGCGCGCTGCCAAAATTTTCGATCGCGCCGGCGCGCGCCATAAGCAGATCGCCTTTGACCAATTGTGCCAGCTTGAAATTCGGGTTGGCGTGCACCAGGCCGTCCACCATGCTGAGGGCAATATCGAGACGATTATCATTGATGGCCTGCAGGCTTTTCACCAGCTGCGCTTCTATGCCGGGCGAGTCGGATGCCGCATGCGCGGTGGTTATCAGCAAACCGCACAGCAATGAAGAAATCAATGTTGGACGCGACATGGTCTACCTGGCACGCTCTTCCAGAATCAGCCACTTGCCGCCGGATTTAACCATCAGCAACGTCTTGTTGCCGGAAACTTTGAGGTGACTGGCGCGGTAGGATTGGCGAAACTTTACAGTGGCATGGTCGCTATCGCTGAACTTCACGGCCACATTGCTGATGCCGACGTGGATGGATTTCGGCGTGCTGATGCGCTCCCGCCGGGCGGCTTCCCAGGCTGCGCGTTGTTCACCTCCCGGTGTCTTGAAATCAGCGGAATAAAATGACAAATAGTAATTCACATTTCT
Organism: Gallionellales bacterium RIFCSPLOWO2_02_FULL_57_47; assembly: GCA_001801175.1. Classification (GTDB taxonomy): domain Bacteria; phylum Pseudomonadota; class Gammaproteobacteria; order Burkholderiales; family Gallionellaceae; genus Gallionella. The sequence continues at coordinate 26,672 of MGWZ01000123.1, read as the reverse complement.
GGCAGACCATGCGGCAGCCCACGCATTGACGGTTTTTAATACTTCGCCGCTGTTGTTCACTGCGGAAGCTGGTTCGGCGCCCTTTTCGGCGGGGGTAAGTTTCATTACGACAGGTGCAACCGGTGCGACAGGTGCGACAGCGACAGGTGCGACAGTGACAGGTGCGACAGCGACAGGCTCGATCTTGTTTTCCATTTCTGCTGCAATAACCGGCGCCGCCGGTTTGTGCGCAGGAGTTGCCTTGGCGTGTGCGCTATCTGCAAACAGGTCCTGAATCATCGCCAGTTTGGTTTGTGTGGCAGTGTTGCTGCGATCCAGTTGCAAGGCGCGATCATAAGCCTGGCTGGCCATCTTGGCATAGATGTCGCCGAGGTTCTCGTGGGCGGTGGTATAGCTGGGATGAGTGCGTATTGCCTTTTCCAGCGCCAGCCTCGCCTTGTCGTATTGACCCTGGCTGGCATACAGCACGGCGAGGTTGTTATAGGGCTCCGGGAGTTCCGGGTAGTCATCGGTCAAAGCCGAGAATGTTTTGATGGCATCGGCAGTATTGCCCTGCTCGGTGAGGATCAGCCCCTTCAGGAAACGCGCTTGTGCATCTTTTGGTTTGTCGGTCAATAATCCATTCACCTTGTCCAGGGCCTGGCTGTGCTGACCTTGCTTGAACAGCTTGTTGGCATCCTGAATGTCGTCAGCATGCGCTGCGAGGCCGGCGCATAGCAGTAAAGCACCGGCGAAAAGCGCGGCGTGGTGATGAAAGCTGTTGAACATATTCATCGTGTTATTCAGTCCCTTGGGTACACTGGTTCAAGTAGCGGCGAATTCTATCAAATTACCCGGGCATTTTCACAGTTTATGTCACTGAGGGGCAGGATTGAGGATTGAGGATTGAGGATTGAGTTAAGGCGCGGCAGTATTTGTCCTGTCCAAATTTTTTGCCTCCGGGTTGCGTCCGGATATTGAGTGAAAAACAAAAATGCGGGTATTGCCCGCTCTGCAATCCTCAATCCTTTGTTGTCCGTGTTTTCGGGTAAAATCCACCGCGCATTCCGCCCACAAAAACTGAAACCGAGAAATCCAGCATGAGCAGCACCCCACAACCCGCCGTTTCCAATTTCATCCGCACCATCATCGAAGCTGATCTGGCAAGCGGCAAGCATAGCGGGATTGTGACCCGCTTTCCACCCGAGCCGAACGGATATCTGCATATCGGACATGCCAAGTCCATTTGCCTGAATTTCGGACTGGCGCAGGATTACCATGGTAAATGCAACCTGCGTTTCGACGACACCAATCCGGAGAAGGAAAGCGAGGAGTATGCGCAATCCATCCAGGACGATGTGCGCTGGCTGGGCTTCCAGTGGGACGGCGAGGTGCGCTGGGCATCCGATTACTTTGAACAGTTGTACCAATTTGCAGTGGAACTGATCAAAAAAGGCCTGGCCTATGTGGACGATCTCACCCCCGAGCAGATGCGCGAGTATCGCGGCACGCTGAAGCAGGCGGGCAAAAACAGCCCGTACCGCGAGCGTTCGGTGGAAGAAAATCTCGACCTGTTCAGGCGCATGAAGAACGGCGAATTCGCCGACGGCGCCAGAGTGTTGCGCGCCAAAATCGACATGGCCTCGCCCAACATCAACCTGCGCGATCCCGTGCTCTACCGCATCCGCCGCGCGCACCATATCCGCACCGGCGACCAGTGGTGCATCTACCCGATGTACGACTACACGCATTGCATCTCCGACGCGCTGGAAGGCATCACCCATTCTCTCTGTACACTGGAATTCGAGGACCACCGCCCGCTGTATGACTGGGTGCTGGATAACCTTGCCATTCCCTGCCACCCCCGCCAATACGAGTTTTCGCGGCTGGAACTGCATTACACCATCACCAGCAAGCGCAAGCTGCTGCAACTGGTGAATGAAAAGCGCGTGAGCGGCTGGGACGATCCGCGCATGCCCACGATCCGCGGCATGCGCAGGCGCGGTTACACGCCTGAGGGCATCCGCGAATTCGCCAGGCGCATCGGCGTTTCCAGGAGCGAGAACATTGTCGACATGGCGGTGCTGGAAGGCGCGATCCGCGAAGACCTCGAATTGCGTGCGCCGCGCGTGATGGCAATCATCAACCCGCTCAGGGTGACCATCACCAACTTCGAAGGCGCACAGGCGCGCGAAGCCGACTTTCATCCCAATCAACCCGAGTTAGGCAAACGCTTCGTACCGTTCGGCAAAGAGCTGTACATCGAGGCCGATGACTTCGCCGAAACGCCCCCCGCAGACTGGAAGCGGCTGACACTCGGCGGCGAAGTGCGCCTGCGCCACAGCTACGTGGTGCGCTGCGATGAAGCGGTGAAGGACGCGACCGGCAAGGTGGTGGAACTGCGTTGCAGCATCGATCACGACACCCTGGGAAAGAACCCGGAAGGACGCAAGGTGAAGGGCGTGATTCATTTCCTGTCGCGCGCACACGCATTGCCTGCGGAGATTCGTCTGTACGACCGGCTGTTCACGATTCCCGAGCCGGGCGCCATGACACGGCGCGCGCAAGCGTCTGGTGCGGGAATGGCGCCTCCCCGCCTCTTCCCGCAGGCGGATGGCTCTGCCAGTATCGTGTCGGAGACGGATAGCGACAAGGACACGGATTTCTGCGCTCACCTCAATCCGGCATCGCTTGCCGTGGTGCAGGGCTGGGTGGAAAGTTGCGTGAAAGATGCCGCACCGGAAACACGCTATCAGTTCGAGCGCCTGGGCTACTTCTGCACCGACCGCTGCGATCATCAGCCAGGCGGCAAGCTGGTGTTCAATCGCACCGTGACGCTCAAGGACTCCTGGTCCAGGGGGCAGCCATGAGCGAGCAAATCAACGTACCCACCGAGGCGCAAGTAAACTCGCTGAGAAGCCTCGTGCAGGTTGTCTATGTGCTGTATGCGCTGTCTTACTTTGCCGGCATCACTGCCATTGTCGGCATCATCATCAACTATGTGAAAAAGGACGAAGCCGCCGGTACCTGGCTGGAGAGCCATTTTCGCTGGCAGATACGCACCTTCTGGTTCGGCCTGCTGTGGGCGGTGATCGGCGCTGCGACTCTCGTCATAGCGGTCGGCGTGGCGATTCTGTTTGCCAACTTCTGCTGGATCATTTATCGCATCGTCAAGGGATGGCTCAACCTCAACGACAACAAACCGATGATATTCTGACCGTGCGATGCTGAAAATCTACAATACCCTCGCCCGCGACAAGCAGGATTTCAAACCCATCGAAGCAACCAAGGTGCGCATGTATGTGTGCGGCATGACGGTGTACGACTATTGCCACCTCGGCCATGCGCGCGTGATGGTGGTGTTCGACATGGTGTACCGCTGGCTGAAGGCTTCCGGCTATGACGTGACCTACGTGCGCAACATCACGGACATCGACGACAAGATCATCAGGCGCGCGGCAGAAAATGGCGAGTCCATCCATGCGTTGACGCAACGCTTTATCGACGCGATGCATGAAGATGCCGACGCGCTGGGCGTGCAGCGTCCCGATCATGAACCGCGCGCCACACAATACGTGCCGCAGATGCTGGAGATGATCGCGCAGCTGGAAAAGAACGGCCTGGCGTATCGGGCCGCTGATGGCGACGTGAATTATGCAGTCAGGAAATTTGCCGGTTACGGAAAACTTTCCGGCAAGTCGCTGGAGGATCTGCGCGCCGGCGAGCGCGTCGACGTGGCAGAGAACAAGAACGATCCGCTCGACTTCGTGCTGTGGAAACACGCCAAGGACAGCGAAGCCGATGAAGTGAAATGGGATTCGCCGTGGGGCAAGGGGCGCCCCGGCTGGCATATCGAATGTTCGGCGATGGGCACCGAACTCCTTGGCCGGCATTTCGACATCCACGGCGGCGGCGCCGATTTGCAGTTCCCGCATCACGAGAACGAGATCGCGCAGAGCGAGGGCGCGCACCAATGCCCGTTCGTGAATTACTGGATGCACAACGGCTTCGTGCGCGTGGACGAGGAAAAAATGTCCAAGTCGCTCGGCAACTTTTTCACCATCCGCGAGGTGCTGAAAAAATACGATGCCGAGGTGGTGCGCTTCTTCATCCTGCGCGCGCACTACCGCAGCCCGCTGAACTATTCCGACGCGCACCTGGACGATGCCAAGGGCGCGCTGACGCGGCTGTACACGGCGCTGAAATCATTGCCCGTTCGCCCTGAGCTTGTCGAAGGGGAACGGGTGGACTGGAACGAGCCCTACGCCCAGCGCTTCAAATCCGCGATGGACGACGACTTCAACACGCCGGAAGCGGTGGCGGTGTTGTTCGATCTCGCCAACGAAGTGAACCGCCGCCAATCCGCAGAAGCGGCCGCGCAACTCAAGTCTTTGGCGGGAGTACTGGGACTGCTGCAACGCGACCCCCAGCTATTCCTGCAAGGCGGAGCAAGCGAAGGCGGGCCTGATGATGCTTCGATCAGCGCGCAGATCGAAGCGCGCATCGCCGCGAAGAAATCAAAAAACTTCGCCGAGGCTGACCGCATCCGCAGGGAATTGCTGGAAGCCGGGATCGTGCTGGAAGACAGCGCGGCGGGAACGACCTGGCGGCGCGTGTAGTGTAGGAGCGCAATTCATTGCGCGAATGTTGTGCGATTCTTGCGAGATGGTTTCGTCATGGACGATCCTGCAAAACAACCTCATGGAAAAAATCTCCGCAAAGGTCGCGTTTCTCTGCCGAACCATGCCTACCTGGTGACCATTGTTACCGCATCCCGCAAACCTGCTTTTATTTCTTTTGCCGCCGCGCGTGCAGCGGTGCGGTGTTTACATGACAAGGATGTTGTGCGCCACGCACAAACCCTGGCTTACGTCGTCATGCCAGATCATGTCCATTGGTTGCTCCAGCTTGGGGAAGAAGGTAACTTGTCCGAGACAGTCCGCTTGTACAAGACCAGGGTGTCGTTGCTCCTCCGGCAGCAGATTTGGCAACGCGGATTTCATGACCACGCAGTGCGCAGTGATGAAGACCTGCGCGACATTGCGCGCTACATCATAGCCAATCCCTTGCGTTCGGGTTTGGCCAGTAGTGTTGGTGAATATCCCCATTGGGACGCGATATGGCTGTAGGAGCGCAACTTGTTGCGCGATTGTTGTACGTTTTGAGAATCGCCCGATAAATCGGGCTCCTACGGCAGCTTGCCAGCCGTTACCATGCGGTTGAGCAGGATATTGGGGGAAAGCCAGACGACCAGGTCGTCGAAATCCGGTGTCTGTGTATGGATGACGAAGTTTTTGTCGTTGTCGCTGTTTTCCTGTTCGTCAGCATTGCTGCTGGCCGCTAATTGCGTGCCCAGCTGGGTATAAGCACCGGCGCCGTTCTTGCCGTGCGAAAGAAATATTGCCGGCACGTTATTGGCAACGTTCGTGCCACCCGTGTCGGCGGAATCAACATCCTGTATCCCGGGCGAACACAGCGCAAAACTGGATGCAGCCGGGGCAGGGCTGGGGGTGCATCCCGAACCAAAGGTGTTGGTGACGACAGCGAAGTCGGCGAAATACGTGGTAACCCGGTAGGTGTAGCGGCGCTCCCACGCGTCCGTTTCCTTGATCCCCAACGTTACCCATGGCAGCACACCGGTCACGCTGGAGTCGGTGCAGGCAATGGCGCTATTGTCAGCCACGGTCTTATCGCTACCCGATGTGGTTTTGCAGGCGCAGGTGTTGCCCGTGGTGGCTTCCTCGCCGGCATAGGCTAGCCCCGTAGCCAGGGTGGCCTTGGCCGGACAGGGCAGGCGGCCATTGATAATGGCAAAGCCAATCAAGGCTTGCTGAATTTCATCCATCTGTTTGCGCGTTTCATTGGCAAGCTGCCGCTCCATCTGGCTGGAGATGGTCGGTATCAACCCGCCCAGCAACAGGCCGACGATCATCAATACCATCGCCATTTCCACGAGCGTGAAACCGGAATTACTCTTGTTCGTCAGCATGGCGTCACCGTGAGATTCGGGTTGATGCAATAGAGCACGTCATTGAAGCTGCCGGTTTCCGCACCGCTCTGGTAATTGCTATCGCCGGACGGATTGGGATTGGAGCCGTTAGTGTAAGTATAGTTGCGCCCCTCCAGGTAGTTGCTGAAGTCGAGACGGTTGCTGACCGTAGTGCGTGTCTGGCCGGCAAGCGGCTTTCCGGCGAACATCACGACAGCGGCATAGTTGCCGCTACCGTTCACTTTCAGACAGGTGCCGCAGGACGTGGAGCCGCTGTTGGGTCTGAATCTATAGGCGAGCGCGTAAAACAGGTGGTCTTTCCAGTTGGTCCACCACGGGTAATAGGTAGCCCATGCCGAGCCGCCAAGGCAACTGCCCCCGCTTGCCAGTTGATAGTAGGGCGAGCTGATCTGGTTGCCGGTAGCGCTGTCAGAGGTGTTGACGCGGTAGGGCAGGCGACCGGCCATCCGGCCGTCCTCGTCGTCGTAGTTGACGTCAGTCAAGTAACCACTGCTGTCCGGGTAAAGCCTGCCAGACCAGGGAAGCCGCTTATCGCCCGGTCCGCTGCTGTTTCTCCTGCCGTAATCGGCCAGGCATTCGGTCGCTTTTTGTGTCATGGTCGCCAGTGTAGTCATGAAGTCAGTGCGCTTGAGCATGGCATTCCAGATGTCCTGGCGGGTGATATAAATGAGCCGGTCATTGACTTGCGAGGATGAGGTCAGCCTGAATTGAGTCGTGGCATTGGCGCTGGCGGAAACCGTGCCGTTGTTGAGCGTGCCGTCGGAGTCAAGATAATTGCTGGCGGTGTAGTTGCCGCCGCAAATCGGCGCAGTGCCACCAGGCGTACGGTTCTGGCTGCCGAGAACCGGCCCCGGCGCGAATATTACGGCGACCACATTTTGCGCGATGGTTGCGCCGCTTGCATCCAGTACCTCAAACAGACCGGGGGTATCCCAATTCATCATGTCAGTCATGGGATTGTTTTTATAGCTGCCCGCCACGGCATACCACAAGCACTCGCCGTCGCCATCACGCAAGGACGACAACCCCAGTGTTTTCCATGGCAGCCGGCCTATCTGGCTGACATCTTTGTTGCCGCAGGTTTCGGAAGAACCCTCTTCATTGGCACCGGCGGTACCGTTCGGGTCCGGGCAGGGTAGATAGCCATGCACCTGGCCGCTGTGGGTATCGCCATAGGTGATGGCATAACCGATCAGCGCCTCCTTGGCCTGCGCCAGTGCATTGGAGGTTGCTTCCTGCCGCGCGCTTTTCAGCGCGGTTGTGCTGAGCGAGCCGACCAGTGCGGCGGCAATCCCCATCACCATAATCACCAGCATCACCATCAGGGCCGCGCCGCGCTGCTTGCTGCGAACCGGATTGGGAATAGCGATATGTCTGGCGGGCATGGTTTTTTAATCCTCCTCTGCCGCGTCTTGTTTGGCAGTGTCCGGCTTTGAAGGCTTCGCCTCGGACTTGTCAGGGCCGGCAGATGGACTCAGCAAGACGCGCTGTCCGACTTTGAGCTTGACCGATTTGTTCTGGCCGGGCAGCGGAACCTGCAGGCTTTCCGGCGTCTTCTCATCGCTGCGCCCGACCGCCTGGGGTACACCGTTGATCCACGCGGTACGTTTACCGCCATGCATTTGCACGATGCCGTTGAGCGTCAGTGCGCGCGCATTGGCCGTCGGTGCGCTGTTGTTGCTGCTGTCCGGTCGCGTGTCGCGCGCATAATTGTAATCCAGCTGAGTGCGTTGTTCCGGAGTCAAAAATAGCCTTCCTAATTCTCCGGCGTTGGCGTGCATCGCTGCTGTCAATGCGCAGGCGTACAAGCCAATTTTAAGGGTTGAATTCATTGCGGCGCATTCCGGTTTTTGAGGGTAATCCAGCCGCCGCTGCATTCTGCCTTGAGACGTGAAGCAACGGCCGTGGCGGCATCCTCACCGTCACCGGCGCGATGCAAAGTGCAGCCTTCGAGCTGGTACTTCCCTTTGATCTGGCTGCGCAGGGAGGAGAAAAAATCCAGCAGCTGGCCTTCGTGCAGCAGGTCGAATTGCAGTTTCATTTCGCTGTAGTGGAGGTCGAAGTTGCCGCTGTCTATCACCGGTTGCGGTGCATAGGTTCTTTGCGGTGCGATGTTGTAGCTGAAATCGGCGGCCAGGTTTTGCCGGCGGATTTGTTCCAGCCCTTCTATCCAGTCCAGACGGTGATCGTCGCCGATGATTTTGCGTACGATCAATGTGCCATATTCGTCGGCGTATATCGCCATGTTTTTCTGGTCATCATGCGCCGCAGCCAAATGACTGCGCGCATTGTTTATCTGGCTCTGCGCGTTGCGCTGGTCTTTTTTTGTTTTTTCCGCATATTCGTCGCTGCTGTACAGAACAAGCGCACTGATGAGCAGCGATGCGCAAGCTGCCAGGATGTTCCAGAGCATCAACCGGAAGTCTGATTTTGAAAATTTCATGCCAACTTCCTCTTCATGCTGGCGGTCTCCGGGAAATTTTCAGGGAAAAATCAAGCGCGTGTCCGCTTGTTTCGCGATTGTCGGAAATGTTGCCGCTCGGGCTGACATCCAGCGGTTTTGCCAATGTGGTCACCTGGAATCCCTGGGCAGTCAAGTCGCCTTGAAAGCGTTCCAGGTAATTCAGCATGGCGCGATAGTCGTTTGCAAAATCAGTCAGGTGTCCCTTGAAGGTGATGACCTGCGCCGGGACATCGGCAAGCGTGCCGGGAATGACCGGCTCGGTTGCATTCATCTGCCAGGCGAGGTCGTCAAGTTCGATTCGCGGGAAGCGGTCAAGCGCCGCACTGACGGGCTTCAGGACGTCCAGCGGGGCGGGCGCATATTGATCCAGCTTGCGCATGACGGTTACGGCGCTCTTCATGTCCACTGCTGGAGCGTAGGTGCTCGGAAAGGTGAGTATGATTTTTTGCGCTTCGCTCTGGGTCTGCTGCGCCTGGGTTTTGAGCGCTTCGGCTTCAGTGGCATCGCCGCTGCTCTGCCAGAAGTTAATCGCGCCCCACATCAGCGCTCCGGCCAACAGTGCGCCGCTGGTCAGATTAATGGCGTGTTTTAACTGCCACAATGCATGGTAATGCGTATGGCTGGCGTTCGCATAATGGCTTTTTGGCGGGCGTGCCGCGAGATGTTGCAAAAATATCTGGCTGGCATCCGAGTCGGTGAACTGGTGGTCAATGCTGAGCTGCTTGCCGATTTCACCGATATCCACGAAGTCGTAGCGCATGTCCGGGCTGTTGGGTAATTCTGCTTGCAGCAGATTCAGGTCGTCGCGGTGGCACAGGATACGCACATCGAGTGTTTGCCCGGATGGAAGCAGGCTCAGGCTTTTCAGGTATTGGAAAGTGCGGGTAAGTTCCTTTACTACCGCATCCTTGAATGACACTTCGGTGTAAACGGGGGTCAGCCGGGAAATTTGCAGGCGGTGCTTGCTGAAATAGGTTTGGCGCAGCCCGGAAAATTTTTCCCAGGAAATCAGCAGCAGATAGTCAGAGGGGTGATTCTTGACCAGCGGCGCGCTGATCTGCGGCACCGAATAAATCCCCGCGAGGCGGATTTGTTCCGCCAGCATGATGTTCACCCAGGGGGTGATAAGCGCTGGGTTGGTCAGCGCCGAGAACAACATGTCATCATCGCGCCTTCCTGATTTCTGCCGCTGCAGCAGAGTGGTTTGATGGAACGGGCTGCCGCGATAAAACTGTTCGAGCTTGCGCTGCAATAGCGCGGTGCGGCTCCTTCCGATCAGGTGTGGAACGGTTTCCTGGCGAAAATCTTCTTCGATCAAATCAACCAGCAGGTATGCCGGACAAGTCACCGCCTTCAGGAAGCCGGTGAATTCTTCATGCCCGCCTGGTGAGTTGGGGAAATCGCGTTGTGTGGCGATCTTGCCGTTTGCCATGAATTGAGCATGGAGTTGGCCGGCGCTCAGGAATAGCAGCAAAGTGTTTTTCATCAGAACTGCACCTTGCCGATGATGTCGTAAATGGGTGTCAGCACCGACAGCATCACCCAGCCGAGCAGGGCGCCGAGAATGAGGGTCATGGTCGGCTCGATCAGGACTTGCACTTTTTTGATGGAGTCTTTCACGTCACGGTCGTAAAAATAGCTGACATTGAGCAGCGCCTTGTCCAGCGAACCGGTAGCTTCGCCCACCCTGAGCATGCGTATCACCAATGGCGGGAACATCCCGGTCTGCTGGAAGCTTTGCGTGAGGTTTTTGCCGGACTCGATTTCGTGTGTGACGTCCTCCAGGCTCCTGGCGACAGCAAGGTTGTTGACCACGTCGCGCGAATTGGCGATGCAGGCGAGGATGGTGATGCCGGAGCCGTACATGATGGCGAAGGTGTTGGCGAATCGCGCCAGGATGATCTTGCGCAGGATCGGGCCGGTCACCCACATGTCAAGCTTGAGCTGGTCGAATTTCAAACGCATCTCCGGGCTGGAAGTGATAATCAGCTTGGCGGCAATCGGCAAAACAACCGGCAAGGCAAGGAGCACATACCAGTAATCCACAAAAAAAGATGAGGTGGCAAGCAATATGCGCGTCTGGATGGGAATTTCCTGGCCCATGCTCTTGATGAAGCCGACCAGTTGCGGCACCAGGTAAATCATCAGGAAGAAGGTAATCGCCACGACGATAGTTCCGACGAAGGCAGGATAGATCATGATGGTTTTGGTATTCGAAGCCATTTCATCCTGCCACTTCAGCGATTCGGTAATGTGCAGGAAGATGTCCGTCAGGCGTCCGCTCTCCTCGCCGGCATGAACGAGGCTGACAAAAATCTTATCGAACGCTTCAGGGTGCTGCGCCATGGCCATGGAAAGTTTTTTTCCCCCTTCGATGGACTCGACCAGATTGGCGATGATTTCGCGGAAACGATGGTCGTTCATGGTGTCGCGCAAATCGGCGAGACTTTCCAGCAAGGGCACGCCGGCGCGGGTGAGTTGTTCGAGGTTGAAGAAAAAAGTGATCAAGTCGGGGCGCTTGATTTTGCCGCGTTTCAAGCCGGCTTTACCCTCGTCCACTTTGGCATCGATCAAATCCAGTCCGCTGCGCTTCAGGCGCAACTCCAGATCGATCACATTGGCGGCATCCTGCATGCCTTTGCTGGGCTTGCCCAGGCTATTAATGGCGCGGTAGGTATACAGGGCCATATCAGTTGATCCTGTCGGATAAATCCACCACGCGGCTGACCTCTGCCAGAGAAGTGATACCTTGCAGGATGCGCCGGATACCGTCCACCGCCAGCGGGCGGAATCCCTTGGCAAGCGCTGTTTCGCGAATTTGCCGGGTGCTGGCGCGCTGCGAAATCAAATCATCCAGTTCGTAATCCATCTTGAGTATTTCTATGATCGCCATTCGTCCCTTGTAACCCTGATGGTTGCAGGCATCGCAACCGGCGGCGCGATACAGCGTGGTGTCCTGATGGGAGGCGAAGCCGAGCATCTTGCGTTCCAGCGCGTCAGGCTGGTATGGATATTTGCATTCATTGCAGAGTATGCGCACCAGACGTTGTGCCACGATGCCGATGATATTGCCGGCCATGATGTCCGGCAGGATGCCGATATCGAGCAAGCGGGGGACCGCGCCGATGGCCGAGTTGGTGTGCAGTGTCGAATATACCTGGTGGCCTGTCATCGCCGCGCGGAACGCCATTTCGGCGGTGGGATGGTCGCGGATTTCGCCGACCAGAATGATGTCCGGATCCTGGCGCATCATGGAGCGGATGCCGTTGGCGAAATCCATCTTGGCAGATTCGTTCACCGAAGTCTGGCGAATCATCGTAAGCGGATATTCGACCGGATCCTCCAGGGTCATGATGTTGACCGATTCGGTATTGACGTGATTCAGCACCGAATACAGCGTGGTGGTCTTGCCGCTGCCGGTGGGGCCGGTCACCAGCACGATGCCTTCCGGTTTGGCGATGATCATCTTGAGCATGTTGAGCGCGGTATCATCCAGGCCAAGCTGGTCCAGCGGCACGATGCCTTTTTGCCGGTCCAGAATACGCAGTACCAGGTTTTCGCCGTGCGTGGTGGGATGTGACGCCACCCGGAAATCGATCGAGCGTCCGGACAGGCGCAGTGAAATCCTGCCATCCTGTGGCGCCCGTGTTTCGGCGATGTTCATGTTGCTCATCACCTTCAGGCGCACCACCATCGCCGGCCAGAAGCTCTTGTGCAGACTGCGCATCTGGCGCAGCACGCCGTCAATGCGATAGCGAATGCGCAAAAAGCTGTTTTCCGGTTCAAAGTGAATGTCAGAAGCGCCGAGTTGCACCGCCTCGGTGAGCAGCGCATCGATCAGGCGCACCACCGGCTGGCTGAATTCGCTTACGCCGGATTGCAGCGCCTGGTATTCCATTTCGCCCGGCTCGATTTCATGCAGGATGCCATCGATGGAAAGCTCGAACCCGTAGTACTGGTCTATCGCGCGCAGGATGTCGGATTCGCTGGCGAGTTGGGTGACCAGGCGATACTCATCCTTGAGCAGGGCACGCACCTGATCCAGTGCGATGATATTGTCAGGATCGGCAACCGCCAGTGTCAGCACGCGGCCGACTTGATCCACTGACAACGGCAGCAATTGATAGCGGCGCGCAACATCTTTCGGGATCAGGCTAAGTGAAGCCGAGTCTACGATGACATTGGTGAGATCCGTGCTTTCCTGGCCGAGGTTTTCCGACAGAACATCGCGGATAGTGGCTTCCGAGAGAAAGCCAAGTCGAACCAGTAATCGCCCCAGCGGCTGGTGCGTCTTGCTCTGTTCTTGCAGGGCGATGCGCAGCTGGTCGTCGCTGATCACGCCTTTGCCGACCAGTATCCGTCCCAGCGGTTGTTGGATTGGTGGGTTGTTTGCCATTTTGTGGTGCTAGCGAATCAGTTCTTCAATGCGTTGTGAAATTTGAGCGTGATCAAAGCCCTCGCTGTGCGATGGATCAAGTTGCAGGGCGCTTTGGTAAAACTGTGCAGCCAGTTTTTTTTGCCCGAGACGCTCCAGGCTGACAGCCAGATTAAATGCCAATCCGGCATTCCTGGGTTCCAGTTTGTAGGCGTTAAAATAGGCCAGTTGCGCTTCCCCCCAGCGTTCCTGCTCGGCGTAGTGGTTGCCCAGCGCAAAATTCAGCGACGATGAATCCTGCTGCTCATTGAGCAGTATTTTTAAACGGCTCTCGCGGTTTTCATCGGTGGTTAGTGCAGACATTCCGGCATTGGCCACTGCGTCACGCGGATCAAGCTCCAATACTTGTGCGTAATAGTGTGCCGCCACGTTATCCGCGCCCCGCCGTTGCGCGATGACGGCCAGCCCGAGCAGTGCGTCAGTATTGCGTTCATCCAGCTTGAGAGCCTCCCGGTACGATTGCTGCGCCTGTTCAAATTTTCCCTCGCGATAGGAAAGATAGGCGTTGTTGAGCAACGGATCAATCGATTCGGCCTGATGCTGCTCGATATGCAGCGGCGTGTTGCTGCGTGCCTGTTGCGATGGCATCCTGGCTGCCGACCGTGCAGTACGCCGAGGCGTTTTGGCGCCGGCGTGCTTTGCGGAAACAACCCCAGGAACCGGAATGTTTTGCGGAGGCGTTGCGGCGATGGCAGGAGCCTGTTGTGCGACCGGCGCTTCGGTCAGGGCTGGAGGTTGTTGTGCAAGCGGTATTGCTGCGGGTGTGCGGACAACGGGATACGGAGTGTCGCTGGGAGAACTTATGTACCACACATAGCCTGCACCTGCTGTGAGCAATAAAACCGTGCCGGCCAGGGCAAGCAGCAAATTGCGATTGATGCCTCCAATTGCTGGAGTAGCAGCGGATGATTTTGCGTTAAACAGGTTTTGCCCGGCAACCCGCGCAATGTCATTGATTGATGGGTCATCGGGAGATGCGCCAGCCAGAGAGGCAACCGTGGGCGGGTTTTTCGCGCTCGGATGTCCTTCCAGGCTGAGTTCAGCCCGGGTATGGTTGCCATCCCCGCCCAGCGCTTGCTGCGCTTTTTTTCGTGCATCCAATAGCAGGCTCATGTTCGGGGGCTTTAAGGCTTGCCGCTGGCTGACTCTTTGAAAAAGTCCTGGCCCGGCAGGCTGCTGCGGAATTTGCTGTAATCCGCGTCCACACTGGCGCTCTTGATGACGATCGGACGCAGGAAGATCACCAGTTCGGTTTTTTCTGTTTTATCGTTGCGGTACTGGAACAGGTTGCCGAGCAACGGTATTTTTGAAAGGAAGGGTACGGCATCGGTGAGATTGTTCACACTGTCCTGCATCAGGCCGCCCATCACCGCGATCTGGTTGTTTTCGATTTTCAGCACCGATTCCATTTCGCGCGTCTGGGTTTGCGGGATTTGGCTGGTTACTCCGGCAGCAGCCAGCGTCGGGTTGGGGTCGTTGACGTAACCGAGCAGGCGCGAAATCGAGGGGCGCATGTTGAGCAGCACTGTATCGCTGTCGTTGATTTGCGGCGTGACGCTCATCGTGAAACCGATCGGCACGGTATTGGCAGTGGTGCTATAGGTGGTGACGGAGCTGGTCTGGTTGGTTGTGGTTTCGGCCTTGACGATGAAATAGACCAGGTTATCCACCACGCGAAGGATGGCGGTCTGGTTGTTCATGACGCTCAGCTTGGGGCTGGACAAAACTTTCACGTTGCCGAACGATTCCAGCAGGGAAACCTGTGCAGCCAGGTTACCAATTTTGGAAAGCGGGTTGGCATAATCCAGGATGAACATACTGCCGGTATTGGTAGCCTGCAAACCCGGAGTTCCCACCTGCTTTAACTGAAAACCCTTGCTGCCAAGGCGCAATTGCGACCAGTTGATGCCCTGCTGATATTGGTCGTTCAGGCGCACTTCCACCACGGTTGCCTCGATCAACACCTGGCGCCGGGCGCTGGACATGACCCGGTCGATGAACTCCTGGATTTTTTCATGCTGTTTCCCGGTGGCGCGCACGGTGATGACGCCATTTTCCGGGTTGGCGATGACTGAAGCCGCCTCGCGGAAATTATTGCGCCGCGTAACGGTCATGCCTTCTTCTTCCACGCTGACCGGATTGGGACTGTACTCAACACCGCTTTTGGCAGTCGATTTTTTGCCGGATGTTTGCGTGCCGGTACCGGTGCTGCTGGCTGCATTGATTTGCTGCACGATAGTTTCGCTGGATCCGGTGGGCAGGATCTTGTCGGTCTCGCGCAAAATATCCTTGATGTTCTGGATCAGGGTTTCCCAGAAGTGGTTCCTGAAGGTGTTCTTGATGCCCAGCGAGGAGTGATTGCCCGAGCCGCCGGATGCGCCCCCACCGGACGAACCGGAGCCGACCTGTGTCGAGTCGGAAATCGCACCTTCAGAGTCGCGCGTCATGTTCACATAATCGATCTTGTAGTTGTGCAGGTAGGGAGTATCCGGCATCACGGTCAGGGTTCCGTTGTCAAGCTCGTAGCGCATATCCACCTGCCTGGCGATGCGCGTCAGGATTTGCGGCAGGGTCTGGTCGATGGCGTTTATCGTTACTGTCCCTGCAATGCCGGGGTGTATGTCCAGATTGATTTTTGCATCGCGCGCCAGCGCAAACAATATTTCCTGCGCAGAGACATTGGTGACTATCACGCTGTAAGTTGCAACTTTGCCGGCCGGTTTTGGCGGTGGCAGCACCACGCTGCCTTTGATGGTTTGCGGAATGCTGTCCGCCGTCGCGGACTGTGCTGCCGGGCGCTGGATATGCTGGGCCGACGGCTGAATCGGCTTGGTGCCGCAACTTGCAAGCATGACTCCGAAAGTACAGAGAAAAACTTTATTGCGTGAACGCATGCCTCTTAAACCCTCATTATTTAATTGTAGCCTAACAGTATTGCGGATTTTGCTCAATACGCCTTTGATCTGTAATGAACAATCCTGGTTAATCGGTAACGGTTGCAGTGGCATAGGTTTTCGTTCCGCCAGGTGCAGTCACAGTCACGGTAAAAATCCCGTTGGGAGTTGAATTTGTGCATGTGTTCGGAGTGCCAACTGTAAAAGCAGCATCGCTCAGCATCGTGACTTGAATATCGCCGAATGTAGCCGAGCCAGCAGAGGCCGGACAGCCAGGAAAATCGGTCCGGCAGCCAATACTATTCGGCACGATATAACTGGCCGAAGAAGTAATGGTGCCATTGGAAGTTGTAAAGTCGACCGTTGTACCCGCTGGCATGGCATTACCGTTCACATCAACGACTGTTGTCGTGAAGGTTGCAGGAACATTTCCGTTAATGAGGTTGCATGGAGGTATTGCGATAGCCGCACCGCCGTTGATAGTGATGTTTGCAGATGAACTGGAAACCACGATCACACCGGATTGCCGTACATGGACGGTTTTAGTTGGGCTGCATGTGCCTGCGGAACTTCTGCTTAAGTCTGGAGTGTCGTCGCACAATACGCCACTGAATTTAGTGTCTGCGGCATCGTAACCGTTGAGACCGTTGAAATCTATAAACGTCTCGCGGGTGGGGTCGAATACACCGTCCTCGTTGTAATCAACGAAAGCTTCCGGCAAATCGGTTGGATTGCCGTTGGGGTCAACCATCTCATTGGGTGACAAGTCTGCCCAACCGGAGCCATTCAGGTCGGTAAAGGTTTCCTCACCCACCGCATACGCCAGTACGGACACCCTGCCATTGGAAGGGCGTGTTCCCTGGCTGGTATAAGAAACGCTGCAAGCGCTATCAACTGTGCTGCAGGTGCCGACGACTGAGCCAGCCTCCGCGGTGAAAACCACCGCTGTGTTATCTGGAACAGGGTTCTTGAAATGGTCTGCCAAGCGGGCGGTCAGCACAGTAGTCGTTCCATCAACATTCCAGCCTTCGACATTCCACGTGGGCGCGGACAGCGAGAAACCGAATTGATCCGGGATGCCGGTGGTGATGGTTAACTGGCTGGACTGGGTGGACAGTGTGGTGCCGGTACAGGGGCTGGTGGGGGTGGTGCAGGTGCTTGCGGTTACTCGCACGGGCGTGCTCACTGTGCCGGCGTTGACATTGGTCACGACCAGTCCGCTGGCATCGGAAGTTGCGGTGCCGCCGGGAGTGAGCGTTATCCCACCCACCGTGGTGCTCAGCCCGAAACTGACGGTTTTGCCGCTAAGCGGAATGCCGCCGGTATCCAGTACCTTGAAAGTCACTTGGGCGGTTTCGATGCCGCCCGTTCCTTTCAAGGAAATGTTGGCCGGCGCAGAAGTGACATACTGGATCGAACCTGCTGTGGGGGCGGTAATGGTCAAGGTTGCCGAGGAAGATGCTATCCCGCTCACCGAGGCAGTGATTGTGTCTGTGCCTGCGCAACCGTTGTCGCGGTATGAACCTGTTGCATTACCATTTACGGTAACGACACTGGCGCTCAACACGGCTTTGCCACTGCTGGCACAGGGAGATGAAAATGTAACCGTTTGCGGTGTTGTCACAGATATACCACCGCTGCTCACGGTAACGGCAACACTGGTGGTGCCAAACGCCGAGAGTGGGTTCACCCCGAAGACAGGGTTGGTGATGGTGACAACCGCACCTCCAACCGAATAGCCTATTGTCCCGGTTAGCGCGGTAGTCCCAACCTGGCTGGTTGCGGTGATGGCGGTCGCACCGGCTGCGGACACAGTGGCGGGGCTCAAGGTGACGGTAGCGACACCGGCGGTATCGGTCAGCGCGGTCGCCGCCGGTGTGATTGTCGCCAAAGCTTGATCAGTGCTGAATGTTACGACCGCGCCTGCAACCGCAGCTCCGGATGCGTCTTTAAGGGTTGCCTTCACTGTCGCGGGAGTGCCGCTGGTGATAGAGGTTACCGGCACACCGCCGTTGGTAAGAGTGATAGCCAGACTGGGTACGGTACTCGCCGGTGCATCAGGCGTGCCTGCACCGCAGCCCGTGAGTATCGCCCCGATAGCGCAAAGCAATAATATGTTGCGTGAACGCATTATCCAGATTTCCCCTGGTTTTTTATTGTTCGAGCCTAGCAGCTTTGCGGGTCTTGCTCAATACATCATTTGGACTATACAAACCTTCAGAAAAGATAGATGGATGTGGCGAAAGCGTCCTGATAGCGTTTTGGCAGGTTTTGGATATCGTTGCGTGCCGCATCAGCAGTAGGGTATGCGCCATAAAGTGCGCGCAGCCCGTCCTTGCCGTCGAACCTGGCGGGCACCAGATAAATTTCGGAAAGCACGCCTAATCCATCTGCGCGAACCAGAAAACTTTCGATGCGCCTCACATTGATTTGATCGCTGTAAAACAGCTGGATGCTGGCGACGGCTTGTTTTTGTTCGAGCAATTGTTTGCCTGCCTCGATGCGCTGCTCAAACAGGCTGAGCTTGCGCGCGACCGGTGTGCTGATTGTCGTCTGGCCGGGCGTGGTGTTCATTGCCGCGTTGCCTGCGGCTGAACCTGGTTTGGGCGCGGTACTGGCCGCCGCTGCGGGAGGAATGCTGCTCGATACCGCAGGGGAGCCGCTGTTGGAAGCTACGGTTGCTTGATCGGTAGTGCCGGTTGCCGGTGCAAGCGTATTGCCCGGTTGAGCCGCGATGGGTGGGGGGGTGTCTGTTGGTGTTTCGACCATGGGGCTTGCCGGAACCGATGGCAGGGCAAGTGGAATATTCTGGGATTGCCGAAGCGGTGTCTGCGGCTTATCCAGCAGCCACCAGGCCGCCAAACCTGTCACCAGCAGGGCGGCAACCGCGCTTCCTGCGAGTATCTTCCTGTCGGGCAGGGTGCGGCGCGCGGGTTTGAGTTCGCTGTCGCGCATCGCCGCCTGGACATGGCGTGCTTCGATGTTGTGGGTGTCTTCCACAAAGGCGGCCAGCAATGATTTGTCCGCGAGGATATTGACGCGCCGCATCAATCCGTTGGATGCGCTGGCGATGAGTTTTACTGCATTCGGCGAGAAAATGTTGGGGCCGTGATAGTTGGCCGCACGCATCCGGAACATCAGGTAGCTTTCAATGATGCTGCGCGACAGCGGCTGCATGTTGAAGTGATGCACGATGCGATCCTTGAGCTGGCGCATGTTCGGTTGGTCCAGCTTGGCGTTCAGTTCCGGTTGCCCGAACAGGACCAGCTGCAGCAGTTTGGCATTGCCGACTTGCAGGTTGTACAACAGGCGCAGTTCTTCCAGCGTATCCGGCGGCATGGCGTGTGCCTCATCCACCAGCACCACGATACGTTTTCCTTCGCGGGCTTTTTCCTCGAGCCGGTTCTGGATGTTCTGGATGATGATGCCGACACGTTTGCCTTCAATGTTCAGCCCCAGTCCGTCGGCAATCGCATACAGCATTTCCTCGCGCGACAAGCTTGGGTTGGCCAGGTAGATGGTCTCGATGTGACCGGGAAGTTTCTCAAGCAGCATCCGGCAGAGCATGGTTTTGCCGCTGCCGACTTCGCCGCTGACCTTGACGATTCCCTCGACTTCACTGATTGAATAGATCAGCGCGTCAAGTATTTCACCGCGGTTTGCCCCGGAAAAAAAGAATTCCGTGACGGGCGTGATCCTGAAAGGGGGCTCGTTAAGGCCGAAGTGTTCCAAGTACATACATGTGTCCTATCTGTTGAGCTTTGCGTGTGTATCCATGCGACTGTGCAGCGTAGTGCGGTTGAGGCCAAGCAGTTTGGCGGCTTCGCTGATGTTGTTTGCGGCAAGTTCCAGCGCGGCGGAGATGTAAAAACCTTCCTGTTCGCGCAGATGTTTATCCAGGCTGAAGTTGCCTTGTAACAGTTGCTGCTTTATTGACTCGGATAAAGAGGTCTCTTGCATGTGTGTGGACGTTTCCAGCGGGTCAAATTCGTCCTGCAATTGCATCGCGCTGACTCTTTTCCCGGGGTGTTTGGTGGCCAACCGGATGACGATGTTGCGCAATTCCCGTATGTTGCCCGGAAAGCCGTATTGCTCCCAGAGTTGCAATGCTTCCGGGTGCAATTCGAAAGGGGCTTGGTTGATTTGCCGGGCATAATAAGCGCGAAAATGGTTGAGCAACACCAGCTTGTCCTGGCCCAGTTCGCGCAACGGCGGGACAGCGATCGAGAATACGTTCAGGCGGTGGTAAAGATCAACGCGAAACGTTCCGGTTCTGACTGCATCGCGCAAGTTGCGGTTGGTTGCGGCAATAATGCGCGCATGGCTTTGGCGTGTGGTGGTTTCGCCCACACGCTGATATTCGCCATTCTCCAGTACCCGCAACAACTTGGTTTGGAGTTCCAGCGGCAACTCGCCGATTTCATCCAGGAACAGCGTGCCGTCGGATGCGTCTTCAAAAAAACCGGATTGCGCGCTCGCTGCCCCGGTGAAGGCCCCCTTGCTGTAGCCGAACAGGGCCGGTTCGATCAGAGTGGGCGCGATTGCTGCGCAGTTGAGCACTTTAAAAGGCGCATTCGAATTGGCTCCCTGCTTCTGTATGGCGGCTGCAACCAGTTCCTTGCCGCAGCCTGATTCCCCTTCAATGAGCACCGGATAAGGGATGGCTGCATACATTTCAATTTGATTGCGTAACGCTTTGATTGGAGCGCTTTGGCCGATGATCCCGAATAACTGGCCACCCTGGTCTTCATCGCTGGTTTCGCTTTTCTGAACCTTGAGCGCTTCCTCAAGGTATTCCCTGATTTTTTCCGGAGCGCAAGGCTTGGCGATGAAATCTATCGCTCCCAGCGCACGCGCATGGCGCGCGTTGCTTTGGTCGTCTTGCCCGGACAGGACGAAAATCTTGACTTTGGGCGAGTGTGCCAGCAATTCGGCTATCAGGTAAAAACCTTCATCCGGGCGGTGCGGGATGGGCGGCAGTCCCAGATCAATCAGCGCCAGTTGAGGAGGGGTAGGTAAGGTGCGCAATAAATCTATAGCCGCAGCGCGTGTATCGGCCTGATAAATCTTGAAGTCATTGTGAAAGGCGACCGCCAATCCTTCGCGGATCAGCGCGTCGTCGTCAACGATCATCAAAGTGGGAAGCATCGAGAGTGAGTTCAACTTGTATGCTTGGCAATATAAACAGGTGGGGAGCATAACGGCAAGCGGACGGAAGCTCAATAGAAGAATAAACGGGTATTTATATTTAAGTCAATTAGTTGAGGATTGCCGCTGCTGTGGTTTAGAATGCACATTCTTGATTTTCCGGATTTCAATTTTGTCTTCGTCTTTGTCTTCATCCGCTTTGGTTGAAATTTGTGACCTTAATTTTGCCTATGATAGACGTCCCGTTCTTGAGGGTATCAACATGACATTTCCCAAGGGAAAGTTGGTTGCTATCATGGGACTAAGCGGTTGCGGCAAGACTACGCTGCTGCGCCATATCGGCGGGGTGCTCAAGCCGACCAGGGGTTACATCAAGATGGATGGCCAGGTGACCAGCGATCTGGATCAGGATGGCATGTATGCCATGCGCCGCAAGATGGGCATGCTGTTTCAGTTCGGTGCGTTGTTCACCGACATGTCGGTGTACGACAACGTGGCGTTTCAGATGCGCGAACACACTGATCTTCCCGAGGAGCTGATACATGATCTGGTGTTGATGAAGCTGCATGCGGTGGGTTTGCGCGGCACGCAGGACCTGATGCCCTCGGAGCTGTCCGGCGGCATGGCACGGCGCGTGGCCCTTGCGCGCGCTGTGGCGCTCGACCCGATGTTGATCATGTATGACGAGCCGTTTGCCGGGCTGGATCCGATTTCGCTGACTTTGGTTGGCGATTTGATCCGGCGGCTGAATGATTCGCTGGGTGCGACCTCGATAGTGGTGACGCACGATATACAGGAGTCGCTGAAGATTGTGGACTATGTATATTTCATGGCGAGCGGCGTGATCGTGGCGGAGGGTACGCCCGACGAGATTCGCGCGTCCGAAAAGGATTTTGTGCACCAGTTTGTGCATGGCGAGATGGATGGTCCGGTGCCATTCCATTACCCCGGCGGTGATTACCGCCATGACCTGAATCTGCAATCCTGACGCAATGCCTGCAATCAAAGCAATCAAGGGAATCGGCCGTCGCACCATCAATGCGGTGTGGCACATCGGCGTGGCGACGCGATTTTTTCTGCTCACGCTGACGCACTCGGGCAGCGGCTTCCGGCGTTTTCACCTGATCATCAAGGAGCTGTTTTCCACCGGCGTGATGTCGCTGATCATCATCATCGTGGCGGGGCTGTTTGTCGGCATGGTGCTCGGCTTGCAGGGCTATGAGACGCTCAAGCGCTACGGCTCCGAATCGGCGCTGGGTAGCCTGGTGGCCTTAAGCCTGGTGCGCGAGCTGGGGCCGGTGGTCGCCGCGCTGCTGTTCGCCAGCCGCGCAGGTTCGGCGATGACGGCTGAGATCGGCCTGATGAAGGCGACCGAGCAGATCTCGGCGATGGAAATGATGGCAGTCAACCCGATCGCGCGCATCGTCGCGCCGCGTTTCTGGGCGGGGGTGATTTCGATGCCGCTGCTGGCCGCGCTGTTCAGCGCGGTGGGCGTGTTCGGCGGTTACTTCGTCGGGGTGGTGCAGATCGGCGTGGACGAGGGGTCGTTCTGGTCGCAGATGCAGGCTGGAGTGGATTTCCGCGAAGATATACTTAACGGCGTGATCAAGAGTTTTGTGTTCGGCATCGTGGTAACGGTGATCGCACTGTACGAAGGTTACGATGCGCCGCCCACTGCGGAAGGCGTATCCGGCGCGACGACGCGCACGGTGGTTACCTCGTCGCTGGCGATTTTGATGCTGGACTTTATTTTGACTGCAATCATGTTTAGAGGGGTTTGAATAATGGAACGCACGACGATTGATTTGTGGGTGGGGATTTTCGTGGTGGCAGGCATTGCCGCACTGGGGATGCTGGCGATGAAGGTCGGGAACCTGGGTACCTACAATGTGTCGGAATCCTATCAGGTGCATGCCTATTTTTCGAATATCGGCGGCCTGAAAACCAAGGCTTCGATCAAGAGCGCGGGAGTGCTGGTGGGAAGAGTGACCGACATCACCCTGGATACGGAGCGCTACGAGGCGAAGGTGGTGATGAGCCTGGACAAGCGTTATCAGTTTCCCAAGGATACGTTTGCCAATATTCTGACTTCCGGTTTGCTGGGCGAGCAGTACATCGGTTTGCTGCCAGGTGGCGACGATCAAATGCTGAAGAGCGGCGAGCAACTGAAAAAGACACAGTCCGCCATCGTGCTGGAAGACATGATCGGCAAATTCATTTATAACAAAGCGGATGAGCCAGCCAAATAACCAGGGAACATCAGGATGAAGGAATTGCTCAAAATTTTCGCGGGCTTGGTGTGTGCGATTGGTGTTGCTCAGGCCGAGGTGGTTGCGCCTGACGTGTTGATCAGGAGCACTGTGGATGAGGTCATTGCGATTATCAGGCAGGACAAGGATATTCAGGCGGGCGACCAGAAGAAAATTCTCGCGCTGGTGGATGCCAAGGTGCTGCCGCATTTTGATTTTGAGCGCATGACGCAGTTGGCCGTGGGCAGGCCCTGGCGCACTGCGACACCCGAGCAAAGGCAGGCGCTGGTGAGAGAGTTCCGCAATATGCTGGTGCGCACTTATACCAAAGTCTTTACCGTGTATCGCGACCAGGCGGTAGAAGTTAAACCTCTCAAAATGGCAGCCGACGCCACAGAAGTCACCGTCCAGACCATTATCCGCAAGCCGGGCGCACAGCCGGTTCCGGTGAATTATGAATTGAAGAAGTCGGGAGAGGGTTGGAAGGCATATGACATATTCATTGAAGGGGTCAGCATGGTGATGAGCTATCGCGGCACATTTAATACGCAAATCCAGGAAAATGGTATCGACGGCCTGATCAAGACGCTAGCCGACAAAAACATTAACGCGGCAAATGTTGCGCTAAACAAGGAAGAGCCGAAGTGATCAAGCGCGAGGATGACTGGATGGTGGTGGAGGGCCATCTGACGATAGAAACCGTCCCGGCATTGTTCGAAACCGGCTTGCAACTTCTGGCCAGCGAAGATTTGCGGGTGGACTTTTCCAGAGTGGAGTCTGTCGATTCCGCTGCGGTCAGTATGTTGCTGGGCTGGACCAGGGCCGCACAGCGCAGTCAGCGTGCTTTGCATGTGACAGGCTTGCCCGATGACTTGCTCAGTTTGGCGCGCCTGTATGGCGTGGCTGAGCTGTTACCCCGGCAGTCAGTGTGATCATGCGCAACCCCGTGCGTTTGGTCATTAACGCATTCAAACGCGCTAATCAGGTATATCTCAATTTTCAGTGGATTTAGCTATGGTCACTCCGGAAAGTATTCAACACAACATCGCCCAGGGCATGCCGACCGAACATTTAACCGTGTCGGGCGACGGTCATCACTTTGAAGCGGTAGTGGTCAGCGAAGCTTTTACCGGCAAAAGCCGCGTGCAGCGTCACCAGTTGGTATATCAAACTCTGGGCGACCGGATGCGCGAGGAAATCCACGCGTTGTCGATGAAAACCTATACGCCGGAAGAGTGGCAAAATAAATAGTCGCAAGACGTAAGTCATAAGTTGGTGGCCGTTATTGCTACGCAACTTACGTCTTACGTCTTAAGTCTTACGTTTGGTAATAAAATTTATGCAAAAACTCGCAATACAAGGCGGAACTCCTCTGCGCGGTGAGGTGCGGATTTCCGGCGCCAAGAATGCGGCCCTGCCGATACTGTGCGCCAGCTTGCTGACCGGCGATCCATTGCAACTCGGCAATGTGCCGGATTTGAACGATGTCGCCACGATGCGCAAGCTGCTGCAACAGTTGGGCGTAAAGATAGAGGTGGACGGCGGCCAGGTGGTCTTGTCGGCGGCGCATATCGACAAGCTCGAAGCGCCCTATGATATGGTGAAAACCATGCGCGCTGCGATCCTGGTGCTGGGGCCGCTGGTGGCGCGCTTTGACGAGGCGCGCGTTTCTTTGCCGGGCGGCTGCGCCATCGGTTCGCGCCCGGTGGACCTGCACATCAAGGGCCTGCAGGCGATGGGGGCCGAAATCCATATCGAACACGGCTATATTCATGCCAAAGTGCCTGGTAATGGTGGGAAGGGGCGGCTCAAGGGCGCGCGGATATTCTTCGACCTGGTCAGCGTGACCGGAACGGAAAACCTGATGATGGCCGCAACGCTGGCGGACGGCGTAACGGTGCTGGAAAATGCGGCTCGCGAGCCGGAAGTGGTCGATCTGGCGCATTGCCTGATTGCGATGGGCGCCAGAATCGAAGGGGCGGGCAGCGACACCATCACCATCACTGGCGTGGACAGGCTCCATGGCGCGAGCCATCGCATCATGCCGGATCGCATCGAAAGCGGCACCTTTCTGGTCGCCGCGGCGGCAGCAGGCGGCAGCATCACATTGACCGAGACGCGCGCCGACATACTCGACAATGTATTGGAGAAGTTGCAGGAGGCCGGCGCAACCATACAAGTGTCAGGCAGCACGATCAGCCTGCAAATGAGCAAACGCCCCAGGGCGGTAAACGTGCGCACCGCGCCCTATCCGGCGTTCCCCACCGACATGCAGGCGCAGTTCATGGCGATGAATGCCATCGCGGAAGGCAGCGCGATGGTGGTCGAGACGATTTTCGAGAATCGCTTCATGCACGTGCAGGAACTTCGCCGGTTGGGCGCGCAGATCGACGTGGAAGGCAATACCGCCGTGATCAGGGGCTGCGCGCAACTGGAAGGCGCAACCATCATGGCGACCGACTTGCGCGCTTCTGCGTGCCTGGTCATCGCCGGGCTGGTGGCGCAGGGCGAGACCGTGATCGATCGCATCTACCATCTGGATCGCGGCTATGAACATATCGAGGCTAAACTTTCGGCTCTCGGCGCCCAGATACGCCGCATCAAATAATTATGGGAAAGACAGTTGTCCACGAAAAACACGAAATGCACTAAAACATTCAAAAGATTCCATGCTGCAAATTGATTCCCAATGGGGGAACTGCTATATCAGTACAACTTCTATTGTTTCGTGCCTTTCGTGTTTCTCGTGGACCATCTGCTTTTTCTAGGACAATTAGGATTATTCAAATGATAACTATCGCACTGTCCAAAGGACGCATCTTCGAAGAGACCCTGCCGCTGCTGAATGCGGCGGGCATTACCACGCCGGAAGACCCGGAGTCGTCGCGCAAGCTGATCCTGCCGACTAATCGCGCCGATGTGCGCTTGATCATCGTGCGCGCCAGCGACGTGCCGACCTATGTGCAATATGGCGCTGCAGACCTCGGCGTGGCGGGCAAGGATGTGCTGAACGAGCACGGCGGCACCGGGCTGTATCAACCGCTGGACTTGAACATCGCGCGCTGCCGCATGATGGTGGCGGTGCGCGAGGATTTCGATTACGAATCCGCGGTGCGCCAAGGCGCGCGCCTGCGCGTGGCGACCAAGTATGTGCAGACCGCCAGGGCTCACTTCGCCGCAAAAGGCGTGCATGTGGACCTGATCAAGCTGTATGGCTCGATGGAGCTGGCCCCGCTGGTGGGATTGTCGGATGCGATTGTCGATCTGGTAAGCAGCGGCAACACGCTCAAGGCCAACAATTTGAAGGCGGTCGAGCATATCGCCGACATCTCGTCGCGCCTGGTGGTGAATCAGGCCGCGCTGAAATTGAAACATGACGCCATCCAGCCGATGCTGGATGCGTTTGAGCTTGCCATCAGGAAATAGGGGCGATCAGGAAAATATACGCGGTCAGGAAGCGTAGGGCGGGTCACACCCGCCGGATGTCAGCCAA
>MGWZ01000122.1:11262-11428 GCA_001801175.1 Gallionellales bacterium RIFCSPLOWO2_02_FULL_57_47 | reverse complement strand
GGCGCTATAGGCAAAACCATCCGTGCAGTTAAATACCAACCAGGATGTTGCACCATCTATCTTTGCTTGTGCTGACTTGTCCGCAGCATTTGCATATCTGCAAGCCCCATCAGGTTGACCCTCCCAATAGCGTGCGGTGCTGGTGTTGCCACGGGCAGCGTATTCC
>MGWZ01000122.1:0-11254 GCA_001801175.1 Gallionellales bacterium RIFCSPLOWO2_02_FULL_57_47 | reverse complement strand
CTCCGTCGGCAGACGGTATTTTTTGCCTGTTGTGCGTGACAGCCATTTCGCATAGGCGTTGGCATCTTCCCAGTTGATACAGACGACAGGGTGCTTGTTGGTTTGTGGGTAGCCCGGTTCGCGCCAGCTGCCACGGCGTTCTTCAAATTTACCGCCATCAAGCGTCCAGCATTTGTCGCCGGTGCTGTAGCCGGAGTTTTTCACGAATTCAGCAAACTGGCCCCGGGTGATCTCGGTCCTGCCCAGAGCGAAGGCCGCAACTCTGACACTATGCACAGGGCCTTCGTCGTCATCCCGCCCTTCCTCAGAATCGGGCGAGCCCATATCAAATTTCCCCGCATGGATGACCACCATCTCCGGACAACTTTTACAATCACTGAAGATTCTGCCTGCTTTGGTTGCGCGCGCAGCGGTGGATGTATTAGCTGTTTTGTCCTTCGTGGCGGCTTGGGATTGGGCAGGCATCCACATCAAACAGAAAGTGGCGGTGATGGGTCCGAGTAAGTTGCGCATCTGGGCTTGTTTCATTTTCATTTTCTTTTTCAATGAATTGAATGATTGAACACATCCTGCATGTGAAATCAGCGCACCTCAGGTTGATCTGTTTCACTTCGAAACAGAACCAACTATATACATTAAATTTGATTTATCTTTATCTCACTTCATCCCAACTCGCTCAGTACGCTAGCGTACATAACGAATAATATTTTTGGAAAGCCTTAGGAAGCAGTACTTGAGATGCAATCGTTTGCGGCCACATGACCTGCTACCCATAGACTGTGACAGCCATTCGGGCACCTCTAATAATTTGTCATTCCCGCGCAGGCGGGAATCCAGCTTGTTGATTTGACTGGGCTCCCGCCTACGCGGGAGCGACGAGAAAAGAATTTATAGAGGCTCCCATTAGTCTTACTGTGTCACAAAGCGCTGAAGGGCGCATTGCGGCGTTAAAATCAGGCTCAAAATGCTCATTTACTATATGTAAACTCCGCTTTTTCGTCTGATTTTGCCTTGCGCTGCATCCCTTGATCGTTTTGTGACACAGTAAGATTAGTTGTTAAGGCTGTATTGATATCGGTAAAGAAGCAGGGTCGCACGGCCTGAATGTGGAAACCGTTTGTTTTGCGTCTTTCCTGTGTCGACATTATTAACACCGGAGACAGATGCCCGGCTTAATACTCCCTGATCCAGATCAGCTTGGTGCTGGCGCCAGTGCGTTCGATCAACGCCTGCATTTCCAGTCCGGCACGGTTGATGTGTACTTTGCCATTGACCAGAAAATAATTGGTTGTGACTGATGCATCGCTGGCCGGCAAGGAAAAAGATTTACCCGGTGACCGGTGGATAAAATCCGCGAGGTCGCGAAAGCTTGCGTTATTGCGGCTTTCAACCAGCTGGACCGCATCGGAAAGTGAAAGCGCATCGATTCTGGCGGCCAGTACTTCAGCGGGTGCGGTATTTACATTGACCGGTGTGGCGCGCGGCAGGAAGATGATGAAATCCTTCAGTTTAGCCAGCATCAGCGGGGTAAAGCCCGGCACTGCGAGCAAGTCATCCACTTGAGCAAGAGCCATCGGCTGCGGGCCGGGTTGGGTATCACGGCTTGCCGTTACGGCTTCTGGTTTTTTCAGTGCCGTTGCCATCAGGTCGGCGGTTGCCTGAGCCAGTGCCGGATCAAGTTTCGCATAGCTGAGCAACCGCGCGAAAACGGCGACCTCGGCGGGTTTGATGGTTCCGTCGGGGCACAGATTGGTCAGGTTGTAACGCGCCTGCGCATCGCTGTTGCCGCCCGATAATGTCGCATCGCCGATATCTTCATCGGCGCGGTCGTTTTCTACAAATTGATCGAGCCGTGTTTCCGCGATCGGCACCGCCCAGGGTTCACTCAGATCGTCGACGCTTGAATGCTTTGCATCCTCGCGCAGGATCAAGCCGGCCCAATCGAGCGCGCCGCGCAACACCCAATGCTTCTGCAATTGCAGCCGCTGGTTTTCGATCGAGCGTACCTGCACCTGTTGCTGCCAGAATAGACTCGCGACGATGGTGATTGCCAGCGTCGTCAACAATAATGCCGTTATGACTGCGACGCCGCGTTGCCGATGGAGCAGTGCAGGGCGCATGTTCACACCGCCCCCAGCAAAAATATTTTGAGCAGGTTATCCTCGCGGCCCTGCAATTGCATGGCAACCTCCAATCCGGTCAGCAGCGGTGGCGTGCCAGTTGTTTGGCCAGGCTGGGGATTCGCAGTCGAGACTGGAGTGGCTGTCAGTTGTGCGATTTCGGCGCCTGTGCGCCAGCCAGTGCCTCCGCTGATCCATAGCCGCATAGTCAGCGCGGTGATACCCGATTGCAGCTCCACTGCCTGGGTTGTGCCGGTGTCGTTCGCGGCAGATTGCCACAATGCGGCAAGTATTGTTAAATCGCGTGTTGCTGCCGATTCACGGCGCGTCAGTACCCCGTCCCTGACGCGATACGTAACGACTTGCAGTCGCGACGGCTGGTCGTCGGCAAACACCGTGCGCACCAGCGTCAGCCTCCCTTGCTCGACGACGAGCGGCACCCGGTCCGGCAAAGTCACGGGACTTGCCAGATGCGCGCAATCGCTCTGCAACTGTGCAAAGGCGAGTTGCATTCCGCGCGTCTGTTCAAGGTCGCTGGTGAGCGCAATTCGCGCCCGCACGATGCTATCGAGACCGCGCCAGCCGAGTACTGCAATGAACGAAAGGATGCTGATGGCGACCAGCAATTCGATCAGGGTTAAGCCGTTGTTTCTGGCTGGCCGCGAAGCAGTCGGCACGCTGCCGGTCACATGTGGCCTGTTATGCATTCGGCACCACCTGGGCCAGCTTGATGATGCGCCGCTCGGTATTTTGCACGTCCCCGGCATTCAGTGGAACCAGGACACTGACTTCGACGCGGCGGAAAAAAGGGTTAGGCGTGGTAAATACGTTTTCCTCGCACACCAGATGCAACTCTCCCTGTGGGCATTCGAATCTGCGTTGACCCAGCGCCGGCCATTCATGCGCCAGGCGGATTTGCGCCAGCCGGTTTTCGGCGGACCAGGTCGCCATCATCGAAGCGCGCAAGTCGCTGCTGTTTTGCGTCAAGCTGCCGACCGCGCGCAAACTGGCGCCCAAGGCAGTGCCGACAATGACCAGTGCCACCAGTACTTCAAGCAGGGTAAAGCCCGCGCTGCGATGGTTGGTTTGGCGTAAGAATTGGCGATGGTTCGGGCGCATGTCACTCCACGGTAAAATGTCCGATACCATCGGCGCGGATTGCGGCCTGTGCATCCCCTACTGCAAGCGTCAGGACAAAAGGCTTGTCGACCGGTTCGCGGCCGAAAATGATGCGCAATGGCGTGGTTTGCCCGATTAATGGGGGGGTGATCGAGAAGGTGACCGGGAAGCGCTTGAATTCACGCTCGCGCAACAAGTCATCCTGTTTGAGTATTTGCCAGGTATTTTCATCGTGCAGCAGGAAACGATAACGGTCAGCTTCTGCCTCGAATGCAATCGGGCGGTTGCGCACAATCGCCTCATCGCGCGCCAGTTGCAGCAACAGTGCGATTCGTTGCGCGTCGTGTTGCAATGCCTGGCGATCGTCCGGCATCGCGTTGAATGACACCATCCCGAGCATGATGCCGGCAATCACCATCACCACCAGCAGCTCGAGCAGCGTGAACCCGTCTGACGACTGCGGAGATCGCGCGCACCGACAGGCGCGGTTCGTTTTAATCAAAGCAGCCGCGATTACAGTTCCCACGAACCGATATCGGCATCGTTGCCGACGCCTCCCGGCTGTCCGTCCCCCCCTAACGAAATCACATCGATTTCACCATTGATGCCGGGTGACAGATACTGATAGGGGTTGCCCCACGGGTCTTTCGGCAGCTTGTCGAGATAACCGCCGGTTTTCCAGCCATTTGCCGCAGGGCCTGTGACAGGTTTGGTGATCAGCGCCTGCAAGCCTTGTTCGGTGGTGGGGTAACGCTGATTGTCGAGCTTGTACAGTTTAAGTCCTTGCATCACAGTGGCGATGTCCTGCCTGGCTGCAATAATGCGTGCATCATCGGTGCGCCCCATCAGTTTTGGAACGACCAATGCAGCCAGAATGCCCATGATGACCACCACTACCATGATTTCAATAAGGGTAAAACCGCGCGCAGTAATTCTGGGTAGCGGACGGCAGCCGGAAGACGGGAAAATATTGTGCATAGGAATTGATAATAAAAATGATGAACGAGTTGCAAGTATAAGACCAAAGCCGGGTTTCTATACATAGCGACAGAAATCGTAGCGAGCGGCTTTGGGGTGGGGGAGGCCAGAGTAAGGATGCAGGCTATAATATAAACTGGTTTTTGTTTTTCTCCGCATCAACTATGGCATGAAAGCCTGGTTTGTTATTTCGGGTTTATTGGTGAGCCAATAATTTTGGGAATGTTATGCTGAAATTTGTATTCTCCGTGATTACCCGGGATGGACAAAAAGTTGAAAGCATCCAGATTCATGGCAAAGACTTGCCGGATGCGGAACGCAAACTTCGCCAGATGTACCGCCATTGTGAAGTAATAAATTACAAGACCATCGACACCGGCAATAAATTGTCACAATCGGTGGATATTGAAGACCTGTTGTCCCTGATCGCCAAACAAGTCTAGGGGTTTGCCGGCGGCGGTGCTGCTATTTCCTTTTTGCATATTCCATCTTGACAGCATATCCCCGCGCTATTTGATAAAGCTATTTAATAAATCCATCGGCGATTAATTCATCGAGCAGCGCAGCATAATCCTGTGCTCCGCGACTTTCGGGAGCATGCTCGAAGATGGATTTATTCAATGCCGGACTTTCTGCCAGGCTGACATTCTCCGAAATGACGGTATCGCAAACATCCGTACCGAATTCCGTTTGCGCCATGTTCATAATGACTTTCGCCATGTTCCGCCGCGAGTCGAAACGGGTGAGCAGATATCGGCGATGAACGCGGCGCTTGAGGACTTGCTCGAGAGCACGAAGGGTTTTCCTGATCTGCATGGCGCCATTCATCGACAGGTAATCGGCCGAAATTGGAACGATAACCCCATCGCAGGCAAAAATCGCATTCAGCGTAAGGACGCCAACCAAAGGGCTGCAGTCGATTATCCAGGGAGTATTTTTGCCTTCTGTTTTTTCTGCCAGCAAACTGGTGTTCAGCTTGTTGATTATGTTGTAACCCTTGCCGTACAGCGCGTCCACCTTGGACAGCTCGGCGTGTGACGGAATGACACGGATTCCGCTGGCAGATTCGCGTATCAGTTCGTGCAACGGCCGATTGCGCTGAAACAGGCTGTAAATACTGTCGTCGCCAGTATGGGCGGCAAAACCGCTGATGGAGCTGAATTGCGCTTGCGGGTCAAGGTCGATACCAACCGGTTGGCGGCCGCGTAGCGCCAGTGAGGCGGCCAGGTTTAGAACCGTGGTGGTTTTCCCCACGCCGCCTTTCTGGTTGAATACTGCGATAACGGTCATAGTCCAGACGAACCACGGGGGTTGATTTGCTGGGTTATTCTAACAGGCTGAATCCATGCGGCAACTTTGCCGCATATCAAGTTGTTTGGAATTTTTGGCATCTTTAGATACAATGCCGCAGTTTTTTTGAACTTTAATTAAAAAGTAGGAGAATAAAGATGTCTATCGAACTACGCGTAAAAAAGATCGTCGCAGAGCAACTGGGTGTAAATGAATCTGAAGTCAAGAACGAATCGTCATTCGTCAATGACCTGGGTGCCGATTCTCTGGACACCGTTGAGTTGGTAATGGCTCTGGAAGAAGAGTTCGAGTGCGAGATACCGGATGAAGACGCAGAAAAAATCACCACGGTACAGCAAGCCACCGACTACGTCCTGGCGCATCAGAAGTAATTTCCTGCTTTATCTGTTCACCTATCTTATTCCGTTTGTCCATCCCTTCTGTTTGGTGGAGTCATTTTGTCTAAACGCAGAGTTGTCATAACCGGGCTGGGGATCATCTCCCCGGTCGGGATAGGTATTGCCACAGCCTGGCAGAGCATCGTCGCCGGGAAATCCGGTATTACCAGAATCACACACTTCGATCCCAGCGCGATGGCAGCGCAGATCGCCGGCGAAGTGAAGGATTTTGATGTCACGCAATATCTTTCCGCCAAGGATGCGCGCCGCATGGACAGGTTTATTCATTTCGGCCTGGCTGCCGGAATCGAGGCATTCAGGGATTCCGGGCTGGAAGTTACCGAACAGAATGCCGAACGCATCGGCGTGAACATCGGCTCCGGCATCGGCGGCCTGCCGATGATCGAGGAAACGCACAACGATTATCTTGCCGCAGGGCCGCGCAAAATCTCGCCGTTTTTTATTCCGGGCACCATCATCAACATGATCTCCGGCAACCTGTCCGTCATGTTCGGGTTGAAAGGTCCGAATCTGGCGATGGTATCTGCCTGCACTACCGGCACTCATTGCATCGGCGAGTCGGCGCGCATTGTTGAATATGGCGATGCGGACGTGATGGTTGCGGGTGGTTCCGAGGCGACCATATGCGCATTGGCGGTCGGCGGGTTTTCTTCCGCGCGCGCGCTCAGTACACGCAACGATGATCCGGCTACAGCCAGCCGCCCGTGGGACAAGGACAGGGATGGTTTTGTGATGGGCGAAGGCGCGGGCGTGCTGGTGCTGGAAGAATACGAACATGCCAAGGCTCGCGGAGCCAGGATTTATGCGGAATTGGCCGGTTACGGCATGAGCGGCGATGCCTACCATATCACTTCGCCGAACAGCGATGGGCCGAAACGCAGCATGTTGAATGCGTTGCGCAATGCAGGATTGAACCCCCAGGAGGTGCAGTACGTCAACGCGCACGGCACTTCGACCCCGTTGGGCGACAAGAACGAAACCGAGTCGATCAAGCTGGCATTCGGCGACCATGCCAAAAAGCTGGTGGTCAACTCTACCAAGTCGATGACAGGGCATCTGTTGGGCGGCGCAGGCGGTGTAGAGTCGGTATTTTGCGCATTGGCGGTACATCATCAGATTTCGCCGCCTACCATCAATATCTTCGAGCAGGACCCGGAATGCGATCTGGATTACTGCGCGAATGCTGCGCGTGACATGAAGATCGATGTTGCGGTGAACAACAACTTCGGTTTCGGCGGGACCAACGGTACTCTGGTGTTTCGCAAAATATAATTCCCTGCCAAGATGCTGGTCAATGGCAAGCCTGGCAATTTCATCAGCATTCGCGATCGCGGGCTGCTCTACGGCGACGGGGTTTTCCGTACCCTGGTTGCATCGCGCGGCAAAGCACAGCAATGGCCATTGCACTATCTGAAACTTCAACACGATTGCGCCGCGCTGGGTATTGCTTGCCCGGATGAAGCGCGGCTTTCCGCCGAGTTAAACGGCTTGCTCGCGCAGCATCCCGACGGCGTGGTGAAACTGATTGTGACGCGCGGGCAGGGGACACGCGGCTATGCCCCTCAAACCGGAGCCGGGGCCACGCACCTGTGGGATGTTTCCCCATTACCTGACTACCCGGCTGATTGGGCAACACATGGAATCAAGGCGCGTTTGTGCCAGTTGCGACTGTGCCACCAGCAGCGTTTGGCGGGTATCAAGCACCTCAACCGTCTTGAAAACGTATTGGCTGCCGCCGAATTGAGCGATGGCCAGCTGTCTGATTCCCGGTCGCCTGATTCCCGGCCGTCTGGTTCAGGGATTGCCGAAGGGTTGTTGCTGGACATTGCCGGCAATGTCATTGAGGGCACACGCAGCAACTTGTTTTTGGTGTCGAATGGCAAGTTGATTACGCCGGATTTGTCACGCTGCGGCGTGGCGGGAGTGCAGCGTGACCGAGTGATGGCCTGGGCGGCACAGCACAAAATGCCGCTGCAAGTGCGCCACATCGGAATGGACGAGTTGTTGCGCGCCGACGAGTTGTTCGTGGTGAACAGCATCATCGGATTATGGTCGATAAGCGAACTGGAACAGCGCCGCTTGAGCGGTTTCTCCATCGCCAGACAAATCCGCAAAAAACTTTATGAACAGGACGCCTGATGAAAAGGTTATTCGCAAGGGTGATACTGCTTGTGATGCTCGCAGCCGCGGGCTTTGGCTACCATGTATATCAGCCGCTGCCGCTGCCGGCCGCGCCATTTGCATTTGCATTGAAGCAGGGCAGCAGCCTGAAGAGCGCTGCCCGGCAACTGAAGCAGGCTGGTCTGCTGGAGCAGGATTTGACGTTCGTCTGGCTGGCACGCGTGCAGGGCAAGTCGGGAACGATCAAGGCGGGAAATTACGTGCTGGAACATCCCGTTTCGCGGCTTGAGTTGCTGGAAATTATCGCCAAAGGCAGTGTCAGCCAGAGCCAGGTCAGGGTAATCGAAGGCTGGACGTTCAAACAGTTGCGCGCCGCGCTGGATGCCAGCCCGGACCTCTCGCATCGCACGAGCGGTTTGTCCGATGCGGAGATTTTGCAGCGTATCGGCGCGACGGAAAATCATCCCGAGGGCTTGTTCTTTCCCGATACCTATTACTTCGCCGCAGGCAGCAGCGACTTGACGATATTCAAGGTCGCCTACCACACCATGCAGCGGCAACTGCAGGAAGCATGGGCAGCGCGCGCGACGGATTTGCCGCTTGAAACGCCTTATCAAGCCCTGATACTGGCTTCCATCGTCGAGAAGGAGACCGGCACACCGGCTGACCGCACGATGATTGCGGGGGTGTTTGCGAACCGCTTGCGAAAGGGCATGCTGCTGCAAACCGACCCGACGGTGATTTACGGCCTGGGCGACAAGTTCGACGGCAACCTGCGCAAACGCGATTTGCTGGCCGATTCCCCTTACAATACTTATACGCGGCGCGGATTAACGCCTACGCCGATTGCCTTGCCGGGAACAGCGGCATTGCAGGCGGCATTGCATCCGGCGCAGACCGACGCGCTGTATTTCGTGGCGCGCGGCGATGGCAGCTCGCAATTTTCCAGCAGCCTGACTACGCATAATCGCGCGGTGGATAAATACCAGAAATGAGGAGAGGCAGTTGTTAGTCGCTAGCTCGGTAGGGTGGGCACGTTTTTTGTGCCCACGCGGAAACAACCCGCGCTGACTGATAATAAGAAATCCGTTTTGCGGGATAGCAGGCTGGACACGGTGATGCGAAGCATTCGGTGCGGGCAGGCCTGCTGCTCCGCGCTCCCGCACCGGAGGGCTGCGCCCAACCGTGTCGCGCGGGCACCGCAAGGAGCCGCGCAGCAAATGACGAAGGCATATCAAATTGATAGACGAGGAATGAGCGACAACGGAGTTGCGGTGAAGGCTCATATCGGCGAAGCCGATGTGAAACTGCAAAGCAGTGGCCGAAACCAACACGCGACACCGCGATTCGCCCGGAAAACGGATTTATGAGCAAATTCATTACTTTTGAAGGTGTCGACGGGGCCGGCAAAAGCACCCACCTGGCGTGGTTTGCCGACGCGTTGCGGCAGCGCGGTCCCGACGTGGTGGTCACGCGCGAACCGGGTGGCACGCCGCTTGGCGAGCAATTGCGCGAGATACTGCTGAACCAGACTATGAGCATCGGGACCGAGGCGCTGCTGATGTTTGCGGCGCGTCTTGAGCACATCGAGCAGGTCATCAAACCGGCGTTGCGCGCCGGCAAGTGGGTGATTTCCGACCGCTTCAGCGATGCCAGTTTTGCCTATCAGGGCGGCGGCAGGGGGCTGGACTGGGACAAATTGAGCCAGCTTGAGCAATGGGTACATCCCGATCTGCAACCCGACCTGACGCTGTTTTTCGACGTGCCGGTCGAGGTCGCGCGGCAACGCCTGAGGTCGCCTGATAACAACAGGCAGAGCAATGTTACGCTGGACCGTTTCGAGCAGGAGCAAGCCGGCTTCTTCGAGCGGGTGCGGGCCGGATACCATCAACGCATACGGCAAAACCCGCAACGCTACGCCGTGATCGATGGGGCGCAACCGCTGGAAAAAGTGAAGCAGCAACTCGAGGGCATCATCGCGACGCTATGAGCATGGGCGCAATTTATCCGTGGCAACAAAATAACTGGGCGCGCTTGCAGGAGCTGCGCAAGCGCCCCCCGAATGGCATTTTATTCAAAGGAATAAAAGGCATCGGCAAGCTCGATCTGGCAATCAAGTTTGGCCAAAGCCTGTTGTGCCAACACCCGGATGAATCCGGCTTCGCCTGCGGCAAATGTCCCTCGTGCCACTGGTTCGGGCAAGGCTCGCACCCCGATTACCGGTTGCTGCAACCGGAAGTGTTGAGCCTGGAAGGCGAAGAAACCGAAACCGGCAAAAAACCCAGCAAGCAGATTTCCGTCGATCAGGTACGCGGCCTGGCCGATTTCGTCAGCATGTCCGCCCATCAGGGGGGCGGGCGCGTGGTCGTGATTCATCCCGCCGAAGCGATGAACGCCAATGCCGCGAATGCCTTGCTGAAAAATCTCGAAGAACCGCCGCAGGGATTGCTGTTTATCCTGGTGTCGCACAAGCCGCAGCAATTGCTGCCGACCATCCTGAGCCGTTGCCTGCCTTTCGCGCTGTCGGCTCCGGATGCCGCGAGCGCCACGCGCTGGCTGGCGCAGCAGGGCGTAAAAAATCCTGACGCCGCCCTGGCGTTTTCCGGCTTTGCTCCGCTGCAGGCCGTTCAACTGGAAAAGCAACTGGGCAGCGAGGAGCGCGAAAAATTGCTGCGCGCCGTGCGCCAGCCTGCCGCGCTGGATGTGTTTGCTCTGGCCGAGGCGCTGCAAAAAACCGAACAGGTGCTGGTCGTGCAGTGGCTGCAACAATGGAGTTACGACCTGAGCTCGATGAAGCAGGCGGGCAAATTGCGCTATCACCCCGGCGAAGAAGCAGCCATCAAAAAGCTGGTCGAACCTGTCGCACCTTTAAATCTGGCACGCCTGCAAAAACACCTGCAAACCGCCAAGCGCGAAGCGCAGCACACGCTCAACCCGAAGCTGTTCTTTGAGTCGCTGCTGTTTGCATACCGCCAGATGATGCTCGAATAATCATCCCAGATAATCCATTAGAACCAAGATGCTTTGTAGGAACGCAATTCATTGCGCGATAGATTGACCACAGAATCGCCCGATGAATCGGGCTCCTACATTGAAGAGATAAGCTTTATAGATACTCTGTTTGAGGACAAGCATTTTTTCTGTGATTTTTGCATTTTTTTGGCTCAAGCAGGAATTGCGTAAAAACGGGTGTTGTCGAACGGTTTG
>MGWZ01000121.1 GCA_001801175.1 Gallionellales bacterium RIFCSPLOWO2_02_FULL_57_47 | reverse complement strand
ATGCCGCCGTTCGGCGTGTTCGCCAGCGAGTTCCTGATCATCACCACCGCGATGCACACTTACCCGTGGACCACGCCGTTCTTGCTGGTCGCGCTGGGCGTGGCCTTTGCCGCGATCTTCAGCCGGGTGCAGCACATGGTATTCGGCGAAACCACCGGCAAACGCCTGCCGCATCCACCCGCGCTGGTGCCGGTGTTCGTGCACCTGGGATTGGTGCTGCTGCTCGGGCTGTACATCCCGCCTTATCTGGCGAATTGGTATCGGCAGGCGGCGGCGTTGATCGGATAAACATGAGAGCCTCCATAAATCCATTTTTCGGGCGAATCGCAGCGTCGCGTGCTCGCTCAATCCTCGCCTATCAACCTGATATGTGGCTTCAACATAACCTGAAGGTTAGTTTACGCCGCAACAAGCCGCTTTGCGGCGTGTTGTCTCGTCATTCGCTGTGCGGCTCCTTGCGCTTCATCCCGCAAAATGAATTTCTGAAGGTTCTCAAATGAAACTGGAAGAGTTCACTTCAAGGTTCAACAAACTGCCCGGTGCGATGCCGATCTGGCACGGCATCGTGGACGTCGCTCAATTCCGCAGCCTGTGCGAACAGGTGAAGCACGACGGCGGCAAGCTGGTGGCGTTGTGGGGCAGCGATGAAAGCGCAAGCGGTGCGGGGTATGCGCTGCACGTCGCGCTGGTTACCGCCGCCGGTATGCTCTGCCTGACGCTGCCGGTCAGTGCGGAGCGCCCCGCCTATCCCGATATCAGCGATCTCTTCCCCGGCGCCGGCCGGATGCAGCGCGCCGTCGTCGACCTGCTCGGGCTGCACGCCACCGGCGCGGACGACCAGCGCAAATGGCTGCGCCACGGTTCATGGCCGGGCAACGCGCATCCGCTGCGCAAGAATTTTGACGGCAACAGCGTATCAAAGACGGAAACCGATGCTTATCCCTTCATTACCGTCAGCGGCGACGGCGTCCACGAAATTCCTGTCGGCCCGGTCCATGCCGGCACCATCGAGCCGGGGCACTTCCGCTTCTCGATCATCGGCGATCGCGTGCTGCGCCTTGAAGAGCGGCTGGGCTACAAGCACAAGGGCATCGAAAAGCGCTTCGAGAGCATGACGCTGGAGCAGGGCGCAAAGCTCGCCGGGCGGATCAGCGGCGACAGTACCGTGGCTTACGCGTGGGCCTACGCGCAGGCGGTGGAAAGCGTCACCGCCACCGCGCCGCCGCCCCGCGCGCTGGCGCTTCGCGCCGTGCTGCTCGAACTGGAACGCATCCACAACCACCTCGGCGACCTCGGCTACCTCGGCAACGATGTGGCGCTGTCATTCGGCTTCTCGCAGTTCTGGATACTCAAGGAAGATGTGCTGCGGTTGAACGGCGAACTGTTCGGCCACCGCTACCTGATGGATAGAGTGGTGCCCGGCGGTGTTGCCTGCGACCTCGACCATCGGGACATCGAGCGCATGTTGCAGTTGTTCGATCACCTTGAACAGGAGATCAGAATCCTGAAGGATATCTACGACGAGCACGCCGGTGCCCAGGATCGCTTCCTCACCACCGGACGGGTCACGCCCGACCTGGCCGCGCAACTGGGCCTGACCGGCTTGCCGGGGAGGGCCAGCGGCCAGGCTTGGGATATGCGCGCCCAATTCCCCTGCACGCCCTACGACCAGCTCGAGGTGCGCATGGCGACACATCGCAACGGCGACGTCGCAGCCCGGGTCATCGTGCGCTTCGAGGAAGTAATGGAATCGTTGCGTTTGATCCGCCTGATCCTGGCAGAACTTCCGGCGGGAGCATTGCGCGCAACCGTAACCGCTGCGCCGGAGCATGCGCTGGGCATAGGTTGGGTGGAAGGCTGGCGCGGCGAGATTCTGGTCGCGCTGCATACCGGCAAGAACAACGGCATCCACAGACTGCATCCGCACGATCCGTCGTGGCAGAACTGGCCGGTGCTGGAGCACGCGATCATCGGCAACATCGTGCCGGACTTCCCGCTGATCAATAAGTCGTTTAACTTGAGCTATTGCGGAGTTGATTTATGATTTGCGTAGGGTGGGCATATTTTTGTGCCCACGCGGGAACAATCTACGCGCTCCTCCGCGTGTGCACAAAAAACGTGCCCACCCTACATGACTGCGCACAGGATATTTAGACATGTACCAGATAATCCGGCAAATCCTGAAAACCGGCATCAAGACCGAAACACCTCCGCAGCCCGATCATGCGCTGCGTGTCGACGGGCAGCAATTGCAGGAGAAGATCCTGCGCCATATCGGACGTGCGCTGGCTATCCGCCATGTCGATGCGGGCTCCTGCAACGGCTGCGAGCTGGAGATCCACGCGCTGAACAATGCCTATTACAACATCGAGGGCCTGGGCATCAAATTCGTTGCCAGTCCGCGCCATGCCGACATGCTGCTGGTGACCGGGCCGGTTTCGCGGCACATGGAAACTGCGCTCAAACGCACTTACGATGCCATGCCCGAACCCAGGCTGGTGGTTGCCGTTGGCGACTGCGGCTGCACGGGCGGCATCTTCTCCTCGGCCAATTCCCCCGGCGGTGAAAACTATGCCAGCTGCGGCAAGATTTCCAACGTGATCCCGGTCGACGTCGCGATCCCCGGCTGCCCGCCCACGCCTGTAGCATTGCTGCAGGGCATACTTGCCGCTGTCTCTGTCAGCACTAAATCTGAAAACACCTGAAATTGGCCCAGTTCGAAGGGCCAGGAACAGATCAATATCTGCTGGTATGGATCAAGCCGCGTCAGGGCAGCGGTTTTCTATGCGGCCTTGAGTTGCTGGATGTGCGTGTAATCGCCTTGCTGCTCCAGCGTCCACACGTCCACCGCCTGTTGCATCCTCAGCCATATCCCCGCGCCATTGCCCAGCAGCTTGCCCAGGCGGATCGCCATATCCGGCGTAACCGGGCGGCGTTCGTGCAGTATCTCGGATACGGTGCGGCGTGACACTCCCAGTTGATCGGCAAACTCGCCTTGCGTGATTCCCAACTCAGGCAATACTACTTCGCGCAGCAATGCGCCGGGATGAGTGGGTGCGCGTTTTTTGTTTCGTAAAATATTCATCAATGGTAATCCTCCAGGTCCAGAATGCGTGCATCGCCGTTCTCAAACTCAAACGTGATGCGCCAATTGGCCGACACTCTCACGCTCCAAAGGTTGCGCTTCTCGCCCTTCAAGCGGTGCAGTAGAAAGCCGGGCAGATCCAGTTCGTTCACTTGCTCAGCCGCATCTATTGCATCAAGTATCAGGGTTATGCGTGGCGCATAGTCCGCTTGAACGCCGCTGGCACTGCCCTTGGTAAATAGCCGCTCGAGCCCTTTGTGTTTGAAGCTCTTAATCATGGCGCATTGTAACCATACACGTTACATAGTCAAGCAGGCGGAGCTTGCAGTCTTTAATGGACAATGAATACGCCGCAATACAAAGAAAAACGCCGTCTCCAGGACGGCGTTGGATGTTGCTGTACTGCTTATTGGTAGGACGGCGGGAATTGAACCGTCGGCCCGCAGACAAAAAAAGGGAAAGAGTTATTTTCCGAGCAATTTGCCACAGTGGAAGCCAGCATCGGCCAAGGGCAACGGGTAAATAAATCTGCCCCGTCTTTTTTTGGCGTCTTGGTCTTACCACTCTTGCGGCGATTGGTATTTTTGCGGCAGCAAATTGATGATTTCCCTTTGTACCTGCAAGTTATGCTCTTCGTAGAGCGCATCGCCGCACAGAGACAGTATTTCGCCAAAGTTCTCCAGAATTTTTTCGCCTTGCCACACCCATTCGACGGGCAGGCAAGTGCCAAGATCGCTGTTGGTTGGATAATCGGACAGGACAATACCCACGGCTTTGACGTGCAACCTGAGTTGTGGCGTACAGTGCTTGATGAAAACTATATCTTCATTCCTGATGGCCGAAACGACACTATGTAAGTCCAATTTGCCATCCGGCGAGGGGTAGCACACAATACCCTTATCGATGAAACCTTGTGCATTGCTTTCCTCAATTCCGAAAATTGCAGTCATCGCTCCCTCCATTTCTGTAACGCCTTTTACCGATCCTGCATGTGGTTGGCTGGCGCATCAAAGTATTCGATATCGTTGAGCCGCCGTTTTGATGCCGCGAACGCGTTCACGGGCAGCGTGAATGCCGCAGGTCTTGTACACGGCAACTGATGGTGGGCAGAGGCTGCCCACCATCCATACAGGTCTGTCGCGGAATATTCAGCGCAAGGCGAAGGTCATGCAGTTCGCTTCGTTTCTGATCATTCCAACCTGTATGCTTTCTGCCATGCACTCGAGGTCTTCGTTAAACTTGCAGCCGGCAGTCTTGCAAGCGCCGATCCCGGCGATCTGCTGCACCTGCTTGATATGGGTCGAACCCTTCAGGAAGGTATCGCAGCCGGGTTGGAGGGAGTCGCCGATGGTAATGGCTCGGGCGTGGCAATTGCTGTTGGCATTGTAGGCGCAATCGTTTGCCATGCACTTCGTGACAATAGGCATTTCAAGGCAAATGTTTTTCATGGGTTAGCTCCTTTCGGGATGTTGGACAGACCACCTGGCCGAGCGAGTGGAATACCTCTGCGAAAACCGCAGGAAATGCGCAGTAACGTCGTATCAACTCAGGAATGCTTTCCAGTAGTTGCCAATTCTCGCGATGGCCAGTTGCGGTTGCTGTGAATACTATTCCTCGCACGCAAAGGGCACCATCGGCATTTTCTGATTATGGGGTAAGGATAAGGGAACGTTTTTTCCGTCTCTTTCTGACAGAATGCAAGTGTCCAGTATGGTTCGTGGCTGCAGC
Source organism: Gallionellales bacterium RIFCSPLOWO2_02_FULL_57_47 (assembly GCA_001801175.1). GTDB lineage: Bacteria > Pseudomonadota > Gammaproteobacteria > Burkholderiales > Gallionellaceae > Gallionella. The sequence continues at coordinate 8,823 of MGWZ01000121.1, read as the reverse complement.
TCGCCGGCGTCCGCTACCGGGTGATCTGCTAATTTGGCGCAAGACGGAAATTCCGGTAACCGCTTGCGCCATGGCAATCACGATGAGCGCTGGAGAGCCGGGCGCCAACAGTAGCCACTCATATCATCACGCCGGGATTGCCTCGCAATCCTGGCTACAATGTTGACAATCGTGGCGTACCAACTGGCAGTGAGGTATAACTGTGACGAACAATAGAGTAGGAAAAATAACGATGCAGAGAATCTTCTCCCCGGCCATCGCCCTGCTGAACCGCATGAGTTACACCAAGAAATTCACGCTGCTGTGGCTGGTGTCATTGGTCCCAATCGCCGTGGTGGTGTACAGCCTGTTTGCCAGCCTTGAGCGGGTTATCCAGCCCTCGCAGCTGGAACTGCAAGGCCTCGCGCTGATTGAGCCGATTTCCCGAACCGTACAGCTCATGCAGCAGCACCGCGGGTTCTCGGCCGTGCTGTTCGGCGGCAACGAGGCGATGCGGGACCGGCGCGCCGCCAAGGAAACAGAAGCAACCAAGGCATTCGGGGCAATGGAGAAAGAGTTGCCGCCCGGCCTGACCGCGAGCGAAGAGTTCCGGAGCATCAAGGCAAGCTGGGTGCGGCTGCGCGAAGAGGGACACCGTTGGACAGCGGAGGAGAACTTTGCCGCACATACCCGCCTGATCGAGCGGATGCAGTCGTTCGAGCTGTCGATCGCCGATGACTATGCGCTGATCCTGGATCCGGAGACCGCCACGTTCTACCTGATCGACACCGCCATCAACAAGCTGCCGCACGCATTCGAGCATCTCGGCCAGCTCCGCGCGTACGGCACCGGCATCCTGGCAAAGAAACAGATCACTGAATCCCAGAAGGCGAAATTGAACGGCCTGGTTGCCGAACTCGACGGCACGCTCAAGGAGCTCAGGGTCAATATCGAGAAGACCGCGCGCCACAATCCGGCAGTGCGGGGAACGCTCCCAAAGGCAGCCGACGGCATTGTCGGCTCGGCCCGGAAGGTTACTGATGTCGTGGCGTCGGACATCTTGGCGGGTCGTTTTGCGACGCCTCCTGATGTCTTTCTGGATATGGCCACCGCAGAGATCGACAAGAGCTACGCGCAACTGCATGAAATCATGCTGCCGACAGCCAAAACGCTGATCGCGGCGCGGATTGCCCGGGCAGAAAATACGCTGCTTGTGAGCGTCGGCGTCGCCCTGCTGCTGTTTTTGCTGGTGGTCTATATCTTGATCAGCATCTACTACGCCATTATCGGCAGCATTCGATCGCTGGTACATTCCGCACACACCTTTGCCGAGGGCGACCTGAACCAGCGTATCAAGCTCGGCACGCGCGACGAGCTCAGCCAGATAGGCGACAGCTTTAACAAAATGGCCGAAGGCTTCAACGCCCTGCTTGAAGAGCGCAAGCGCACCGAGCTTGCGCTGCAACAAAATCAGGAACTGCTCAACGAGGCGCAGCGGCTGGGGAAATTGGGCTGTTGGGTGCTGGACATGGTGAGCGGCGAGTTGCGCTGGTCGGATGAGGTTTACCGGATATTCGAGCTGGATCCGGCGCAATTCTCGCCTTCCTATGAAAACTTCCTGAACGTGATCGATCCGGATGACCGCGACAAGGTGAATCGTGCCTATACACAGTCGCTGGAGGATCGCCGGCCCTACGATATCGAGCATCGCCTGCGATTTGCGGATGGCCGCATCAAATGGGTGCACGAGCACTGCTCCAGTGAGTTTGATGTTTCGGGCAAGCCGTTGCGTTCGGTGGGGGCGGTGCAGGATGTCACCGAGCGCAAGCAGGCAGAGCTCGACCTCAGGGAATATCAGCAGTTGCTGCGTGAACTGGCGGCTCAGAACGTGGCGTCGCGGGAATCAGAGGCCAAGCATATCGCCCGCGAAGTGCACGATGAGCTGGGACAGCTTTTAACGGCGCTGCGCATGGATGTTTCGCTGCTGCGCATCCAGTTCGGCACGCGCGATCCGGATTTGATGAAAAAGTCCAAGGAGATGCTGGCGCTGGTGGATAAGGCCATTCAAGGGGTGCGCGACGTGACGGCCAATTTGCGGCCGGCGGCGCTGGATATGGGGATTGTTCCCGCCATTGAATGGCTATGCAATAATATTTCCGGCCGCACGGATACAGCGTGCACATTGCGGGTCATCAATGATCCGGTTGAACTGGATGAGGACCGAATCGTGGTGATATTTCGCATCGTGCAGGAGTCGCTGACCAATGTAATGCGTTATGCCGAGGCGAATAGCGTTGAAATCACGATCGGGCTGCGTGGCAGTGATGTCTTCGTGGAAGTGTGCGACGATGGCAAAGGGTTCAATCCTGCCGCGCTGTCGCCGAAAGAATCCTTCGGCTTGATGGGTATGCGCGAACGCGCACTGGCCGTGGGCGGCAAGGTTGAGATCACCAGTGCACCATCGAAAGGAACGGGCGTTTCCGTCAGCATTCCGGTCAAACCAAGGGGGAGTGTTTCATGATTCGAGTGTTGATCGCCGACGATCATGCCATTGTGCGCGAAGGATTGAAAAAGATACTCGCGTTGACCCAGGACATCAATGTGACGGCTGAGGTAGCCAATGGCGCCGAGATAATCAAGCGTCTGCGTGGCGCAGCTGACGTCGATTTGCTGTTGCTGGATTTTGTCATGCCGGGTGTCAGCGGCGTGGATTTGATCGGACGCATCAAGGCATGCTGCGCGGACTTGCCGATTCTCGTCTTCAGCATGCATAACGAGTCGCAGATAGCCTTTCGGGCGATCAAGGCAGGGGCTGCCGGCTTCATTTCCAAGGACAGCGAGCCGGAAATCCTGCTGAAAGCTATTCGCAAGGTGGCTGGCGGCGGGAGATATATCGATCCTGCGCTGGCCGAACAATTGGCATACGAGGCGGCGTTTCCCGAACAGCGTGCGCCTCACGCCCTGCTTTCGGACAGGGAACTCGAAGTGTTCCGCATGCTGGTTGCCGGCAAGCGTGTCAACGAAATTGCCGACCAGCTTGCCATCAGCAACAAGACGGTGAGCACGCACAAGCAGCACCTGATGGAAAAAATGAGAGCCAGCAGCACGGCGGAGCTGGTGCGCTACGCTGTTCAAAACAGTCTGTTCCGCTAATTCGGCCGGCCGACCTGCACTCCCCCTGGGAAAATCCCTACCCCAGGCAGCATCTTTGCCGAGAGCAGAATCAGCATCTCCCGATGTGTCGCTGTTGCTGATCCAAGCATAATCTATCCACCTCTGAAGCATTATTGAATCGGTCTGCCACCGCTTGCGACGAGTGAATCCGGTGGCGTGCGGATAATTTGCGCGCTGCGGCGACCAAAGGTGCAGGGATATGACGAAAGGAGCAGGGATATGAACCGCAACACGGCTGCAACCGAGAGTAGAGATGCCAGTAAACAGTGCGCTGGGAAGGTTTGCTGGTCAAGCGAATGGTCATTCCTTGAGCACGCAGAAGTCGCTTTGCGGAAACCAGCACAGTTCCCAATCATCAAAATACCGCCGGCTGGAAGCCACGCTAACGCCAGCCAAAACTCATCGTAAGCATGCTCCAATTCTTTATGGCGCGGGCAATTGGGGCAATCAGCCAGGCACGTTTTCCAAAAATGGATGCTCGTCGGCCAGTCCGACGGCAGTGCCGATCAAAACCGCATTTTCTCATTGCAGATACTCGGAGTACGAAATGTCGAACAAGTACAGGAAATTTGATGCCACGCTGTTTGTCAGAAAGGCCATGCGGGACAGGAAGGAAATGAAGGCCGAGTTGAATGAGCTCCGCTATTTCCTCGATCGGAATGTCGAACGGAGAACCGAACAACTGTTAAAGCGCATCACATTGCTGGAATCCTGCAATGCGACATTGTGTTGCAAGCTCACCCTGGCTGAGAAGGAAATCGCTGCGCTGAAGCAGCTGCCAGCGCTTACCCTGCCAAGGAAAAGTGCGGAACAGAGGGATCGTGCCATGAAGCCGTACGTTATGAGCAATCAGGCACAAAAAGCGGCTGAACTGATCATCATCCAGGGTAAGTGGGGCAAACATGCCACTGCCACCTGATGCACGCCGCTTCCGTATTTGAAAGGAAATGCCATGAGCCAGAATCCCGCTCAATCCGAAGAAATCGATGCTGCTTTGAGGGCAATGCCAAGCCGCGAGCAACAGCCGGGTACATCAATTCAGGATCGGGCTCGGCCGAGCGCTATTCATGGCATTGAGCTCGAAGGTCTGCCGGCGTGGCGGATTTTGCATACAACACGGCGCACAAGAAACCGGCGCATCGCTTGCCGGGCTCATAGCCATTAGCCCGGTGCATGCAGCAATTGTTTGATTTGGCCGTAACGGCATTTACCTTGGAGAAACAGCATGAAAATGGAAGCAGTACGCCCCATCGCCACGTCGCGAGGTATCAATCCAGCCATACTCTCAAGAGATGAATTGATTAAATTGATTCAGGTGCAGAAAGGTTATTTTGATTGTTTCGCCACTGCCTATGATGGCGAATGTGGTCAAACCAGCTGTAGCTTGCGCGAGGACTGTTTTGCGGTCGCCCAACAAGGAGCGCGGTCATGAACTTGGACAAGTCAGAGAAGGCCAAACCCAAATCTATTGAAGTTTCGAGATTGTAAAAAACCCGCAGGGGGGTTCCCTGTTCTATCAGCAAGGAGAAAGTCGCATGGTAACCGGCACAGTAAAATGGTTTAACGATTCAAAGGGTTTTGGTTTTATCACTCCCGATAATGGCAGCGATGATTTGTTCGCACATTTTTCTGCAATCAACACGAGCGGTTTCAAGTCACTCAAGGAAGGCCAGAAAGTCAGCTTTGAAGTGGTGCAAGGCCCCAAGGGCAAGCAAGCCTCCAACATTCAAATGGCTTAGTGATTGCTTTTGCCAACATCGACAAGGAGAGCCAACGTGAACGGCTTCGCGCAAGGAAATCCCTGCTTCATGAAAGACGGTGCTCCGCTGGTTACGGGTGTCACGTGATGAAAAGGGTAATTATGCGCCATCGCTAGTTGTGCGACTGCGTGCTGGTGAAGCAGCCAAAAGGTGCTCACACAACTGCACGCAGTCGAGATGGCTGCCGCAGCCAATAAGGCGACTGGAAGAAAAGCGTCGCGATCGAATTCATCAATCGCTATGTGTTTTCCGACGGTCAACTCCAAACCATCAGCACGGTGCAGTTCGAAGAAGGCAATACGGGGATATTCCAGATTATGGCTTCCAGGCGCACGCCTTCTTCCAGTCCAATCCCGCTCACGCGGCGCGATCTTTATCACCGGCCACACTGAATCAACAATGTGATCACCGCAGCACAATGTTTTACTGAAGGAGAACTTATCATGGGCCACACAGACACTTCCGACGGTTTCCGCCAAGTTCAGCGGCACGACGGCATCTTCAGGGAGCGCATGCACGATGCCTACAAGGCGAAGGGCAAGCTGCAGGATCCGACCGTCTGTATGCAATGCGGCGCGGTCTTTCATGAAGGGCGCTGGCAATGGCGATCGAGCCCGGCAAACGCTCACCGGGAAACCTGCCCCGCCTGCCATCGGATCCGTGACCATTATCCCGCCGGTTTTCTGACCATGAAGGGCGAGTTCTTTCGGTTTCATCGCCGCGAGATCATGCATCTCGTGCGCAACCATGAACTGCAAGAGCGTGCAGAACACCCGCTCAAACGCATCATGTCGGCGGAAGAAAAAGACGGCGCGACACTGATGACCACTACCGATATCCATCTGGCCCGCGGCATCGGCGAAGCGTTGCATCATGCCTATCACGGCGAGCTGGAGTTTCACTACAACCAGGAACGGAATCTGTTGCGCGTGGACTGGACGCACTGACGGGCACGGCGAATATGGCCGCCCCCGATGATGAAATTCACCGCAAGTCACGCGGATAACCAGAGGAGCAAAACCGGTCCGCTCCGATGGCCTTCAGAATTAACATGGGACAGTTCAGCTTCGCATTTGTTTTCGAACAGTCATGTGCCGCCGCCAAAAATTAAGATCAGATCGCGACAGATTTCTTACTAGATAAAAACGACACCGCGAGGGTGTCGTTTTAGGAGGGGATTGGCCTTGCAGGCCGCATATTCGCTTGCAAGCGATTGCTGCTCCGGGCTACAAACAGCACGCAGGTGCTGTTTGCTTGACGCCCTCCGCCCCCGCGCCCGTCCCGGACGCGGATTCAATTCCCGCGCAATCACAACGCAATAAACAAAAACGACACCGCAAGGGTGTCGTTGAAGTGGGACTTGGCCTTGCAGGCCGCGCATTCGCTCGCCGCGCATTCGCTCGCACGCGAATGCCGTTCCGGGCTACAAACAGCACGCAGGTGCTGTTTGCTTAACGCCCTCCACCCCGCGCCCGTACCGGACGCGGATTTAATATCCAACGTATCGCTACCAAAACAAAAAGCCCACCACAAGGGTGAGCTTTTTGTTTTGTTGGTGGAGACGGCGGGAATTGAACCCGCGTCCGCAAGTCCTCTACAGATAGTTCTACATACTTAGCCTGGCTGTTTGATTTGATCCCGTACACGCCAACCGGCGGGCTGGTAAAGGACGAGTCACCTTGATTTTAGCTTCGAGCAAAGTGACCCTGCCCGACACGATTCTGTGTAATTTACCTCACTCATCTCGGCCTTGCGGCTTTGAGCCCCTCCACAGACAGCAGGGTGTGAGGTCTAGCAGACTAAGCTGCTAAAGCGTACGTTTCGTCGTTTGCGACTAGTTTTTTCCAGCTGATTTACGAGGTAGCGGGTCCTCGGTATGCCCTACGCTGCTTTGTAACCCACGTCGAAGCCAAGTCGTCCCCGGTTCGAAATGCTTTTATAACCTGCTTTGTTGCTTGCTCGCTACGGATCTAAAAGCATTTCCCCGTTGCGAGTGAGGCAGATTGTAACAGAGTCTCAGAGGGTCAGATAAGCGAGAAGTTCCGTAGGCTGGTTCACGCTGGCGTATGCGTTCCAGTTTTTTAACGATACGTCACCGCTGACATAGCCGTAGCAGGCGATGATGCCGCGCATGCCACTGGCATTGGCGGCTTGCATGTCGCGCAGGTCGTCGCCGAGATACAGGCATTGTGCGGGAGTAACGCCGATGAGCTCGCAGGCCTTGAGCATCGGCTCGGGATGCGGTTTGGCGTGCGCGCAGGTGTCGCCGCTGATCAGGCAACCGGCGCGCTCTGCATAGCCCAGCGCCTGCATCAGCGGCACGGTGTAGCGGTGCGGCTTGTTGGTGATGATGCCCCACTGAATGCCGCGCTGCTCCAGTGCGGCAACCAGTTCTGCCATGTCGCCGAACAGGCGCGTGTATACACAGATGTTGCGTTCGTAATAGGCGAGGAAGATGTCGCGCAGGGCGTCGTAGTCGGAATGTTCCGGCTCGATGCCGAAGCCGAGCTTGAGCAGGCCGCGAGAGCCGTGCGAGGCCTGCGGGCGGATGGTATCCAGCGGCAGCGGGGGCAGTTGGCGCGAGGCGCGGGTGTGATTCAGCGCGGCGGCAAGATCGGGCGCGGTGTCGGCGAAGGTGCCGTCGAGGTCGAACAGGACTGCTTTGACAACAGAGGACGGAGGACAGAGGACAGAGGACAGATTGTTGTGCTCCGCCTTGCGGCACGGCATATCAAGGGCGCGGCGCGGCCGCGACAAAACCTCTGTCTTCTGTCTTCTGTCTTCAGTCTTCTGGTTACTCACGACGGCAGGCGATCATGTAGTTCACGTCCGTGTCCCTGCCCAGTGAATACTCCTGGCTGATCGGGTTGTAGCTCATGCCGGTCAGATCGACCAAGCTCAAACCGGCATTGCGGCAGGACTGCGCCAGTTCGGAGGGCTTGATGAACTTGGAGTAGTCATGCGTGCCGCGCGGCAGCAGGTTCAGCACATATTCCGCGCCGATCACTGCCAGCAGGTAGGACTTCAGGTTGCGGTTGAGGGTGGCGAAGAACACCCAGCCGCCCGGTTTGACCAGCTTCGCGCAGGCCGTGACCACGCTTTGCGGGTCGGGTACATGCTCGAGCATCTCCATGCAGGTGACGATATCGTAATGGCCGGGCTGCTCGGTGGCGTGTTCTTCCACGGCAATCTTGCGGTAGTTGACTTGCCTGCCGCTTTCCAGCAAGTGTAGCTTGGCAACTTGCAGCGCTTTTTCGGAAAGGTCTATGCCGCTGACATTGGCGTTCTGCCCGGCCATTCCTTCAGACAAAATTCCGCCGCCGCAGCCGACATCCAGCACGCTTTTGCCTGACAAACCGGCAAGGAGGTCGATATAGTCCAGGCGCAGTGGGTTGATGTCGTGCAACGGCTTGAATTCACTGTTTGGATCCCACCATTTGTGGGCTAGTTGCGAAAATTTTTCCAGTTCGATGGGGTCAACGTTGGTCATGGCACGTGGCTGGATTGGAAAGTGTGCGACTTTAACAAAACTCAATGCTTTAGCCAAATAGTCCGAGCCATCAAGCAGGTGGCTCAGGGTGGTCTCGGTGTGTTAAAATCCGCGCTTTGTCGTGCGTCAATTGCACACGATTACTTGCCTTGGGTCAGAGTAAATACATGGAACAACAATTCGCCAAAGAAACACTCCCGGTCAGCCTCGAAGAAGAGATGCGCAAGTCCTATCTGGACTATGCGATGAGTGTCATTATCGGCCGCGCGCTGCCGGATGTGCGCGACGGCCTGAAGCCGGTGCACCGCCGCGTGCTGTTCGCGATGCACGAGCTGTCCAACGACTGGAACAAAGCCTACAAGAAGTCGGCGCGTATCGTCGGCGACGTGATCGGTAAATACCACCCGCACGGCGATACGG
>MGWZ01000120.1 GCA_001801175.1 Gallionellales bacterium RIFCSPLOWO2_02_FULL_57_47 | reverse complement strand
CGCATTGTGTGTCTCCTGTCTCAATAACCGGAATATGGGACAGGCCTCATGATTGTTAGTTCCGTTAATTACGGCGCACTACACTAGTTAACGAATCGTTCAAGAAGCAATGCCGCCTGCTTTTGTAGACATTTTTGAAGGGCATTTTCGGAGAAGATCGACCTTTTCCAATGTGTCGAAACCTGTCCGCCACCAGCGTCCTCTATCGAGATAGTTGACCTTGACGCAAATGTCCGTAGCAGACGTTCATCGGCACGTTTCAATGCCTCTCCTGTCCAATCCCCACTACAACACTTCCCAGCACACCAACGAAAATCTCCATGCCAGCAGTCATGAGCTGAAGCTGCTCTTCATTGGGTTTGCTCATGCCGATCATAGCTAGCGTTTCATCAAGTGGCAGTTCACCATACTTGGACTGGTAGTGAGCCACATTCAAGGCAAGTAACCTGGCAGCTTCTGCTATGTCTTCTTTACTCACTTTTTCGATGAGCTGGTCAGCCAATTTGAGGTATTGTCCGAAGGTTGCTAAATCTGACATAGAGGTTCTCCAGTGACGATGCACTACTTTACACGAATCCTGCTTCTGACAGCCTCGTTGCTGGCAGCGACCCCTGCATTATCAGCTGGAAGAGACTTTGAACAATGCCGCCAATTTTTCCCTAATGGCACTCCACCCGTCATACTGCACCAAGAAGAGCTGAAACCAAGAGCGCTATGCTTTAGCGGATTCGCAGTCCTTCATTCAGGCAAAAGCCACACTCCAGTCTACGTCGCAGAACGCCTCACCAAACAGGCCTTGCTAGCATCGCAGGACATACCCAGATCAAACTTGTTTTTTGAGGAAGCCAGATTGCCTCAAGCAGAGCGTTCACAGTTAGATGATTATCGTGGCTCAGAATTTGACCGTGGGCATATGGTTCCAGCCGGGGACATGGGAACCCTTGAATCTAAGGATCAGAGCTTCTCCCTGGCGAATACCATCCCACAGAATCCCGAAAACAATCGCAATGCTTGGAGGAAAATTGAGGCTGACACAAGAAAATATGCGATGCGTGCTTCGGGAGATGTTTACGTGATTACGGGGCCGGTTTTTGATGGTATACCGCCTGCAATAGGGGCGAACAGAGTGTGGGTGCCACAACATTTGTTCAAGTTGGTCTACGATCCGTCCAAGAACAAAGCCTGGGCACATTGGCTGGAAAATACTGATCAGGCTAGGGTAGGAAAACCAATTAGTTATGCAGAGCTTGTGCGTCGCACGGGCATAGAGTTTTTGCCAGGATATAACGGGGATTGAAAGGGCTGGCGCTGTTATGCTTTCAACCTCTCGCACCAAGCCTGTACCATTTCCAGAACAAACCTACGATCAGACTCAGACAGGTCAGTGATCCATCCCTGGATCAGCAAGTAGCTCTGTCATCGGCACCCCCAAGGCACATGCGATGCGTTCGATGTTGCCAATCGAGATATTCCGCTCGCCCCGTTCAACTGAGCTGATGTAGTTGGGGTGAAGTCCTGCGCCTTCAGCTACATTTTCTTGAGTCAGCTTTTTTGCTAACCGGACTCGCTTCATATTGCTGGCGAAAAGCAACTGTGCACCACACCTTTGAGTTTGATTTCGCATGTGGCAGTCTTGACGACTGGCACACTCTAATCCACACACTTTGAGTTTGATTTAAGGTGTGGCCTATGTTACAAACACTTTGCGTTTGGTTTTGGTTAAGTAGATCAATCCCTCGTGAAAGGTGGCAAATCGATTAACGCCTACAAAGGGGAAAGCAATGAGCGAAGAAAACAGTGGGTACGCAAAAGATTATTCAGAAAATAGCTTTTGGGAAAAGGTCAAGAATTTTGCCAAGATTGCGGGGAATGAGGTAATCGGAAAGGCATTACAGTTGTACTACACAATGCAAGCACCGGCTACACCAGCATGGGCTAAGGCGGTCATTATTGCTGCATTGGGTTATTTCATTTCGCCGATAGATGCAATTCCAGATGCCATTCCGCTCATTGGATTTGCAGATGATCTAGGGGTTCTTGCAGCCGCTATTGCCACAGTTGCGACTTACATTACTGATGAAATTAAAGCAAAGGCCGAGACGAAATTGGATGAATGGTTTGGAAAGTAAACTTCAATTAACACATAAGGATGACAAAAATAATATGAAAAACTTCTTAAGCAGATTATCACCAAAAAAGTGGCTACTTGCCATTTCAGTTTACGTATTTTCATTTTTGTTTATGATGTTCATGGAATATAGAAGTGAACTAAATCAAATCAGGTCGAAATCGCAGGAGCATTTTGGTGGTGACATTACTGCAAATCTGGGATTTATTGAAGTCTTAAAATCTAGTGATTTTGATCCTTTGGGAGTTGCTTGGAGGTTATTATTTTACGTGCTTATCCCATGCTTAATTATTGCGGCCTATTTTTTTGATTACAAAAATGAAGCACATGCAGGATTGAAAAGAGTATATATATCCGTACAATTTATCATTCCAGGCTTTATTGCATTGTATTTAATAAGACATCAAATAAACGACACAAGATGGGTTGAAACTATGTTCGCTTACATTTGGTTATTTGGAATGGGCGAAGCTGCGGTTTTGATCCTTCTTCAAATCCTTAAATGGGTAAGAGAAGGATTTGCAAAACCATTCAACTGATATCTCATCATATTTAAGGGCACATCTAAAAATTCATTTTCATCGCTCCCGCTTTCGCAGGAATGACGAATTATTAGAGGTGCCCTTAATATTATTCTGGCAGGTAACCTCGCTCCCCCCCGACATCCCAACGTATTCCCCCAAACCAAGCCCCACGACACTACTTCCCCCGCCATAAAAAAGTTTTATTCGGATCTCGTACCACTAAAAAGCACGATTCAAAAAATAGTTCAATAAATAGGCCTTTTCTGGCAATTTGCGGCTTTTCATAAACTAAAATAAAGATATGAGGATGACAAAAGTCCCTTCTAAAAACAACAACAATGAGGATGCAAAAATGAATGATTACGGATTTCAAAACAAAGTAAAAATCGCTATAACGCGTGCAGGTGGAGCAACAAGGGTGGCAAATCTAATGGGCTGTAGTGGTAGTGCAGTGTTTGCTTGGATCCGCAAGCGCAAGATTCCAGATATAGAAAAAGCTACAAAACTGGCTGCACTTGTGGGTATGCAGGTGAGGGATTTACGACCATGCAGGTAAAGAAATTCGACAACCCGGTGGCTGTTGCTGTCAAAAAAATAGGTGGTGTCAAAAAGGCAGCGAAAAAACTAGATACTGCTGACTGTGTTGTAGAGGTTGCAGTAAAAAATGGATTTGTGAGAATTAAAAGGTACGCTGAAATTCTGGAAACCCATACCGATGTGCCCGAGGATGATCTTCTCTTATAAGACATGAATAAATGCCGGTATTATTTCTTCTTCACTCCCCCTGCCTTCAACATAGCGTCCGTGGCGGTGTTCATTGAATCCCTGACAGGATCGATGTCTAGACGTGCATATATTGCGGTTGTTTGAGTGGATTTGTGATTCAGGCTTTTGCCGATGATTGAAAGTGATGCTCCGGTCTTGGCTTGCCAGCTCCCCATCGTGCGTCTCAAGTCATGGATGCGCAGGTTGGTTAAACCTGCCTCACACAAGAGTCTTTCCCATCCTTTTCTGGGTTCAACTAGATGACCTGTGACCCCAATGCTAGGAAAAACAAATGCAACTTCCTCGTCGATAATCTGGCGTCTATTTTTCAGTAGTTCAATGGCAGGTGGTGATAATGGAACATTTTGAGGTGTGCCATTCTTGGTCATGGGAATACGCCAAGTGCCTTCAGCTAGATTGATCTCAGACCATTGCATACTGAGCACATTAGTCCGCCTAGCTCCGGTGAGTAGCGAAAGCCAAATGTAGTCACGTATGGTGGCGTTTGGTTCTAAATTTAGCGCCTCAAAAAATCTTGTGAGTTCGTCAGATTGCAAAAAACGATCTCTGCTGATCTCCTTGTTGCGTCTAATTTTCTCGCATGGATTGGTCTGGGTGATACTCCATTCAATGCCACGATTAAATACACTCGATAGAAGTGCAAGAACTCTGTTCGCCACAGTAGGGTGTCCATCGCTGGTGATTTTACTATGCAGCGTTGTGATTTCATCTTTTGTGATTGCGGATAGTTTTTTCTTACCAAGCGGCTTCTCCAAATATTGTTGGTATCGCTGCTCATCTGATTTGCTCGTTTTTTTGTGAACTTTCGCATGGCGCTTAAGGTAAAGATCAAACAGGTCTGCAAATGAGAACTCGCCTTTAATGGCACGCTTAACTTCCGATGGATTACCACCCTCAGCTATTTCTGCCAATATGACAGCAGCTTGTCTTCTGGCTTGCTCAATTGACATATCCGGGAAGCGGCCAAGCGTTGTGCGAAGTGGTGAGCCTCCTTTTATCCGCTTCAATACACAAAATGTCTTGACGTTGTTTGGGGTCACTCTGATTTTTAGCCCAGGTGTTTTGCCGTCTTGGTATTCCACTCTGGCAGACGCAGGCGTGGGCAGTGTTTCCAGATTGGCTTTGGTGAAGTTAATTACGGAATTCATTATGCGTATGAGCCAGAGCAGAACTGTAGGCATTATACCGATAATGGGGTTACGCCGGGGTTACATAATTGGGAAATTTCAGGGCATGATGGTCAATTTTGGTAAAGGAATACTACCATCAACCTATTGATAGATAACGATGTATCAACAACCATCAAACCAGGAAAAACATCGGAACCAGAGATTGAAAATCCTTGTGTCGGTGGTTCGATTCCGCCCCGGGCCACCAACAACCAAACGGCTTCCAGTGATTGACTGGAAGCCGTTTTCTTTTGCGGAACAATACCGCAAACAAACCGCTTTTCTCAGAACATCAAAGAAGCCTGTTTTATTCAGTGATTACCTGGCATCTGCCATTAACATCGCTGCACGCGACTCCGGTGTCTCCAGACTGATCCGCCCCAGCTTCCCGCTGCGGTACTCCGTGAGCAAAATCATCGCTGCTTTTTCCAGGTCCGGTTCACCTCCCTTGCCCTTCAGCAGGCAGCCGCGTTTTTTGGCGATGGCTTCGATCACACCCACGCCATCAAGCCCTTCCGCCGCCAAACTGTAGCGTTCGACGAGCTGCGCGGGATAGCGCGCCAGCAGAACACTGGCGAGATATTCGGCAACCTCTTCTTCGATAACGGCATTGCGGCCGATAGCATGGATCGCGGCGAGCATCAGTCCGTCTTCACGGTGTTCGATCTTCGGCCACATCAGGCCTGGCGAATCGGTGAGCGTCATACGTTCATTCAGGTTGTGGCACTGCTGTGATTTAGTCACGGCGGGTTCGTCGCCGACATTGGCGACGCGGCGTTTGAGCAGCATGTTCATCAGCGTGGACTTGCCGACATTGGGGATGCCCATGATTATCATGCGCAGCGGCTTGTGGGTGCTGTCACGATGCGGGGCGAGCGGCTGGCATAGCTTGGGTACCTTGGCGGCATCGCTGGCGCTCTTGCAGCTCAGCGCCACCGCCTTGACACCAGGTTGCCGGCTGTAATAATCGAGCCACGCTTGGGTGGCGACGGGGTCGGCGAGGTCGGCCTTGTTGAGTATCTTCAGGCAGGGGCGCTGGCGATGCTCGCGCAACTCCCTGATCATCGGGTTGCTGCTCGCTTCGGGCGCGCGCGCATCCAGTACTTCGACGACAACATCGATAAATTCCATGGTCTCGGCCGCTTTTCTGCGCGCCGAGGTCATGTGACCGGGAAACCACTGTATGGACATTTTGGGATGGACTTGCTGAACAAATGCGGATTTTACTCTGCGCCGCCTGCAAAGTCCTGTTCGCGTTCAGCAGACCAGCCCGGTGCGACGAGCCTCGGCGTCGCAACAATAAAAAACAACAGGCTGCGCTTTACTGGATAAAATAAGGCTGCGCTCGCGCTGAAACCAATCTGAACGGAATTTTTTTGGCTTACCCGAAAACGCACCTCATTTCACCCTGGATAAACGCGACCCCGTGCTGGACTCGCTGGCTGTTGATCTTTTGTTTCGCCATCGCGCACAACCCGGCAATTGCGAATGAACCGAGCCAGGAAAATGACATTCCCTCCTTTGTCGAGCTTGAAGCCGCCGGGGCCGTGTTCGGCGAGATTCGCATCGACGGTCAGGATATTTTCGAACTGCAGGATCCAAAGGAAAATGCGCTCCCCTACCGCGTTGCAAACGGCCTGCACATCAGAACGCGTCCCAAAGTCATTGAAGATACCCTGCTGTTCAAGAGCGGCGAGCCTGTTTCGACTCGCCTTATCGAAGAATCGGAGCGCCTGCTGCGCAGCAACCGTTTCATCTACGACGTTCATATCCGGCCAATTGCCTACCACGACGGCGTCGTCGATATCGAGGTCAAGACACGGGACACCTGGTCGCTGCATCCCGGCTTCCAATTCAGCCGCGCCGGCGGGGTCAATACATTGGGTTTTACGATTGAGGAGCGCAATTTGCTCGGTACTGGCGCCTCACTGGGGCTGAGGAATATCTCGGACGTCGATCGCAACGGCACCGAATTCGAAATCAGCGATAAACAAGCCTTTGGCGGCTGGTATAACGCAGGTTACCGGTACGCCAAGCTCAGTGACGGCAAGCGCCAGTCCTTCTTTTTCGGCCAGCCTTTCTATGCACTGGATACGCGCTGGGCCGCCGGGGTATCCGTGATGCAGGATGACCGCATCGATCCTCTTTACAACAGCGGAATACTGATCGGGCAGTACTCCCATTCGCAGAAAGGGGTTGAGGTTTTCGGCGGCTGGTCCGAAGGTCTCATCGAAAATCGGGCGCGCCGCTATTCCATCGGCCTGACCTACGATACGAATACTTATGGACCGGCCGCAAACCTGTTTCCGCCCGTGCAGCCACCACCGGATCAGCGCCTGAGTGCCCCATTCTTCCGCTACGAAGTCGTCGAGGACAGCTACCAGAAACTCAAGAACCGGGACCAGATTGAACGTGCCGAGTATTTCGCGATGGGCTTTCAATCCAGCGTGCAAATAGGCCGCGCACTGACCGGCCTCGGCTCCAGCAATAATCTGTGGATTTACAAAGGGAGCATAGGCAATGGTCTTGAAATATTGCCCCGCAGCGCCCTGTTGTTGTCGGCGTCACTTTCAGGAGAATACTGGAACGGCATCAGCGAAAAGCATCTGCTCAATGGGTCCGCGCGATATTACATACCCCGGAGCGAGCACACCCTGCTTTTCATGTCCGTTGAGGCCAATGCCGTCAGCAACCCGGGCATTGACGAGCAATTGCTGCTTGGCGGCGACAATGGCCTGCGCGGTTACCCGCTGCGTTACCAGAGCGGGAACAAAAGCGCTCTGCTGACCGTTGAGAGGCGCGCTTATTCCGAGTGGTATCCGTTCCGGCTGTTCCGCGTTGGCGGCGCAATGTTCTACGATGCCGGCCGCGCGTGGGGTGGCAGCATGAACCAGAACCTCTCGAATCCCGGCTGGCTCCACGATGTCGGCTTCGGCCTCCGTATTCTCAGCGCCCGCTCGGCCTTCGGCAACGTGATGCACGCCGACTTCGCGTTCCCGCTTAACCGCGACTCCAACACAACATCGTTTCAGTTCCTGCTGAAGACCAAGACCAGCTTCTGATTAGCCCTCACGGCGGCGCCGATTCTGCACTGGCTGGCTAATCCGTAAATTTCCCATCCACATAGAACCACCGCCCCGCATCGCGCACAAAGCGGCTGATCTCATGCAGGCGATGGGCGCGCCCTCCGGTCTTGTAGCGTGCGACGAACTCGACTGTGGCGCAATCCGCCGATTCCCGAATGAATTTCTTCACTTCCAGCCCCAGCCATTTGCAGTTGTCAGCGGCCAGATCAAGCGAGGCCGGGCGGGTATCGGGATGCCACGTGGCAAGCAGATAGGCTTCCAGCCTGAGCACATAAGCGCTGTAACGGGAGCGCATCAGGGTTGCGGCATCCGGGGCAACGTCGCCGTTGTGATAGCGGCCGCAACAGGCGCTGTAGCTGGCTGCACCGCAAGGACAGGGTAGCTGCTTTGCCGTCATCCGTCAGCCGAACGGAAACGGCCATGCAAAATCTTCGGCTCGATTTCGATCATCCCTGCATCGCTGGTCATCATGATGTGCTCTTCCTGTATGGCGCATTGCAGTTGCATGTTGCGGCTGGCGAGCGCGGCAAGAGCCAGCGTGGTTTCAGTCGGCAGGTTAAGCACGGTGAGGTTATTCAGGCGTTGCAATTTTTATCCCGCCATGTTTAAGAGCCAGCAAAACTATCGGCCCAGCCCTTCATCGCCGCGCACGCGGGGATTGATAATGCCGCACGCTGCTAGGTTAGCTGCTGCTATTGCACCTGGTACATCCAGCTCGCTCGACGCAAATGACTTGCAAAGCAATTCTTCCGTGAGAAGGCCATCCCATTTTTCTCGTGCCTTGTTTTGAATGAGCCGCGCAAGGTCTTCTGGCTTGGGCGGCTTGCCGTTCGCAATGTCGTAAAGAAGGTCCCGAAGACGGTCACGCTCTGCATTAAACACGACTAGGCATAGCCCTTCGTTAGTCGCTTTAACATCCTTTTTAGCCAACATGAGTGCCAAGGTGTCATTTACCCAGTCGCCGCACCACGTAAAAATGCGCGCTTCGTTGCCGAACTGAATCACCGACTCGTTGTCAAGATTGAACCGGGCGTAGGTCGAGCGCGCTTCGGCCAGGAGTTCGACAGCTTGCTTATCCAGAAATGATACGGGCGCCGTATCAGAGAGCACGGCGCGCATTTCGGCGCGTACTCTGTCGTGCACTTTGCCGACCATGCCATCGAAGAGCGGGGGCTTGCCCCCTTTGGCAGGCACGACCTCAATGAGTTTCTCCGTTGGGTAAAAACCCATCACTTGCCAGCGCCGCCCAGCGAAGATGACATAGCTTCCTACCTCCAGCGGGCGCGATACCGGCACCGAGCCTAGTGTCTTTCCGCCCGAGACGATGCGAAACTCCTCATCGCTCGTGAATGCTGCGTAGAAGGTGTAGTGGTTCACGAGCTTCTCGCCGAGTCCGCCGTGAAGAAGAAGCCCGGTCGAGTCTTGCATGAGTACGTCTTTCTCACCAAGACCACGGAGGAGTTCGGCGAACTCCTCCTTAGTGACGCCGGGAAAGACTCCGCTTTCGCACAGGACTGACCAGGCTTGCGCGGCAGTTGCTCCACCGTACTGGGCAACAAGCGACAGGAGTTGCTGAATGAGCGTGGAAAAATGCTTTCCGGAAATCCGGGGCGGTTCGTACCAGCCCTTCGCGAGAAGCCGAATCTGGGCAATGGTCTGCACAAGTCCCTCGCGCAACTGGTCCGAGAGCGGGGTATCCGGTGTGATTTCCCCTTCAAGGTTGTAGCTTCGAAGAATTGCCGGTTCCCCTTTGCGGCGCCCAGAACGCCCGAGCCGCTGGCGCAAGCTTGCTACCGTCGGTGCCGGCCCAATCTGGGCCACGCTCTTCACGGCGCCGATGTCAATGCCAAGCTCCAGGGTTGTCGTACACACCGCACTTGCGGGGCGCTCCTTGGACTTGAGCGCAGCTTCCGCTTCTTCACGGATATCTTTGGAGAGACTGCCGTGATGCGGCCAGAATTCGTTAGGTACGCCAAGCTTCTCACATTGCCACCGCAATAGATCCGAGTAGAGTTCGACCTTGCCACGACTATTGGGGAAGATAAGGTTATTGCTGCCACGAAGCGTCTTGAAAAGTTGCTCACTGATGGCGAGCACGCCTTGCGGCACCTCGTCCTCTTTTTCGACCAGGAGCCCTTGCGATTCTTGTTGCTGAATCTCCTTGTCGGGTAGGCGCGGCGGAAGATCGAGATAGCCTTTGACCAATACCTTAAGCTCTTGACCGGCCTCCTTGCTCTCGATGATGTCGACCTTGTCGCCAGCTCCGGGTCGAAGAAACTCAGCCGCGAGCCGCATTTCGCCCAGCGTGGCCGAAAGGCCAATGCGAGGCACCGAGCGTTTCAATGCGAAATCGATGCGATTGAGCAATGACTGCATCTGCTTTCCCCTTTCGGTGTCGATGAACGCGTGAAGCTCGTCCACCACGCAGAAACGGAGCCCATCGAAGATCCCTTTCAGCGCTTGGCCGCGGTTCATCAGCAGACCTTCGAGAGATTCTGGCGTGATAAGGATGCACCCTCGCGGGTGTTTCAGAAAGCGTTTCTTCTTCGTATCAGAGATATCACCATGCCAAGGGGTAACCTGTACTTCGAGCGATTCGCAAAGTGTCTCCAACCGGCCCCACTGGTCATTGATGAGCGCTTTTAAGGGACTCACGTAGAGGGCGCAGGGCATTGGGTGTTCGTCCCGCAAGAGCTTCGTGAGGATGGGCAAAAACGCGGCCTCTGTCTTGCCTGATGCGGTGGCGGCGGCAATGATGACATCGCGCGTGCCCTCCAAGATGATTGGTATCGCCCGCTCCTGTGCGTCCTTGAGTTCGGTCCAGCCCGCCTGCCAAATCCAGCGCTGGATGCGCTCATCCAGCGCGTGAAAGCTGCTCGAAGCTTGGCCGCTAGAGCTTGAAGCTGGCGAGCTCATCATCACCGCCAGAGGAGTTGTCTTCGACCATAAGCTCCTTCACTGCTCCGGTATCTTTCTCTACCTCTACCTGTCCAAGGAGCTCTCGCCAGGTCGCATTAGGGTTCTGCTCGAGCACCGCCATCAGGTTGATGAACGCGGTAATGGTCGTGCGCGGCGTACGGAAGTAGGCCTCGCCGATACGCTTATGGCAATGCTCCATGAACGCTGGCAGCGCCTCATCTGGCAGGAGATATTTTGACGGCTCCCCCAATGCGTAGACGTGCCGCAACTTTTGCAGGAGGACAAAAAAGTCCTCTGGCGAAAGGCTTGCGAGTCGAAGCACGGGGCCGGTGAAGTCAACCAGTCCTTGCTGCTTTGCAAAAGTGTTTTCCGCAAGCCGCGACTGCAGCGCAGGATAGCTATAGAGGCCTCGGCGGGTGTCCATCAGGAATTCTGGAGTACCCCCAAGCACGAATCCAAGCCCCTCCGCCGTACCTTGCAACGAGTCGTTAAGAATCCGCAGCAGTTGTTCATAATTCGAGTTTCGCGCCTGGGTATTCGCGAGCTTATAAAGGTTGACCATTTCGTCGAGGCAAATGAGCAAGCCCTCGAAACCGGCCAAGCGGACAAATCGTGCGAGGAGTTTCAACTGATCATAGACCGTCGCGTCATCAACGATGGTTCTCACGCCAAGCGCGGACCTGGCATCAGTCTTGGTGGTGAACTCCCCACGAAGCCAGCGGATAGCATCGCTCTTCGTCTGCTCGTTACCCTCATCGAAGCCATTCCAGTAGGCGGCAATTACGGCTGCAAAGTCATAGCCGTTCACCATCTCGGCAAGGCTTTCGAGCTTGCGATGAATGGCGGCTTCGGGTTTCTCGCCCGCGGTTTTCGCTTCGGTGAGCGTGGCCGCAACAAACTTCTCCACGATACCGGCGAGCGCGCCGCCGTCGGGCTTGGTACGTGTGGAGAGGTTTCTCGTCAGCTCCGCATAAAGCGAACGGGCCTGACCTCCGGTCGCGTGAAGCCGCCGGTCCGGATTGAGATCAGCGGAAGTCGTCACGAGCTTCTTTTCCATGCCGACCGCGCGCACCAGGTTCAGAAAAAACGTCTTGCCAGAGCCGTACTCACCGATGACAAGACGAAACGTCGAGCCACCATCAGCCAGCCTCTCGATGTCGCCGATCAGCGATTCGAGCTCGCGGGCACGCCCGACTTGAATCAGATGCTGCCCAGCCCTCGGAACGACCCCCGCGCGCAATGACTGAATGACCGCGTCCCGGTCTTTTTGCTTTATCCCGTTCATACGACTTCAAGCTCCTTTGCGATGTTCTTGTTGATTTCAACTGGGTCTTCGCCCTCAAGTAGATGCTCGTTGTGCGCATCGAGGAACGCTTCGTTGATATGATCGAGCGCACCATCGAGCATGATGCCCCGGTCGGACGCCAAGTCCTCCAGCTCGGCACGTGTCCATGCATCGCGAGATACGAGCACGCGTACTAATTCCGAGTAACTTGCATCCAGGCGCACGATGGAAACGCCCGTGGGCGTCACCTCAGGCTCCGCTGGCACTACGGGCTCGGCGGGCTGCACCTCGTCGGTGAAAATGGCACTGAGTATCGCCGAGATACGTTCCGAATCGGCCGTGAGGGTTGCAATCCGTTCGTGGTCGAGGACAATCGCGCCTATAGGCCGAGGCGTGGGCTGCGGTGGCACACCAAAGCCGGTTAATGCAGGCGCTGAGTGCTTCACTGTTACAGGTTCCGTCGCCGCAGTGTGCGCCTGGCTGTAGAGAACCTTTTCATCTAGGCCGAATAGCCGGTACACCTTGGTCAGCACGTTGATCTCCGCGGGCGAAACGCCTCCTTCAGCTTGCGCTAGGGCTATGAGGAATTCTGCGATCGCACGTTTCTGGTCGTCCGTCAGGACAGAGACGCGCTTCTTGAGCGTCGTTAGCGACGGCGGCGAAAGTAGCAGCCACTTAAGGTGCGCACGAAGCCGCGAGAACTCTGCCGCACCTAGATGTATCCAGCGTCCGAGCTGTTTTTCCAGATATTCTTCTTCTTGAGCGGAAACCTCACCGTCTGCGGCTATTACCGCAGCCGCGAGATGCAATGTGAGGATCGCGGCAGAGTAGGGCGGAGAGGGCTTCGTTGTTCGTTCTCCGACCGAGATGGGAAAGAGCACAACTTTCGAGCCTTCGCTCGGTAATGGCCCACCCCATCGTACGTCCGGCTCAATGCCTACCCCGAGCTGCTCCAGCCCAGAGGCAAGAGCAAGGTACCCATCTTTCTTCGGCGCCGCCCCGGCTGAGAAATGCTGCATCAACTCGCCAAACGTTGCAACCTGCGCAGCCCCATCTGCACCCAGCTTTACCAACCACGATGTAAGAGAGTGTAAGTTCTCGGCTGGCCACAGCTCAGGCGGTAGCAACACCATCGCATCCCTGGAACCCTTTTTCTCGGGGTTTCTGCCGACGTAGCGGCTGTAGGGCTCAAGCTGTGCGGTGGCGCTCTCGGCAATCTCCCTTAGCCGGTTGAGCGGCCCCTCAAGAACCGTGATATCCGGGATGTCAGCGCCTGTTAGCTCAACCTGGCCGTAGCCGAACGAAGCGCTTGCGGGCTTGTAGAGCGCCTTTAACTTTGTCTTGTTCACAGGAAGCTTCAGGCCTTGGTCGAACTTTTCCGCGTAGGCGTCGAGAAAGAGTTTCTTGAATTCGTCCCGGCAGCGGCATGCCGGCGTGCGTGGGTAGAACCGCTCATCGTTGATGAGCCATGAGTAGGCCCACGCGGCCGGAAGTAGCGCGCCATCGACAGCGGCCTGACCGAGCGCAATCTTGTGCCGTAGCGTGAGCGCCTTGTACTGGCCCTGCGGCAGAGGTGGCAGCTTGTAGATGCGGTCCTTTGCGCCGACCGTTACCACCAAGTCGAGGAAGCGGCTGGCGTATCCGTAGAAGGAACCTTGGTTTTCGTAGATTGAAAGGAGCCTTCTTACTTCCGCGAGGACTGCAGGGAGCTCCTGCGCGACCTCCGGGTACTGCCGCGCGTCGGCAAGCACCCGGCGCTCCAGGCCATAGAAGAAAAGGAATACGTATCCAATCTGAACGTTTGGGTCTTTCCGGCCACCGGCGAGCCACTGCAGGTACCCGCCACGCGCGGTGGGTGAAATATCCGAGTAGGAAAGCCAGTACGGCATTTGTTCTAGCGAACCCGCGGGCATGTTGACCGGAAGGCCTGGATTGATGAGCGCGGGCTCAATGCCGGCGCCCGTTACACGGGCAAGTCCTTTGCCGTAATAAAGCATCCCACCCGGAATAGTGAGCCCCTTAGCGAGGATTTCCGTCCCTGGCTTAACCCAGCAGGATGCCGAGGTCACCGACGAGTCAACGTTATCCGCGACATATCGGACTAGAACTTCGTTGTAGGGGAGCGAGCGTGTTTCGGCCTCTACTGCAATGATGCTAGCTTCGACCGCTTGCAGGTTTGTCAGCTGAAGAAACGGGAACTTGTTTGCGAGTTTCTTTAGCTCGATAAGCCACTCGCGAGCGACCTGCAACCTGTATTCCCGTGTCCCCCGGTTCTTTGACTGATTTGCGATACCAAGAGACTCGTTGAATGCTCGTTGAACAGTCTCCGCGCGCTGCTGAACCGCCAACATATCGCTTTCCGAAAACCTAGGTTCATTATCGCCAGCCTTGCTGGATTGGGCTTGCTCTGGCTGCGGTACTGTCCGCAGGGGGACTTGCACCACAGGCTCAGCACTTGTGCCGAAAATCAGTCTTTTGAACTTGCCGATGATGCTCATTACATGGTTTCCTCCAATACATCATCATCGCCAATATCACTCGCCAGCGCAAGCCACTCGCGGTCATGCCTCCCCCACTCGCAAGCACTCCTTTTTATGGCGCTCCAAAATAGTATTGCCTCTCTGCGGCACTTGTGCTCACTTGACTTCTGTTCAACTATTTTGGTGTTGCTATCGTGACGCAGAGCGTCACTGTCTGCGTTCCCACGCGGAGCGTGGGAACGATAATTACTTTAAGCGTAACGGAAACTGCCCTGTAAAATTCTCGGCTCGATTTCTATCATGCCCGCATCGCTGGTCATCATGATGTGACCTTCCTGTATGGCGCATTGCAGTTGCATGTTGCGGCTGGCGAGCGCGGCGAGAGCCAGCGTGGTTTCAGTCGGCAGGTTAAGCACGGTGAGGTTATTCAGGCGTTGAAGCTTGTCGCGGTTTTCATTCCACCAGATGCCAGCGGCTCGCCCGTAGCTGATGACCACGACTTTATCGGCGCGCCCGCTGGCTTTGCGGACTGCGCGCTCGTCGGGGAGGCCGACTTCTATCCAGCGTTCGATCGAACCGGTAAGGTCTTTTTGCCACAGGTCGGGCTCCTCGTCGCTGCTCATGCCCTTGCCGAAAATCAGCGCATCGTCGGCATACAGCGCGAAGGCAAGCAAACGCACCATCATGCGTTCGTCGGTTTCCGATGGGTGGCGCGCCAGCGTCAGGGTGTGGTCTGCGTAGTAATGGCGATCCATATCGGCAATCTGGAGGGCGGCTTTGAAAACGGTTGCTTTGATGGCCATGTGCGGGTTGTTTCAACAGGTGTTTTGCAGCCGCGCATTCTATTACATAGCGGCATAAATCTACTGCGCGACTCCGGGGCGAGGTCGGGCGGTGCTCGCGCTCCTCACATACTGCGGTGTATGCTCCGGGCGCTATGCTCGGCCTCCCCCACCCCAAAGCCGCTCGCTACGATTTCTGTCGCTATGTATAAGCTGGGGTGTCTCGCCCCGGATGGTATTGCCCGTCCGTTCCGACTATAATTCGCGTCCCATTTTAGCTTTGTCATCCGCCAGATACCAAGATGCAGTTGTTCGCCTTTGGCATTAACCATCAAACCGCGCCGCTTGCCGTGCGCGAGCAAGTCGCTTTCAACGAGGACGGGATGGAGAGCGCGCTACGCAATCTGGTGGAAAACGGCGCGGCGAAAGAGGCGGCGATTCTGTCCACCTGTAACCGCACCGAGTTGTACTGCAACTCTTCGCAACCGGACCACGCCATCGACTGGCTGGCGCAATATCATCATCTGCCGCGCAAGGATCTCGAACCCTATCTCTACACCCTGCCGCGCGAGCAGGCGGTGAAGCATTCCTTCCGGGTGGCGAGCGGGCTGGATTCGATGGTGCTGGGCGAGCCGCAGATTCTCGGGCAGATGAAGCAGGCGGTGCGCCAGGCTGAGCAGGCCGGCACGCTGGGTTTCCTGCTGCACAAATTGTTTCAGCGCACCTTCTCGGTGGCCAAGGATGTGCGCACCCAAACCGAGATCGGCGCGAATCTGGTTTCGATGGCCGCCGCAGCGGTTCGGCTGTCCGAGCGCATCTTTCCAAGCATTTCAGAGCAGAGCGTGCTGTTCATCGGCGCGGGCGAGATGATTGAACTCAATGCGGTGCACTTTGCGGCACGTTCGCCCAAGCGCATCACCGTCGCCAACCGCACGCTGGAACGCGCGCAAACCCTGGCGCGGCGCATCAATGGCCATGCGATCACGCTGACCGATTTGCCGGAGCAGTTGGCGCATCACGACATCATCGTGACCTGCACCGCCAGCCAGTTGCCGATCCTCGGCAAGGGCATGGTGGAGCGCGCGCTGAAGGCGCGCAAGCACCGGCCGCTGTTTATCGTGGACCTGGCCGTGCCGCGCGACGTGGAAGCGGAGGTCGCCGAGCTGGACGACGTGTTCCTGTACACCGTGGACGATATCGCCGAAGTAGTGAAAGACGGGTTGGACGCACGACAGGGCGCGGTGAAGGAAGCCGAGGTCATCATTGACTCCGGCGTGTCCGATTTCATCCACTGGATGGAATCGCGCGAGGCGGTGCCGACTATCCGCGCATTGCGCGACCATGCCGAGCGCAATCGCCGCCACGAACTGGAAAAGGCCCTGCGCCTGCTGGCCAGGGGCGAAAGTCCGGAGAAGGTGCTGGAAGCGATGAGCAGCAGCCTGACAAACAAATTCCTGCACGCGCCGACCCACGCGCTTAACCAGGTGCAAAGCAATGACCGCGAAGCGTTCCTCGACGTGATTCATCGCCTGTACCATCTGCACCCGGAAGAATGAGTCCTATCCTAAATAAAAAGTGAAATATCGTAGGGTGCATTCCATGCACCATAACCAATGACTTGGCTGTCGTTTTTGGACAGCCTAGTCAGATGGCTAGTAGTTTCACCAATGGCAATGGTGCATGGAATGCACCCTACATGGTTATTGCTGCTTCGTGAGATCAATGAAATGAACCCCAGTATCACCGCCAAACTCGCTCAACTGAGCGAGCGTCTGCTCGAAATCAATCAACTGCTGAGCACCGAAGAAGCCACCAAAGACATGGACACGTTTCGCAAGCTGAACCGTGAACGCGCCGAACTCGAACCGGTGGTAGAGCTTTATCACGCCTACCAAACCGCCCAGGCGGACATCGGTGCCGCGCAGGAAATGGCGAGCGACCCGGAAATGAAGACGTTCGCCGAAGCCGAGATCAAACAAGGGCAGGAACGGCTGGCGCAGCTCGCCAGCGAGTTGCAGGTGCAGTTGCTGCCGAAGGATCCCAACGATGAACGCAGCGTGTTTCTGGAAGTGCGCGCCGGAACCGGGGGCGACGAGGCGGCATTATTTGCCGGTGATTTGTTCCGCATGTATTCGCGCTACGCCGAGCGCAAGCGCTGGCAGGTGGAGGTGATTTCGGAAAGCCCCGGCGAAATGGGAGGCTACAAGGAAATCATCGCCAGGATTGTCGGGCAAGGCGCGTATTCGGTGCTGAAATTCGAATCCGGCGCCCATCGCGTGCAGCGCGTCCCCGCCACCGAAACCCAGGGCCGTGTGCACACCTCGGCTTGCACCGTTGCAATCATGCCGGAAGTGGCCGAGGTGGACGAGGTGGTGCTGAATACCGCCGACCTGCGTATCGATACATTTCGCGCTTCCGGCGCGGGCGGGCAGCACATCAACAAGACCGATTCGGCGGTGCGCATCACCCACCTGCCGACCGGCGTCGTGGTCGAGTGCCAGGACGGGCGTTCGCAGCACCAGAACAAGGCGCAGGCGATGCGCGTGCTGGCGGCGCGCATCATGGATACGCAAGTGCGCGAACAAAACGCCAAGATCGCCGCGACGCGCAAGAGCCTGGTCGGCAGCGGCGACCGCTCCGAGCGCATCCGTACCTACAACTTCCCGCAAGGCCGTGTCACCGACCACCGCATCAACCTGACGCTGTACAAGATGGACGCAATCATGGATGGCGACATCGGCGAACTCACCGGCGCGCTGATGGCCGAGTATCAGGCCGAACAACTCGCCGCGATGGCGGAAGATGTCCTCAATTAGCATCAAGGCGATACTGCAACACCACAGCAAGCAGCTTGAAACTGCGCTGAATCTGGATTCCGGCAGCGCGCGCATCGAGGTGCAATGTTTGCTGCAAGCCGTGTTACAGGCGAACCGCGCCTGGTTGCTTACTCACCCGGAACATCAGCTTGATGACCAACAATATGCCCGCTATGCGGCTTTATTCGAGCGGCGTTTGCTTGGCGAACCGGTTGCCTACCTGCTTGGCGAACGCGAGTTTTACGGACTGAATTTCAAGGTTTCCCCCGCGACGCTGATCCCGCGACCCGATACCGAATTGCTGGTCGACCTGGCGTTGCAGCATATTCCTCAACAAGGCAGATGCCGCGTGCTGGACCTGGGCACCGGCAGCGGCGCGATTGCGTTGAGTATCGCCCATGCGCGTCCCAATGCAGAAGTGGTGGCAGTGGATACTTCAACCGCCGCACTGGAAATAGCACAGCTGAATGCACAGCGGCTGGACCTGAAGAGCGCGCGATTCCTGCAGGGTGACTGGTTCAGCGCATTGCACGATGAGCGCTTCGATATCGTCGTTTCCAACCCGCCCTACATCGCCGCCGGCGACGCGCATCTGGCGCGGGGCGATGTGCGCTTCGAGCCGCGCAGCGCGCTGGTTTCAGGCGCGGAGGGGCTTGACGACATCCGCCGCATCACCGCGCAGGCAAAAGCTCATCTCAACCCTGATGGCTGGCTGTTGTTCGAACACGGTTACGACCAGGCGGCGCAGGTGCGTGCGCTGTTGCAGCAGGCGGGATTTACTGCGGTATTCTCCGCGCGAGATCTGGCGGGGATCGAACGGGTGAGCGGAGGATCAAGTCCCGCCTCGGCAAGCAAATCGAAATCCGCCTTAATTCACCCGTAATGGGTGCGCATATTGTTAAAGCGGTGTCAATAACCCAGAAGTGATTCGATTTATCCCGTTGGGCTATCGTTGACTCAAGCAGAATGGGCGTATTATTAAAATGTTATTTCGAACCATTCAATTAACCAGGAGGAAACATGGCGCATATTGTAATCATGGGTGCGGGAATCGGCGGCATGCCGGCTGCCTACGAGATGCAGGAAAAAATCCGTAGCGGAGACAAGGTGACGCTCATTTCGAACAGCGAGAATTTTCAATTTACACCGTCCAATCCGTGGATGGGCGTGAAGTGGCGCGAGCGCAAAGATACCGAAATTCCTGTGCGCACCTATCTGGAGCGCAAGGGCATCAACTTTATCTCGGTCGGGGTAAAGCGCCTGCATCCCGACAAGAACCAACTCGAGCTTAACGACGGCGAACTGATTGGTTATGACTATCTGGTGATCGCGACCGGACCCAAGCTGGCCTTTGAGGAAGTCGAGGGACTGGGCCCGCATGGCGGCTTTACCCACTCGGTCTGCAATATCGATCACGCGATGAAATCGCATGACGAATGGGACAATTTCACCAAGCATCCAGGCCCGATAGTCGTGGGTGCTGTTCAAGGCGCTTCCTGCTTCGGCCCCGCTTACGAATATGCTTTCATCATGGATACCGATTTGCGCCGCCGCAAAATCCGCAACAAGGTGCCGATAACATTTGTGACCTCCGAGCCCTATATCGGGCATCTGGGGTTAGGCGGCGTGGGCGATTCCAAGGGGATTCTGGAATCCAACATGCGCGACCACGACATCAAGTGGATATGCAACGCCAAGACCACCAAGGTCGAAGCAGGCAAGATGTATGTAACCGAACATGACGACATGGGCATCGAAAAGCGCAAGCATGAATTACCGTTTGCCTACAGCATGATGTTGCCCGCCTTCAAGGGCGTGGATGCGGTGTTCGGCATCGAAGGGCTGACCAATCCGCGCGGCTTTATCCTGGTGAACGAGCATCAGCGCAACCCGAAATACAAGAATATTTTCGCCGTCGGCGTGTGCGTCGCGATTCCCCCGGTGGAAGCCACGCCCGTGCCAACAGGCACCCCCAAGACCGGCTACATGATCGAGTCCATGGTGACTGCCACAGTGCTTAATATCGAGGCTGATCTGAAAGGCAATCCGCCAGACCACAAGGCCACCTGGAATGCGGTATGCCTGGCCGATTTTGGCGATACCGGCGCGGTGTTCGTGGCCTTGCCGCAGATTCCGCCGCGCAACGTAAACTGGTTTGCCGAGGGAAAATGGGTGCATGTCGCCAAAGTTGCTTTTGAAAAATATTTCATCCGCAAGATGAAGAAAGGCTCTTCCGAACCATTTTATGAAAAGAGCATACTTAAAATGTTGGGCATCGAAAAGCTGAAATAAGCAGCGACTCGGAGCGGCGCTTTTCAATTTTCTTCTTTGCAGCAGTCGCTCGCAATTTGACGGCGAAAAATGGCCGGGTGAAAACACCCGGCCATTTTGAATATGCGGCGCGCCCGAAGAGATAAAATCCGGGCACCGAGAAACAGTCGTTTTTCTGCCCTGACCTTACGCTTTCAACCCATTGCGGAATTGACGGTGTATAAATTGGCGGTTCCTAATTAATTTCAATCTATCTATAATGGCGTCACAATTTTATTAACGGGGCCAACTAAAATGAATCAACGGATTTTGCTGTCGATTATTGCAGTAACCGGTGCATTACTCTTTTCAAGTTATGGCTATGCCGAATCTCAGGCACAGAAAAAGGGTAGTTCTTCAGTGGAACAGCCGCCGCAAATGCAACTCTCCAATAAGACAACTCAGACGATTTCCTTTAAAGGCATTCCTCTTGGCAAGCCAGGAGTAAAGAATGCCTTGCAGAAAATATGCATGGGGAAAAAATTCAACTCCATGAAAGACAGATGCTCCTTCACAGATGAAAAAAGCATGATATTGCTCGACTACGAAAGCCTGGTTGACGCAATTGCATTGGTTACCTTGAGTAGCGACAAAGCTCTCATCAAGGTCGTGATAGACGGTTCCACGCAAGAAATGCTAGCGCTTGCCAAAGCCCTGGAGAAAAAGTATGGGAAGCCGCTGAAGCAAAATGCGATAGTAAAAAAAGCGATAGGAACCCAACTCGATCAGGGTACTTTTGGATTAAAAGAAGTAGAAGGATTCCAGCTCGACAAGGAGACATTTATCTGGGTGGATAACCAGGGCTCGCGCATAACTGTCGAGTCTATCTATTCTGACTATGACAAAGGGGGGGTTGCTATCGAATCTTCTGCTTCGGTTGCAGCACAAGACTCCGCTGAAAAAAGTGCAATAGAGCCCGGGAAACCGAATCCGTGAAGCGGCAGGGAATGCCCACTTGAGGAGACGTTCGCGATCTGTCAGGTTTGCGGGCAACGTGGCATGGCTGGTAGAAAGAAGAGCGTCTTCGCTTTGGCGGTGCCACCGAACCTCCCCAAGTGCCGTAACGAACCGCAACGCATAAACCTAACAATATTCGAAGGTTGAATCCCCGCGGAATATCTGGCAAATCAGACGTAAGCTCCAAAAATACGAACTTCTGCTATTTATGGCACATAGCAAACAATCAAACCAGGCGCTTATCAGGCCAACTTAACAGATTGCCTGGTTTTGTCTTTTCAAGTGTCTTGTTGATGACGGTTGAATCCCTTATTTGATAAGGATTCCAGGAATATGGTGCGCCCGACAGGAGTCGAACCTGTGACCCTTGGCTTCGGAAACCAATACTCTATCCAGCTGAGCTACGGGCGCGTTCTGAGAAGGCGCGCAGCATAACGGTTTTTGCCCAAACCGTCCACGCCGCTTCACGCAAAAAAATGCTATCGTGCCGCTTGCCATGATTACAATCCCAAGCGTGCCATGACTTTCAGCAATCCCGAACCAGAACAAATCCGCCGACTGCTGCACAGCGTACACAGCATAGCCATGGTGGGCCTTTCGCCGAATCAGTCGCGCCCCAGCTTTCGGGTTGCGAGCGGATTGCAGAGTCTGGGCTATCGCATCATACCGGTGCGGCCACGACACGGTGGGGCGGAGCCCTCTGGTGCGGGAGTGGCCGCAGCGCACCTCCTCCCGCAATCGGCTGGCTTCGCCAGTAACGTGACGGAGGTGCGGCCGATGGTTGCCGAGGTCTTGGGCGAAAAAGTGTTTCCGGACCTGGAAAGCCTGCCCGAACTGCCGGACATCGTGGATGTGTTTCGTGCGGCGAAGCATGTTCCCGCCATCGTGGAAAGCTGTATCAAGCTTGGCATCAAGAACCTTTGGCTGCAAGAGGGCATCATTCATGAGGAAGCCGCGCAGCGCGCCGGGGGGGCAGGCATCACCGTGGTAATGGACCGCTGCATGTGGCGCGACGCGGTAAAGTTCGGTGTACACCCGCGTCGTGAGCAAGCGTCATGAAAAAGCAGCGCTGCGCCTGGGCTGGCGATGATGCCTTATATCGGCAATATCACGATAAGGAATGGGGCGTGCCGCTGCACGATGACCGGCGTCTGTTCGAATTCCTGATTCTGGAAGGCGCTCAGGCGGGCTTGAGCTGGATCACTATTCTGCGCAAGCGCGAACATTATCGCACCGCATTCGATGATTTCAATGCGGCACGCATTGCCGCTTATGGCGCAAATAAAATAAAATCTCTGCTGCAGGATGCTGGTATCGTGCGCAATCGCCTGAAGGTGGCTGCCGCGGTGGTCAATGCCCAGAAGTTTCTCGATGTGCAGGATGAATTTGGCAGTTTTGACACGTTCATCTGGCAGTTTGTCGAAGGCAGGCCAAGACTGAACAAGTGGCGCAGCCAGGACCATGTGCCGACCAGCACGCCGGAATCGGACGCGATGGGCAAAGAATTAAAGCGACGCGGCTTCAAGTTTGCCGGCACAACGATTTGTTATGCCTATATGCAGGCAGTCGGCATGGTCAACGATCATACAACGAATTGTTTTCGGCATGCCGAATTGCTCGGCGACAAAGGATAAAGAATGCTATTGAAATTCACCAAAATGCACGGCGCGGGCAACGATTTCGTGATGCTGGACGGCGTGCGCCAGGACATCGCACTCACGCCGGAACAGTTGCGCCTGTTGGCTGACCGGCATTTTGGCGTGGGTTGTGACCAGATTCTGATCGTCGAGAAGACAGAGAACAAGGAAGCGGATTTTCGTTACCGTATCTTCAACTCGGACGGCGGCGAAGTGGAGCAGTGCGGCAATGGCGCGCGCTGTTTCATGCGTTTCGTCCATGACCAGAAACTGACTGCCAAGCGCGAGATCGTCGTGGAGACGCACAGCGGACTGATCAGCCCGCGTCTCGAGCAGGATGGGCGCGTGACGGTGAACATGGGCGCGCCGATTTTCGAACCTTCGCATATTCCATTCGACGGCGGCAGCGGTGCGGCAAGCGAACCTCTGGAGGTAGAGGGCAGGACGCTGCGCATCAGCGCGCTGTCTATGGGCAACCCGCATGCGGTGCAACTGGTGGATGATATTGAACAGGCGCCGGTAAAGGAATTGGGGCCACTCATCGAGCGCCACCCGCGCTTCCCCAGGCGCGTCAATGCCGGGTTCATGCAAGTAATGGATCGCCATAGTATCCGCCTGCGCGTGTATGAACGCGGCGCTGGCGAAACTTTGTCATGCGGCACCGGCGCATGCGCGGCTGTGGTGGCGGGCATCCGGCGCAACTTGCTCGACAGCCCGGTAAATGTGGCGACACGCGGCGGCTCGTTGAGTATTTCATGGGATGGCGATGCCGCAGACGTGCAGATGACCGGACCGGCGATTACGGTATTTACCGGCGAAATAAACATATAGGAAATGATCACATGAGAGCTGAAGAAGTCGCACAGTATTTGCATGACCACCCGCAGTTCTTTGAGGAACATGTCGAAACGCTGGTGCAAATCAATCTCCCGCACCCCCACGGCGGACGCACGATTTCGTTGAGCGAACGACAATTGGTTGCGTTGCGCGAAAAAAACAAAATATTGGAAAAAAACCTGCGCGAAATGATGGCGCTCGCACAGGAGAACGACGCGCTGCAACACAAGGTGCATGAGTTTGTCGTTACCCTGTTTGCCGGGCGCGATCTGGACACCCTGCAGGAAATAATCCCCCATCTGCTGCGCGATATCTTTGCAGTGCCGCACACCGCGCTGCGTCTTTGGCAGACCAACCCGCCCAGCGCCGAGGTACTGGCTTTTGCCGATGCCCAGGCGCAGCCGGTCTGCCTGCATCACGCCGCGCACGACACCGCCTGCTGGTTCGGCGAAAACGCCGCGCAACTGCATTCATTCGCCTATCTGCCACTGCATGCCGGCAGCGAGACCATCGGCCTGCTGGTGCTGGCCAGCGAAGACAAGCAACGCTTCTATCCGGAAATGGGCACGTTGTTCCTGCAACGCATCGCCGAAGCCGTGAGCGGTGCGTTGCATCCGTATCTGGACCATTAGCCATGCCAAACATGAAATGACAGATGTAGCCATGCCTGTCCTTAGCCAAGTCGAAGGACTTAACCAGAAATATCTACAGGGCTACCTGGCGTGGTTGCGCAACGAAAAGCAGTATTCCGAACTGACCGCAGAAAATTATGCCCGCGATCTTGGACACCTGTTCGAGCTTACCGCAGACACGCCGCTGGCCGAGCTCAAGATTTACCAGGTACGCCGCTACATCGCACAACTGCACGGCAAGGGTCTGGGTGGCCGTTCGCTGGCACGCATGTTATCGGCATGGCGCGGCTTCTTCACTTACCTGATGCGCGATCACGGCCTGGCGGACAATCCCTGCATTGGCCTGCGCGCGCCCAAGTCGCCGAAGACACTGCCGCAAGCCCTGTCACCCGACGAGGCAGCGCGCCTGGTCGATCTGCCGGCCGATACAGCGGAAGCGATACGCGACAAGGCGATGTTCGAATTGTTTTACTCCTCCGGCCTGCGTCTGGCAGAACTGGTTAATCTCGACCCGCCCCAGCTCGACATGAACGCAGGCGAAGTGCGCGTGACCGGCAAGGGCAGCAAGACGCGCATCGTGCCGCTCGGGAACTTTGCCATCACCGCTCTGCAGGGCTGGCTGGCGGTACGCGACCAGCTTGCCAGGCCGGGCGAGTCCGCGCTGTTCGTTGGACAACGCGGCCAGCGCATCTCGCCGCGCGTGGTGCAACTGCGCATGAAAGAATGGGGCATCAAACAGGGCATTACCAGCAACGTGCATCCGCATTTGCTGCGCCACTCGTTCGCCACCCACGTGCTGCAATCCAGCGGAGACTTGCGCGCGGTGCAGGAAATGCTCGGCCACGCGAGCATCTCCACCACACAGGTTTACACCCACCTCGATTTTCAGTATCTCAGCAAAATTTACGACGCGGCCCATCCGCGCGCCAAGAAGAAAACCCAAGAAAAAACATGACCAGCCAGAAGCCCAGATCACCTTCCACACCACACCGCCCATCTCTGGGGAACAAAGATTTCCGCAATAGAATAAAGCGCGATAAAAAATCCCCTGACCAGCTGAAAACCACTCCGCGTGGCGCGCCGCAACTCCAGGCTGGTTCCGCCACTGCGGAACCCGGCATCACTCTCAAAGTGGGCCGCGAAAAATCCCTGCTGCGCCGCCACCCGTGGGTGTTTTCCGGCGCGGTCGAGCGCGTCGATGGCGCGCCGCTCAGCGGCGACACATTGCCGGTACGCGATGCTTCGGGAAATTTTCTCGCCTGGGCGGCGTACAACGCCGCTTCGCAAATCACCGCGCGCATCTGGTCGTGGCGTGAAGAGGAAAGCATCGACGCGGAGTTTTTTCGCCGCCGAGTTGCCAATGCGCTGGCGGCGCGGCGCGAATTGAAACTGGGTGACGAAAGCAACGGGATGCGCCTGATCCACGCCGAATCCGACGGCCTGCCGGGGCTGGTCGTCGACCGGTACGGCGATGTGCTGGTGATGCAGGTCGGCAGCGCGGGGGCGGAACGCTGGCGCGACACCTGCGCCGATATTCTGCAGGAACTATGCAATCCGGTGTGCATCTACGAACGCTCCGATTCTGATTCGCGCACTCTGGAAGGCCTGGAAACGCGCAACGGCGTGCTGCGCGGCACGTTGCCGGAAAGCGTGGAAGTAATCGAACACGGCCTGCGCTTCAAGGTGGATGTGGCAGCAGGGCAAAAGACCGGCTTCTATCTCGACCAGCGCGACAACCGCGCGCTGACTGAAACTTGGCGCATGACAAGGACGTATTGAATTGCTTCTGCTACACCGGCGGCTTCTCGCTTTATGCGTTGCGCGGCGGCGCGAAATCGGTGCTGTCGATCGACGCGTCCGGCGACGCATTGCGCATCGCGGCAGAGAATCTGGCGCTCAACAGTTTGGACTTAACCCGCGCCGAATGGCAGGAAGCGGATGTATTCCAGGCGCTGCGCAAACTGCGCGACCAGGGCCGCACCTTCGACTTCATCATCCTCGACCCGCCCAAGTTCGCGCCCACCGCCGCGTTCGCCGAAAAGGCCGCGCGCGGCTACAAGGACATCAACCTGCTCGGGTTCAAGCTGCTCAGGCCGGGCGGCCTGCTCGCCACCTACTCCTGCTCCGGCGGAATCAGCGAAGACCTGTTCCAGAAAATCATCGCCGGAGCCGCGCTCGATGCCGGTGTGGACGCGCAAATCATCCATTACCTGCACGCCAGCGCCGATCATCCGGTGCTGCTCAGCTTCCCGGAAGGCGCGTATCTGAAAGGGTTGGCTCTTCGCGTGTGCGCCTAATTCGCTTTCAAACGGAAAATAAATCATAGGCCGGGCTATGCCCGTCAGCATTATCTGGCGGGTAGAACCCGCCCTACATTTTTGCTCTATTGATTGGGAAATGGAATGAAAGCTCAGGCCAGTTGCGCAGCAGGAAACCCGCTCTGCACCCAGCCCATCATTCCGCCACGCAGGTTGTACACGTTGGAAAAGCCCTGTTGCTGGAGAAACATGCAGGCTTGCGCTGACCGGGCGCCACTGCGGCACACCATGACCATTTTTTCCTCACGTGACAGTTCGTGGACTTTTGCAGGCAGTGTGTGCAACGGAAGTGGTTCCGCCCTGGGCACCGTGCCCATCGCAATCTCCTGCATCTGGCGCACGTCGATCACGCGCAGGTCATGCGTGGCATCATTCACCCACTTGGCAAGTTCGGAAGCATCAATTTCCTTGATGGTGTTGCTGGGCATCTTTATGACTCCTTGGAATACACAATGCGCGTATATTAGCACACTCTTATTTAACGGCAAGAGGGCGATACCGGGGCTGCCGGGTCAATTCCCGCCGGACAAGGCGTTTACCGCTCACCTGTGAACAAGCTGCTCGCTGGCCGCTCTTGCCGCAGTGCGCCAACTCAGGATGTGATTTACTGCGGAACGCGTGCAGCGATGAATGCCTTGAGCTGCGCGACGTCCGGCGGCAGCGTGTCGAAACGTTGCGGCAGGCTTTCAATGTTTTCGTAACCGGCCGGGCGTTGCGGGTCCTGCCCCAGTGCCTCGCGGATGGTTTCCTCGAACTTGGCTGGCAGCGCGGTTTCCAGGCACACCAGCGGAATACCGGCCTCGCGGTGTTCCAGCCCGGCCTTCATGCCGTCAGCCGTATGCGGGTCGATGACCACGCCGTACTGCTGATGAACGCGGCGGATCGTGGCGATACGGTCGGCATGCTTGCTGGCGCCGGAAGCCAGCCCGAATTCCTGCACCCTGGCAAAATAGGGCGTCTGGCTCAAATCGAAATAACCATCTCTTTCCAGTTGCTGCCACAGGCCTTTTAGAATTTGCGGGTCGCGTCCGACCAGGTCATAGACAAAACGCTCGAAGTTGGAGGCCTTGGTGATATCCATCGACGGGCTGCTGGTGTGCATCGTTTCCGGGCGCGGACGATAAATGCCGGTCCTGAAGAATTCATCGAGCACATCGTTCTCGTTGGTCGCGACGATCAGCTTCGCGATAGGCAGGCCCATCTGGTGCGCGATGTGCCCGGCGCACACGTTGCCGAAATTGCCTGACGGCACGGCGAAGGAAACCTGCTCGTCGTTGGTCTTGGTCAGCGCGAAATAAGTCTGGAAATAGTAAACCGCCTGCGCGACGACCCGCGCCCAGTTGATCGAGTTGACCGTGCCGATGTGATATTTTTCCTTGAAGTCCAGGTCGTTCGACACGGCTTTCACCATGTCCTGGCAGGTATCGAACGGCGCGGTGACCGCGATGTTGAAAATGTTCTGGTCTTGCAGCGAGTACATCTGCGCGGTTTGGAACGGGCTCATCTTGCCCAGCGGCGACAGCATGAACACGCGGATGCCGCGCTTGCCGCGCATCGCGTATTCCGCCGCCGAGCCGGTGTCGCCGGAAGTGCCGCCGAGGATGTTCAGTTCGGCGTGGTCTTTGGCCAAGGCGTACTCGAACAGGTTGCCGAGCAACTGCATCGCGACGTCCTTGAATGCCAGCGTCGGGCCGCAGGACAGACCGAGGATGTGCAGGCCGGGCTCCAGCGTCTTGAGCGGCGTGATCACATCGCTGCCGAAAGTTTTGGCGGTGTAGGTTTTATTGATGATGGCCTTGAGATCGTCCGCCGGAATGTCGGTGGCGAAACGGCTGATCACCTCGAACGCCAGTTCGCGGTAATTCATGCCGCGCATC
Organism: Gallionellales bacterium RIFCSPLOWO2_02_FULL_57_47; assembly: GCA_001801175.1. Lineage (GTDB taxonomy): Bacteria > Pseudomonadota > Gammaproteobacteria > Burkholderiales > Gallionellaceae > Gallionella. Next base: position 11,909 of record MGWZ01000120.1, on the reverse strand, counting down.
GCAGCAAACTCGGATTTGCTCAGTTTCGGATAGTGGTCGGGAACCGCCAGACCGCCGTCGTCGGCCAGGCCGCCGAGCAGGATTTCGGTAAAGGGTTTTGCGGCCATCCCGCCGCGGGTGCTGGTGTATTTCATTCGGTAAATTCCTCAACGGTAGGGCGCAATAACCAACGGGCATTGCGCCGCATGTACGGCAAAACATTCGGTGCAATGCGCTACGCTTATTGCACCCTGCGGCTTCCGGTGTGTTTCATGTTGGTATTATCTTAACCAAGCTGTTCCAGCCGTAGGCGCGTCACCTTGCCCGCCACTATCGGCAGCGCTTCCATTCTGGCAATCGCAGCGTTGATGCGTTTCTCGCGCGTCTGATGGGTGAGCATGATCAGGTCGGTTTGGTCTTCGCCTTCGGCCGGCTCCTTCTGGATTACCGCGTCGATGGAAATCTGCTCGTCGGCGAGGATGCGGGTGATGTCCGCCAGCACACCCGGTTTGTCCTGCACGCGCAGGCGCAGGTAGTAGCTGGTAGTGACTTCGCCCATCGGCAGGATAGCCAGATCGGACAACTGGTCCGGCTGGAACGCAAGATGCGGCACACGATGCTCCGGGTCGGCGGTGTGCATACGCGTGACATCGACCAGATCGGCGATCACCGCGCTGGCGGTGGGTTCCGCGCCCGCGCCCTTGCCGTAATAGAGCGTCGCGCCGACCGCATCGCCCTGCACCAGCACCGCGTTCATCGCGCCTTCGACATTGGCGATCAGGCGTTTTGACGGGATCAGGGTCGGATGCACGCGCAGCTCCACGCCTTCCGGCATGCGCTTGGTGATGCCCAGCAGCTTGATGCGGTAGCCGAGCTGTTCAGCGTATTTGATATCGGTTGCGTCCAGTTTGGAAATGCCTTCGATGTAGGCCTTGTCGAACTGCATCGGGATGCCGAAAGCCAACGCGGAAAGAATGGTGATCTTGTGCGCCGCGTCCACGCCCTCGATATCGAACGTCGGATCGGCCTCGGCGTAGCCCAGGCGCTGCGCCTCTTTCAGCACGGTGTCGAAGCTCAGCCCCTTGTCGCGCATCTCGGACAGAATGAAATTGGTCGTGCCGTTGATGATGCCGGCGATCCACTGGATACGGTTCGCGCTCAAGCCTTCGCGCAGCGCCTTGATGATCGGGATGCCGCCGGCCACCGCCGCCTCGAATGCGACCATCACGCCCTTGTCCTGCGCCGCCTTGAAAATTTCGTTGCCGTGCAGCGCCAGCAATGCCTTGTTCGCGGTGACCACATGCTTGCCGTTCGCGATCGCTTTCAGCACCAGTTCTTTCGCCACACCGCAGCCGCCGATCAGCTCGACGACGATGTCTACTTCCGGGTCGCTCACCACGGCGAAAGCATCGTCGGTCAAACGGCATGTACCGCCGGTGACTTGCTTCGCCAGCTCCAGATTCTTGTCCGCCACCACGGTGATGCGTATCGGGCGCCCGGCGCGGCGCGCAATCTCTTCCGCATTGCGCTGCAACACGGTGAAAGTGCCGCCGCCGACCGTGCCGATGCCGAGGAGTCCTACGTTGATTGGTTTCATTTGAGTTCCTGATTGTTTAGATATTGAGCCAGTAGCCTGTAGCGGGTAGCGAGAAGCTGAGTAGTGGTTTGCTACAAGCTACCCGCTACAGGCTACGAGCTACAAGCTTATGTCCCATGCCGCTTGCGGTAGCTTTCCAAAAACCTTGCGATGCGCCCGATCGCTTCGGTCAGGTCATCGGCATTCGGCAGGAATACGATGCGGAAATGGTCCTGGTGTATCCAGTTGAAACCGCTGCCCTGCACCACCAGCACCTTCTCGGTTTCCAGCAATTCCAGAATGAACTGCTGGTCATCCTCGATCGGATAAATTTTCGGGTCGAGGCGCGGAAACAGATACAGCGCGGCCTTCGGCTTGACGCAGGTCACACCGGGAATTGCCGTGAGCAGCTGGTAAGCGAGGTCGCGCTGCTTGCACAGTCGGCCGCCCGGCGCGACCAGATCGTTGATGCTCTGATAACCGCCCAGCGCGGTCTGGATCGCAAATTGTCCGGGCACGTTGGAACACAAGCGCATTGAGGCCAGGATAGTCAGCCCGTTGATGTAATCCTGCGCGTGCTTCTTCTCGCCCGATACCACCATCCAGCCGGCGCGATAGCCGCAGGCACGGTAGTTTTTGGACAGGCCGTTCATCGTGATGAACAGCACATCGTCAGCCAGCGAGGCCATCGAGGTGTGCGTCGCGCCGTCGTACAGCATCTTGTCGTAGATCTCGTCGGCAAAGACGATGAGTTCGTGTTCGCGCGCGATCCGGATGATTTCTTTCAGGATGTCGTCGGAATACAGCGCGCCGGTCGGATTGTTCGGATTGATGATGACGATGGCACGCGTGTTCGGCGTGATCTTGCTGCGTATGTCGGCCAGATCCGGCATCCACTCGTTCTGCTCGTCGCAGATGTAATGGCGCGGCGTACCGCCCGCCAGCGTGACCGCTGCCGTCCACAGCGGATAATCCGGCGCGGGCACCAGCACCTCGTCGCCGGTGTTGAGCAGCCCCTGCATCGCCATCACGATCAGTTCCGATGCGCCGTTGCCGATGTAGATGTCCTCCAGCCCGACACCGGCGATTTTCTTGGCCTGGCAGTAATGCATGATCGCCTTGCGCGCCGCGAACATGCCCTTGGAATCGGAGTAGCCGGACGAATTCGGCAGGTTGAGGATCACGTCCTGCTGGATTTCCTCCGGCGCCTCGAAACCGAACGGCGCAAGATTGCCGATGTTCAGCTTGATGATGCGCTGGCCCTCCTCCTCCATCTGCTTGGCGCGTTCCATCACCGGCCCGCGGATGTCGTAGCACACGTTGGAAAGCTTGGTCGATTTTAATATTGGCTTCACTATGTATTTACTCTGGATATTTACTCGATTTGCCCGAACGCTGCAAAATGCACAATGCTAGAATTCGCCGCGAAGCTGCAAAGAGTGCGATTTTACCCGCGCCGCCCCCGCACAGCAAATGTCATGCCGTTCAGCGCGCGTTTCAAACCGGATGCTGGCATCGAAGCGCAAGCATGCTTTGGGTATCAACTGGAGAGGCAAAATACAAATACATCAAGCGAAACCGAATCCATTTAATGCAATTTGCCTGCTGGTGCTGGCACTGCTGGGGTCGGGATGCAGCCAGAACAGCCTGCTTGCCAGGCTGGACTACCAGAAAAGCCAGCAGGATTTTTTGCGGGGCGATGCCGACGGTGCGCTGCTGAATTTTCCGCGCAAGGCAGAGGATGGCACTTTTATCACCACGGTGGAAAAGGGTTACCTGTCGCTGATCCAGGGCAAGCCACAAATAAAAGGGCTGCAAAGACAGGCGGAGATACTTGAAAAACGGGTGCGCTACCATGTCACGCGCGAGTCGCGGACTTTTTTCTATGTGCAGACGCCCGAGGATTATTACGCCTCCGAGCATGAAGTGATCTGGCTGCACTTCCTGTTGAGCTGGGGATATTCGCTGCAGGGAAAATACACTGACGCCTGCGTGGAAGCGCGCATCGCCGGCAGCCTGTTGTCGCTGCCGTGGAGCCCGGAGGGGCACTTCGACGACCCGGCCATGCGCCTGTTCCTGGCCGGGTTGTGGACCATGTGCGGAGAGTGGCAAGAGGCGCAAGTGGATTTGCGGGCGGCATGGTTCATGGATAACAGCCTCGCCTGGGCCAAAGAGCTGGCCGAGCGCAGCCAGCCTCCCGCCAATTTATTTCTGGTGCTGGGCGGACCGGGACCGGAGCCGGTGTGGGCCCCCGAGTTGACGGTTAACCCTTTGCGCTCGGAACGCAAGATCAGTTTCGCGCTGCGCGGGCGCAAGAGTCCGCTCGCCATTGCCGACCAGCGCGGTATCGTGATTGTGCCGCATCTCTCCCCTGATGCGAACAAATGGTACCAACGCCATTTGGCGCGCGAGAGCGAGCTGCACGAGCTGATCCTTGATTCCGCTTACGGCGGAAAAGCAGCGCTCAGCAGCACCATCGCCGGCGGGAAGATCGCCGCCACCACCAGCGCGGGCCTGGTCGTGGGCACAGCCGGATCGGCGCTGGGTGCGGGCATCATCTATTACGCCAACTCGGCGCATGCGGTTGAAGCCGGGCTGGCAATCGCATGGGCCAGCATTCTGAAAGGCAGGGAAATCTCGCGGGAAGGTTATCAGGAAAGCGCCAGCAAGCTGAAGCAGGAACTTGATCCCAGCAACACTTACCGCTTTGTCCGCTTTGTCCGCTATCTCCCCGAATACCTTTGGATGGGTTGGAGCGATCAAGCCATTACTTACCCGGTGGAGCTGCGCACTTCAACTTCAAAAATCAGAATTCAGCAGCCTGGCGTAATTAACAGCACTTCGATCAGTGTAGCTCATTTGCCAGATGTGCGACCAAATAGAAATTATTAAACTATCAATGCTTCAATTTCTGTAGTGCCCTTGCAGTATCCGACAGGAAGCAGCCTCCCCGATCGTCCCCTGTATTAGTTGCATCACAGCGTTCAGCATGTTGGTGCTTGTCTGAAGCAAGCGCAATCCTGATGAAAGGCTCTGCAATCCAGATCATCCCCGGGCACGCTCACCCTCACCCCGGATTTCGGCCTTCGGCCTGCATCCAGGCTACGGCGCATGCCGCCGCGGTTTGACGCATCCGGCGCCAAACCCTAAACTCCCGACATTCATGCCGCACACAAGCGAGGTTATCTTGAAACTGCAACTGACCAATCTCGGCGACACCAAACTGTTCACCGCCCATGGCACGGATCACGTCATGGTCAACGGCGAACGCTATGATCGCAGCATCGTTGTGCTGGCTGGAGAGGTTCGCTGCGACTGGACTGCCGCCGGATTTGACGAATTGACTGAAGCGCATTTTGCCTATTTTCTCGACTTCAAACCGGACGTGCTGTTGCTCGGCACCGGCGCAACGCAACGCTTCCCCCATCCGCGCCTGTATCGCGCGCTGGCCGATGCGGGCATCGGCGTTGAGTTCATGACCACTCCGGCGGCCTGTCGCACCTACAACATACTGGTCGCTGAAGATCGCAAAGTGGTTGCCGCAATCCTTATTAAGCCGGGTACAACATGAGCCAATCTCTGCGCGACGTCATCCAGCAAGCCGAAAAAATCATCCTCGGCAAACCCCGGCAAATCCGGCTCGCGCTCACTTGTCTGCTGGCGCGCGGCCATTTGCTTATCGAGGATATGCCCGGGGTCGGCAAGACGACGCTGGCACATGTTCTGTCTCACACCCTGGGCTTGCAGTTCCAGCGCATCCAGTTCACCAGCGACCTGCTGCCTGCCGACATCCTCGGCGTGTCGGTGTATCAGCGCGACAGCGGCAAGTTCGAGTTCCATCCCGGCCCGATTTTCGCGCAAATGATACTGGCGGATGAAATCAATCGCGCCACGCCCAAGGCGCAGAGCGCGCTGCTCGAAGCGATGGAGGAGCAGCAGGTGACCATCGAAGGGAAGACGCGCGCCCTGCCCTCTCCTTTTTTCGTCATCGCCACGCAGAACCCGGCGCATCAGGTCGGCACGTTCCCGCTGCCGGAGTCGCAGCTCGACCGGTTTTTGATGCGCATCCAGATGGGCTATCCCGACGCGCAAGCCGAGCGCGGTTTGTTATCCGGCGTGGACAGGCGCGAGATCGTCGCCCAGCTCAGCCCGCAAATGGAAAGCAGCGAACTGCTCGCGCTGCAAAAGCGTGTCCGGGAGGTGTTTGTCTCCCCAGCACTGCTCGACTACGTTCAAGCCATCCTGCGCCAAACGCGCGAGTCGGCGCGCTACACCCACGGCCTGTCGCCGCGCGCCGGGCTCGCGCTGCTGTCCGCCGCACGTGCCTGGGCTTTGCTGGATGAGCGCGATGCCGTGCTTCCCGAAGATGTGCAAGCCGTGCTGCCCGGCGTGGTCAGCCACCGCCTGCAGGCGGTCGGCGAATACTCGAAACAAAACAGCGATGTGCTGGTGCGGGAGTTGGTTGAGGCTGTGGCGATTCCGTAATCCGCGCACCCTTTCGGAATGGTGCTGCCAAAGGCGAAAGAGGTGAGGACATAACACCATGCTAACCAGGTTAATAACCCGTTTTCGCAACTGGCTGTTCCGCCCAAAAATCGAGCATGGCACGGTCACGCTCACGCAACGCCGCATCTTCATTATCCCCACCAGACAGGGATTCATGCTCGCCCTTGTGCTGGTGCTGATGCTGCTCGGCGACATCAACTACAACCTCAGCCTCGGCTATGTCCTGACCTTTCTGCTGGCAATGATGGCGGTGATGTCGATGCTGCACGCCTTCCGCAATCTGGCACATTTGGAGATCAGCCCCGGCCGTGCCGATGCGGTGTTCAGCGGGGAAACCGCGCAATTCATATTGCACTTCCATAACCGCAGCAAACTGCCGCGCTACCAGCTTTGCCTGCGCGGAGGTAACGGCGAAGCCGTTGGTCACCTCGCGGCGTCCTCCTTGCGGGGGCTGCGCGAAAGCAACGGCGACGGCATTCCCACAAAAGAACAGCTTTCCAAAGAAATACGCGCCGGTAAAACCATAGGCCACATCGCGGCGTTCCGTCTGTGGCGGCAGCGCAACAGCAATCGCCGCATCACCTGCTTCGATGTCCCCGCCCGGCAGGACAGCGTGGTTGCATTCCCGCTGGCCGCCACAAAGCGCGGCTGGCTGGAAATGGGCCGCCTGACGCTGTATACCGAATTTCCGCTAGGATTGTTTTACTCCTGGTCGTATCTGCACTTCGATACGCGTTGCCTGGTTTATCCAAAGCCCTTGAGCGATGCGCCGCTGCCGTTCGGCAATTCACCGGGCGGCACCGGCAAGCGCAGCATTACCGGCGATGACGATTTTGCCGGGTTGCGAACTTACGTCGCGGGCGATCCCTTGCCGCGCATCTCGTGGAAAGCCTATGCGCGCGAACGCGGCTTGCAGGTAAAGCAATTCTCCACGCCGGTCGGCGAGGAATTGTGGCTGGATTTTTCAGACGCCCCGGATCGCAGCGAAGATGAAAAATTATCGCGCATGGCGCGCTGGGTGCTGGATGCCGAAGCGCAGGGTCTGCACTATGGGCTGCGTTTGCCGGGCGGCGAACTGCCGCCCGACAATGGCACGGCGCATCGGGATGAATGCCTGCACCGGATCGCGCTGTTCAATCTGCCGCAGCAGAACGTCCCTCTCCCCACCCCCTACCCATGAACCTCATACCGAAGGGCGTATTGCCATACGCCCGATCTCACCACACACCACACACAGATTCATGGGATTCAATTCAAGCGAAAAATTGACGACTGTGACCTCTCCCACAAGTTGGAGACAAGCAGAAGAAGAGGGAAATCATGAGCAAGCATCTCACCTACGGACTCCTGCTCAGCATCCTGATGGTCATCGCGCCGCACGCCGAGCATCTGCCGCTATGGGTCAGTAGCTTGTGCCTGGGCCTGCTGCTGTGGCGGGCTTATCTTGCCTACAGCGGCGGCCATGACACGTTACTCGCGAAGCGAGCCGATTGCGGGAATGGCCGCCCAGTCTCTCCTCCCGCACCAGAGGGCTCCGCCCCACCGTGTCGGAGCGACGACCCGCTGCCGAAACGCTGGCTGCTGATGCTGATCACCTTTGCCGGCATAGGCGGGATCGCGGTCAACTTCCGCACTCTGTTCGGACGGGAGGTCGGCGTCACTCTGCTGATGCTGCTCGCCGCGCTCAAGCTGATGGAACTGCGCAAACCGCGCGACGCGATGGCGCTGATCTATCTGGCCTGCTTCATCATCATCACCAATTTTTTTTACTCGCAGAGCATTCCTACCGCGCTGTACATGCTCGCCGCTTTGATGGTGATCGTAACGACATGGGTGCACCTGCAGGCGCAAAACATCGCACTCAAGCCGCGCTTGCGCATCGCGGCTGTGCTGTTGCTGCAAGCGCTTCCGCTCACGCTGATCCTGTTCATTCTGTTCCCGCGCGTGCAGGGGCCGCTGTGGGGCTTGCCGCAGGATGCGTATGCCAGCAGCGGGCTGGATGACAAGATGTCGCCGGGCAGTTTGAGCCGCTTGAGCCTGTCCGATGCGGTGGCGTTTCGCGTCAGCTACAACGGGAAACCGCCGCCCCGCAACCAGATGTACTGGCGCGGACCGGTGCTGTGGGAATTTGACGGGCGCACCTGGACGCCCGGCAGAACCGCGCTCACCGTCGCGCCGCAATTCACCGACCTCGGCCAGCAGACCGATTACATCGTCACGCTGGAGCCGCACAACAAAACCTGGCTGTTTGCACTCGAAATGCCGGACAAGCTTTCCGTGCAGGCCACACTCACTTACGACTTTCAGTTGATGCGCAAGGAGCCGGTAAATGCGCGGCTGCGCTACGCGGCACGCTCGAATCTCGGCTATCGCGCCAATTTGCAGGAAGCAACACGGCAGCTTCAGCGCGGCTTGCAGATTCCCGGCCAATTCAATCCGCGCGCGCAACAACTTGCCGCAGAATGGCGCGCCAACAGCGCGAATGATGATGCTGTCGTGCGTACCGCACTGTCCTATTTCAACCAGCAGGGCTTCCAGTACACACTCGAACCGCCGTTGCTCGGCGTCCACAGCGTGGATGATTTCCTGTTTGGCAGCAAGCAGGGATTCTGCGAATACTACGCTTCATCCTTCGTGTTCCTGATGCGCGCCGCTAACGTCCCTGCGCGCGTGGTGACCGGCTATCTGGGCGGCGAATTCAACGATGTCGGCAACTACTACATCGTGCGCCAATCCGATGCCCATGCCTGGGCGGAAGTCTGGCTGAAAAACCAAGGCTGGGTGCGCGTTGACCCGACCGGTGCTATCGCGCCGGCACGCCTGGAAAGCGGCCTGTCTGCCGCGATATCCAATACGTCCGCCCTGCCCTTCATGGCGCGCAATCCGCCGCAATGGATGCGCGACCTGCGCCTGAACTGGGACGCGCTTGCCAACCAGTGGAACCAGTGGGTGCTGGGCTATGACACCGAACGCCAATTCGCTTTCCTGACCCGCCTCGGCATGGAATCCGTCACCTGGCAAAAACTGGCTCTTAATATGGCATCCGGCTTGGGGGTAGTGATCGCGCTGTTTGCGCTGTTCATGCTGCGCCACCTGATCAAGCGCCAGCCCGACAAAGTGCAGGCCGCATGGCTCAAACTGTGCCGCAAATTGGCGAAAGCCGGTCTGCCGCGCGCCGCACACGAAGGCGCGCTTGACTATGCGGCACGCATTGCCGCCGTGCGCCCCGAGCTTGCCGATGCCTTTCACGATCTCGCCACGCGCTACAGCGCATTGCGCTACGGGGCGGATCGAGATGAGCAGGCGCGGCATGAATTTCTGCTACGCGCTGGTGCCCTGAAAATCTGACAGGGTATAATCCGCGCCACGATAACCCAGCAAAACAATATGTTCATTACACGCCGCCTGGAATTCGATGCCGGACATCGTATTCCCAACCACAACAGCCAGTGCAGGCACCTGCACGGGCATCGCTACGCAATTGAGATCACTTTATCCGGCGATATCATCGCCAACGAAGGGACATCCGAACAGGGGATGGTGATGGATTTCGCCGACGTCAAGCGCATCGCCAGGGAAAAGCTGGTTGACGGGTGGGATCACGCTTTCCTCGCGTATCGCGGCGACAAGGCGGTGTGCGATTTTCTGGCAAGCCTGCCGAATCACCGAACCGTCATTCTCGATGTCGTGCCAACCGCAGAAAATCTCGCGCAAGTCGCTTTCGACATTCTCGAGCCCGCTTATCAGGACACCTACGGCAACCACCTGCGCCTGGAGAGAGTCCGCCTCTTCGAAACGCCCAACAACTGGGCAGACTGCATACGCGGTTAGCTTTTTTCCGGACGCAGCGGCTTTTTTCTGGACATGGTCAGCGGCTTGGTTCAGAATGCGCGGCCTCGGAGGGCTGGCAGAGCGGTTGAATGCACCAGTCTTGACTATACGCCCGCACAGCGGGCTTATTGCGGCGCAGACACTAACCTTCAGGTTATGTCGGAGCCAAAACTGGCAAGTCGTTCCGAGAAACAAACAATTATGGAGGGCTGGCCGAGCGGTTGAAGGCACCAGTCTTGAAAACTGGCAAGGGTTCGCGCCCTTCGTGAGTTCGAATCTCACGCCCTCCGCCAAACAAACCCCCGCAGTCTGCTGTATTGTGTGGAATTAAGTATAAATTGTCGCGAATGACACGTTATGCTTAATTGGAATTAGCGACACGTTATGCTTAATTTCCTCCACACAGTTAGCCATCTAACTTACATACTTGAGTCACTCCTCAGAGAGCAGCTTCCTAAGAGCCACCCATAATGAAGTCTCGGGCAGAAGATATTGGTTTGTAAGTTTACTGAAATTTCTATGGGTGCATGGAACTCCGGCATCCCTCAATTTTTTTATCATTGCTCCTGCAACTTCTAAGTCATGCTGACGACGGTTAACACTCGATTCTTTTCGGAATTCACTAAATCGCTTAATTATGCGAGTAGCCAATTCAGGAAATTGACCTATCAGTGTCGTTCTGTGCAACTTTAGTTTGCGTGCCACTGCAGCAATACTGATAGACGGTGTCGCAGACAGAGCTTGGCGCAGTGCACTTTCCCTTTCTTCGTAACTGGCTCTGTCTTTTCTGGGTTTTGCCCTAATTATTGAAATCTGCCTCGGGCATTCACATTCTGATGGCTCTCCCTTTAGTACGCTGACCAAGGAGACGCCTGTCGATAAACAGATATCTAGTAACTGTGGCAGATTAGGTGGAAACCGTCCGTTCATCCATCCCCACAGAACGGATTTATATATTCCTGCGTTATTAGCAACTATGGCACTCACTCCATTTGTGGATTTTGTTACAAGCTCCTTCAATCCATAAATCGTGCGTTCCTGCGAAAAAATCGTTGCCGCTTTAGGAAGGTGCAAAATCAACTCGGCTACTTGCTGAGCTTTCCATATTTCAACACTTGATGCGGTAGTAACCGTATCGTTTCGGCAGCAGTAGCCAATACTTCCGCATTTTGAACAAACCCCCGAGAGAAGTTTTTTCTGGGGTTTGTGTGTGTAAACACTACGTTCAGCACCACATACTGATTCAACAAATTTTATGTTGTGAATAGGGCATGCTGTAACACATTCTACTTCCCAAAGAAGCTGTGCATATCTTGGTTTTGACTTTACCGCCTGAAAGCACAGAGGGCAATGGCAGCTGCGACTTCTAATTAGGCCTCTTGTCCCGATAATCCCTCTGGTTGGTAGCATAGTGCACGAATCCAATTCTTGAACACCAGTTAGCTTAACCAGCACCTTGGTTATGCTTTCTGTTGAAGCACCACCCGAGATGAAATGGCGAGATAATTGTTTACTCCGAGTAGTGATGCGAATCGAATATCCCGGCAGCCCTCTTAAGTGTTGAGCAATAACATCTTCAATCAAAGCAGTAGGGTTTACCCTGTGGGAATCCGCTAGCCTGTCAAAGTAGCCCCGCAAAGACTCGCACGCGCCAGTTCCTACCCCGATTGGTTCAAGATCATACAAAATAGTTGCGGGGCGTAGTCTGGGCATCACCAGAGGGTCGAAATAGACATCTGCGTCCCCATCAAAAATGTCAAAGTTCTCCAGCATTGACCGTTTGCCTTTTCATTTTCGTAATGACATCGTCTAACAATTTTCCGGCGAAATATGATTCGCCATAGGTGGCACCCTTGACCTTGTCTTCTCCTTGTTCAATTTCTTGGCGAATTCGCCCCAAAAGCTTCAAAGACTTTGCGGCCTTTGCCATAAATTGTCAAACAGCGCCCAATACTTTCCACTAATCAGCGTCCAATTTTTTCCACTTTGTCAGCCTTTTGAGCCCGACTTTTTCGAT
>MGWZ01000119.1:4660-7469 GCA_001801175.1 Gallionellales bacterium RIFCSPLOWO2_02_FULL_57_47 | reverse complement strand
TCGGGTTTGATTTCGATCAGCTCGATTTTCATCTCGCGCGGCATCCGCTTGGCGTATTCGTTGAAACCGGAAGTGATCCAATCCGGCATCTTGTGCCCTACCGATACGATGAGCAGCTTCATTTTACAAGCGGCAGGAGTACAGCATGCTGCATCCTAGTCTGGAGTCTTGGCCAACTTTGGGCGCGCCGACTGCGCCTTGCTCCACAGCTCTTCGAGGTTGTAATAATCGCGGATGGCGGGCTGCATGATATGCACCAGCACTTCGCCCAGATCCACCAGTATCCACTCGCCGCTGTCTTCGCCTTCGCGGCCATAGATGTGTTCGCCAAGCTCTTTGAGCTTGGATGCCACATTGTCGGCAAGCGCCTTGGTCTGCCGGGTAGATTGAGCACTGGCGATGACCATGCGCTCGAACATCGAGCTGAGCTTGCTGGTGTCGATCACGGTGATGTCATTAGCCTTGATTTCTTCGAGTGCGGCAACAACGGCTTGGGTTTTTTCTTTAGTAGTCAGCATGGGTATATAAGTGGTGTTGATGAATGTAGTTTGCCACCGCGTTGGGCAGCAGGTAGCGGATGGTGCGGTTTTCCGCCACGCGGCGGCGGATGTCGGTGGCGGAAATCTCCAGTTTCGGTATCGCCAGTTCGGCGATGCCGCCGAATGGGCGCCGGGATAAATCATCCGCCGTACACAGGCGCTGCTGATAGTGCTGTTGCAGTTCCGCCGTCGCGCTGTGGATGCGCTCATCGATAGTAAAGCCGGGGCGATAACCGACCACGATATGCGCCAGTTCGAACAATTGCTCCCATTCGTGCCAAGTGTGCAATTGCAGGAATGCGTCGCCGCCCATCAGCAGGCACAGCGGTTGAGCGACTCCCAGGTCGGCGCGCAGTTCGCGCAACGTGTTCACCGTGTAGCAAGGTGTGGTGCGTCTGACTTCGCGGTCATCCAGCATGAAAGCGGGCTGATCGGCGATGGCCAGTTGCACCATCGCGCTGCGGTGCTGCGCGGATACCTGCGGCGCATTGCGGTGCGGCGGCGTCCCGGTGGGAATGAAACGGATCTGGCGGAGATTCGCCAGCTCCAGCATTTCCTCGGCAAGCCTTAAATGCCCGTAATGAACCGGGTCGAAAGTGCCGCCAAATATACCTACAGGTTTGTTGTTCATCGATTACAGGGCCAGGCGGCGGATGTCCGCCAGTATTTGTGAGAGGTAAACGGTGAAATGCGCGGCGGACGCGCCGTCGATCACGCGATGATCGTAGGACAGCGCCAGCGGCAGCATCAGGCGCGGCACGAATTCGCCGTTCCGGTATACCGGCTTCATGCATGATCTCGACACGCCGAGGATCGCCACTTCCGGCGCGTTGATGATCGGCGTGAAGGCCGTGCCGCCGATTCCACCGAGGCTGGAAATGGTAAAACAGCCGCCCTGCATGTCGGCGGCCGAGAGCTTTTTATCGCGCGCCCGCGCGCTGATCTCGCCGAGCTCCTTGGCGAGCTGCACGATACCTTTGCAATCCACGTCGCGCAGCACCGGCACCATCAGGCCGTCCGGTGTATCCACCGCCACGCCGATGTGACAATATTTTTTCAGGATCAGATTCTCGCCTCCGGCATCCAGCGAGGCATTGAAGTCCGGAAAGTGCTGCAAGGCTTCCATCACCGCCTTGAGCAGGAACGCCAACGGGGTGATCTTGATGCCCTGTTGCGCATACTCCTCGCCCAACTGTTTGCGGAATGCCTCCATTTCGGTGATATCGGCCTCGTCGAATTGCGTGACATGCGGGATGCTCACCCAGTTGCGATGCAGGTTTGCCCCGGAGAGCTTCTGGATGCGCGACAGCGGCCTAGTTTCGACAACACCGAACTGGGCAAAATCTACGACCGGCATTTCCGCGATCCGCAAGCCGCTGCCTGTCGCATCGCGCGGCTGCGCCAGTGCGGCTTTGACGAAATTCTGCACATCGTCTTTTGTCACGCGCCCTTTTTCGCCGCTGCCTCTGACCTGTGCCAAATCCACGCCGAGCTCGCGCGCGAAGCGGCGGATCGCGGGGCTGGCATGTGCCTTGGTAGCCGTCGATGCGGTAGCGGGAACAGGGAGGGCTTGCGCCGGTGTTCCCCCCTCTCCCCTTGCGGAAGAGGGTTGGGGAGAGGGGGGGAGCACAGGCGCTACGGCAACCGGCTGCATGGTCGGCGCCGCATCGCTGCTTTCCAGCAGCAAAATCACCGATCCCTGCGACACCTTATCGCCGGCCTTGATCTTCATTTCCTTTATCACGCCGGAGTAGGGCGACGGCACATCCATTGCCGCCTTGTCGGTTTCCAGGGTGATGAGCGCGTCTTCCGCCCTGATCGTGTCGCCCGCCTTGACGAACACTTCGATGACGTTTACGCCCTTGAAGTTGCCGATGTCCGGTACCAATATTTTTTTAAGTTCTGCCACGTATTATTCCTGACCTTAAACGGTCGCCGGGTTGGGTTTATCTGGATCGATCCGGTACAACCCGATTGCCCTGCCGACTTCGCCGGTCTTGATTGTGCCTTCCCCGGCCAACGCTTTCAATGCGGCGACGGCGATATAGCCGCGATCCACTTCGAAGAAGCGGCGCAGCTTCTCGCGCGTGTCCGAACGGCCAAAGCCGTCCGTGCCCAGCACGGTATAGGTTTTTTGCACAAAGCCGCGAATCTGGTCGGCATAGCTCTTCATGTAATCGGTGGCGGCGATCACCGGGCCATCGCGCCCTGCGAGGCATTGTTCGACATGGCTGATGCGCGGCTTGGCTTCGGGATGCAGCATGTTCCAG
>MGWZ01000119.1:0-4648 GCA_001801175.1 Gallionellales bacterium RIFCSPLOWO2_02_FULL_57_47 | reverse complement strand
ATGCAGCATGTTCCAGCGCTCGCAATCCAACCCGTCGCGGCGCAATTCGTTGAAACTGGTCACGCTCCAGATGTCTGATGCTACGCCGAAATCCTTTTCCAGTAGTTCCGCCGCCGCAATGACCTCGCGCAAGATCGTCCCGCTGCCGAGCAACTGTACCTTGGGCTTTTTCCCTTCCCCCTTCCCCCTTCCCCCTTCCCTGAGCAAGTACATCCCCTTGAGAATGCCCGCTTCCGCACCCTCAGGCATGAGCGGGTGGGCATAATTCTCGTTCATCACCGTCACGTAATAGAACACATTCTCCTGACTCACAACCATGCGGCGCAGCCCGTCCTGGATGATGACCGCCAGTTCATACGCATAGGTGGGGTCGTAAGATACGCAGTTGGGAATCAAGGCTGCCTGCAAGTGGCTGTGCCCGTCCTGATGCTGCAAGCCTTCGCCGTTCAGCGTGGTGCGCCCAGCCGTGCCGCCCAGCAAAAATCCGCGCGCCAGCATGTCGCCCGCCGCCCAGGCCAGGTCGCCGACGCGCTGGAAGCCGAACATCGAGTAATAGATGTAGAACGGGATCATCGCCGTGCCGTGATTCGCGTAGGCTGTCGCGGCGGCAATCCACGAGGACATCGCGCCCGCTTCGTTGATGCCTTCCTGCAGGATCTGACCGTGCTTATCCTCCTTGTAGAACATCAACTGGTCGGCGTCCTGCGGGGTATAGAGCTGCCCGACCTGCGAGAAGATACCGATCTGGCGAAACAGGCCATCCATGCCGAAAGTGCGCGACTCGTCCGGCACGATCGGCACGATCAGCTTGCCGATATGCTTGTCCTTGACCAGGATGCCGAGCAGGCGCATGAACGCCATGGTGGTGGAAATTTCGCGCTCTTCGGTGCCTTTCAGCAGCACGTCGAACGCATCCAGAGACGGTATCTGCAGCGGCTCATTGACCGGCTGGCGCGACGGCACCGTGCCCAGCGCCTGGCTGCGCTCCTTCAGGTATTTCATTTCCAGGCTGTCTTCGGGCGGGCGGTAGAAATCCAAGCTTTCCACCTGCGCGTCGGTCAGCGGGATGTTGAAACGGTCGCGGAATTTGCGCAGCGAATCCAGATCCATTTTTTTCTGCTGGTGGGTCGGGTTCTGCGCCTCGCCGGATGCGCCCATGCCGTAACCCTTCACCGTCTTGGCGAGGATCACGGTCGGATGGCCGGTGTGCCTGACGGCCTCCGCATAGGCCGCGTACACCTTGTACGGATCGTGGCCGCCGCGGTTCAGCCGCCACAATTCGTCGTCGGACATGTCCGCGACCATTTCCAGCAATTCCGGATATTTGCCGAAAAAATGCTCGCGCACATACGCGCCGTCCCTGGCTTTGTAGGTCTGGTATTCGCCGTCCACCACTTCCTGCATGCGCTGGAGCAACAGACCGCTCTTGTCCTTGGCGAGCAGGCGATCCCAATGTCGGCCCCATACCACCTTGATGACGTTCCAGCCCGCGCCGCGAAACACGCCTTCCAGTTCCTGGATGATCTTGCCGTTGCCGCGCACCGGGCCGTCGAGCCGCTGTAAATTGCAATTGACGACGAAGATCAGGTTGTCGAGATGCTCGCGCCCCGCCAGCGAAATCGCGCCGAGCGATTCCGGCTCGTCGGTCTCACCGTCACCGAGGAACGCCCACACCTTGCGGGCACGACACGGTGGGGCGGAGCCCTCTGGTGCGGGAGTGTCCGCATCGCACCTCCTCCCGCAATCGGCTGGCTTCGCCAGTAACGTGTCGGAGGTGCGCCCGGCGGTCTGCACGATGCCTCGGTGTTCCAGATAGCGCATGAAGCGCGCCTGGTAAATCGCCATCAGCGGCCCCAGCCCCATCGACACGGTGGAAAACTGCCAGAAGTCCGGCATCAGCCAGGGGTGCGGATAGGACGGCAGGCCGCCGCCTTCCGCCTCCCGGCGGAACTTGTGCATCTGTTCCTCGCTGAGCCGCCCTTCGAGAAAAGCACGCGCATACATGCCTGGCGAGGAGTGCCCCTGAAAATACACCAGGTCGCCGCCGTGCGCAGCAGTTTTGCCGCGAAAGAAATGATTCATGCCCACGTCGTACAGCGTGGCCGCCGAAGCAAAGGTGGCGATATGCCCGCCCAGCCCGGAAGATTCGCGGTTGGCGTTCAGCACAAGCGCCGTCGCATTCCAGCGCGTCAGGGCGCGGATGCGGTGCTCCAGCTCATGGTTGCCTGCCGAGCGTTGCTCCCTGTCAAGCGGGATGGTGTTGCAATACGGGGTGGTCTTGCAGAACGACATGCCTGCGACAGTGTCATGCGCCTTGTCGATCAATTGCTCGATCAGAAAATGCGCGCGTTCCGCGCCTTCGTTTTCCAGCACCGACTCGAGCGCATCCAGCCATTCCCGGGTTTCCTGCGGGTCGTCATCAGGTTTTGATGCCATCTTTCCGTCCCCCATTAGCGCAACATTGAACAGGCAATCGTTTCTTGTTCGGTAACAATCCATTCAACTTTGATGTCGGTCGGTTCCTGCGGGATTTGCTCTACGATCTGCAGGGCGAAGGCTGCGGCTACCAGCGCGGGCCGGTGCATCATCTGTGCCAGCAGCCTGTCATAAAAGCCCTTGCCGTAGCCCAGCCGCGCACCGTCGCGTGCAAATGCCACGCCGGGCAACAGGGCGAATTCTACCTCATCCAACCTGCCAAGCCGCTCACAGCGTTCGGTTATCGGCTCGCGTATCCCCCATAAACCTGCCGCCAACTGGTTTTCCATATCCTCTACCCGATACAGATCGAGCTGGTTGGTGTGGTGATTCACCTTGGGCAAAACCAGACGCTTGCCCTCCGCCAGCACCTGCGTGATCCAAAGCTCGCTGGCGAATTCCGCGCCGAAATTCATATAGCCCAGCACCGTATCGGCTTCCCGGTATTCGGGCAGCCGCAGCAAGCGCCCGCTGATCGCCGCACTGTACAGGGCACGCGTATCCGGCGAAAGCTGCTCGCGCAGCATGAGAACATTTTTCCTGATGGCTTGCTTGATCGGTAGCATGGGTTTTTCGATGTGAAATCGTCCTGATTTTCCATAATACCGGCTTTTCAGGGCAATAACACCCGCCAAGTGCGACCCCTACCAAATGGCGTAGAATAAGGGTTTCGACAATATTAAGTTGAATTATCCATGTCATTTGTGGTAGTTTCCCAGCCGTTTCTTAAGTGCCTGATGGGGAAATTTGCAGTCATGCAGTCTCGCCTTTTGGTTTTTTTATCGTTTTTTTGATGGCAGGTTTTTTATGATGCGACTTTATTCGGGCACCACGTGCCCATACTCCCACCGTTGCCGGATCGTGCTGTACGAAAAAGGCATGGATTTTGAAGTGATCGATGTTGACATGATGAACCGCGCCGAAGATATCGCGGTGATCAACCCGTACAACAAGGTGCCGACCCTGGTCGAGCGCGACCTGATCCTGTACGAGGCCAACATCATCAACGAGTATATCGACGAGCGCTTCCCGCACCCCCAGCTGATGCCGCCCGACCCGGTCATGCGCGGTCGCGCCCGCCTGTTCCTGCATCGTTTCGAGCAGGAGCTCTACAGCAAAGTCGGCGTGATCGAGCAGGGCGGCAAGACCGCCGACAAGGCGCGTACCGTGATTCGCGACAACCTGACCCAGATATCGCAGATACTGACCAAGCAGAAGTTCCTGCTGGGCGACGAATTCTCCATGCTGGATGTGGCGATCGCGCCCCTGCTGTGGCGGCTCGATCACTACGGCATCCAGATGGGCAAGGATGCCGCGCCGATGATGAAATACGCCGAGCGCATGTTTTCGCGCCAGGGCTTCATCGACGCGCTGACGCCGTCAGAGCGAGCGATGCGTAAATAATGCCGACACGATTCATCGGTGAAACTGCGTTGACTTCCCCGCTCGTTACGTTGTACAGAGGCGTTTAGGTATAGGCATTGGGAATGAGCGACTTATCTACACGGCCTTACCTGATTCGCGCGATTTACGAATGGTGCGTGGATAGCGGCCTGACCCCCTATCTGGCCGTCCGCGTCGACGGGCAGACCGAGGTGCCGCAGTCCTATGTGAAGGATGGCGAGATCGTCCTGAACCTCAGCGCGGGTGCGGTGCGAAATCTTGAGATGGGCAACGAGATGATCACCTGCAACGGTCGCTTCGGCGGCACACCCTTCGATCTGATGGTGCCCGTCGCGGCGGTCATCGGCATATTCGCCAAGGAAACGGGTCAGGGTCTGGTGTTTCAGGGCAGCGACCCGCAACAACCGCCCCCTGCCGCGAGCGGTGACGACGAAGTGCGCAAACCCAAACCGCACAAGCCTAATCTGAAAATTGTGAAATAAGCTTTGGTGCGCCCGAAGAGATAAAGCTGGGCACTGAAAACCGTCATTTCATTGCCGTGAACATCCGCTTTCTGGCAAGCATTTAGCGATTGTGAAGTGCAGTTCCCGACACAAACCAGACAGACGTAATTCTCCGAAGCGGCCACTCAACGAGAATTAACCGGCTCCGCGCTTTTGCGGAGCCCGGGTTGAATGTCGGGTTGGACTGGTTTGTGGCTCTACAAGCCGACCTGTGACGTACTTGTGAAGGACGCTGGCCATTAGTGTTTGATAAGGGATTGCTTCTT
>MGWZ01000118.1 GCA_001801175.1 Gallionellales bacterium RIFCSPLOWO2_02_FULL_57_47 | reverse complement strand
GCACATAAGCGGCTTTCCACGGCTCCGGACCGAGCGAGCGCAGAAAAGTGGCGGTGTGCGACGTGCCCGCGCCGACTTCCATATCGTAGGGTTGCAGCAGCGCGCAGCCCTGCTTGTCCCAGTAATTTTGCAGCGTCAGGATGATCTGTTGAAAGGTAAGCATCGGTTGTTTCAGGCGATTGCGAAGGCACGCATTTTACTGGTTTTCGGGCATTATGTTCGCCATTGATTGGCATTACATGACTGATCCAATACGCGGGCGGCGGGACATTGATATTCCAGAAATAAGGCGAGGCTTTGATTTTAAAGTCGGGCTTCGCGAAACGGGCAATGGCTGCTTAGCCATAAGCCGCCGCTCCAGCTGATCGGCGCGGATGCCCGCTCCTCGGCCAATGCTGCCGGTGGCATCCAGACTGTCCTATGGCCGGTATGTGCCAAATCCGGGCGATCGAAGTTTAATATTGAAATCCCTCTAATGGCACATGCCCCCAACTAGCCATCACGTTCATCATGCCCTCGGTGTCGAATGCCTGAAGTGTAACTATCGGCAGGTCAAGTGTATCGGCAACATGCTTCGCATGAGTGATTTCCGCATCTTGGTGAGATCGGAACATTTCAACCGGATGCAACACTCCATCGCGTTCGTGCATTCTTTTTGAAATAGCTTCGGGGTGATCGGTGAATAACACAACTCCGCCGATACGAAGATCCCGGAATACATCAACATGAACAGGCTCAATGCACTCATCCGATTTGCGGCGCACAGTGAAGTGCCCATCCAACAACAAATGACCGCCCTCCAGAATCCTTGATACGCCTTGAATCAGCAGTCGCTGATTATCAGCCACATCGGTGACCAGCTTAGAGTTTGCCAAAACGGCAGAAGACTTTTCCTCGCTAATGATTTGGCTGGCCGTGAAGTGGGGTATCCCAAACTCACCAGAAACCACCTTGCAGGCAGTAGATTTACCGACCGCGTGAATGCCTGCGACAAAAATAACTTTCATGCGCTTGCCTTCCATGATTGTTGAAGAATTTTTCTGTAGTCCTTGCCATCCAGATAGCGAAATGACTGCGGCGGCAAGAAATCTTTGAAGACCTTCTTGGGGTCAACGGGGTGCTCGAACTCAAGCACGTCAGCAATCTCAATTGCATAGCCAGTCTTCTTCCCTGCAAAGTAGTCATAAATTAGCTGGCGCGACACCCCGCCACCTTTTTCTTTTGCCAACTCCCATAACGCGGTTGGCGATCCTTCGGTAACGCCAACTATATTGACGGTGGCTACAATTCTTTGAGTAGGTGCAGATGAATAGATCACCAGTACATCAACTGGCTCAGCAGCCCAGCTTCTTCTGAATTCCAGCTTTTTCTCACCAGACAGGATTTTTTCGACAAAGCATGGCCGAATGGAAATAAGTGCAACTCTAAGCGGCATGGGAAATAAGTCTTTGGTACGCGTCGTCATCAATTTCTCGGATAGTTTGGATGTTGCCACTTACAACTCGATTCTGTGTGAGCCAATCAAACGATGGCGGGTGAGCAAAATGCTTAACCAATCGGAATAGCATTACCTTGGTTGGCTTACGTGCCATTTCCTCAATCTCAGTCATGCCATATACTGTCCTGCGTCGCACTCGATCTACAATTTCATTCGTATTATCGAGCGTTTCATATCGTTCAACGATACCGATGCTGGTCACTGACATTTCATCCTTTGAGCGATAAAACAACACCACATCTCCCGGACTAATTTGCTTCAGCTGCGCATGGCACAAATATGCCTGTTTTATCGCATTGCTTGCCGTGTGTGTTGCATCGAACAAAGCCATTTGTGGATCACATGGTGATGCGTAATCAGAAAACAGAATTCGGTGATACTCGGGGCGAATCGGAATGACAAATTTCTTGATGCTACGATCCTGACGATAATGAGGAAAGTATCTTCTGAAGTATTCAAATGCAGACAAGTCCGCAGTGGAGTCATCGGGCGCAACAACTGGATGTTTTTTCACATACACCACATCATCGTTGTATCGACCAAACTCGGCGAAGCCAAAGTCTGCCAGCAGCTCGAAAAGAAACCCGTGCTTCTCAGCATCGCCATGAATAAATATGTGCTCAAGTCGGTTGTCTGTCGCATAGCGGAATGCTTGCTTCAAAAACAGCTCGCCAACCTTTCTCCCCTGACAGTCAGGTGCTACCTTAAACGTACACAACTTTAGCGAAGCACCCGGAAGGATATTCCCATGCCCAGTAGCATCATCATTCTCTTTGCGGGCATAAATGCAAAGCGCACCAATTCTTTCCGGCTCAGCCCAGTATGTCCATGCACGACGATCATTTCTTGCACATCCACGAAACCATTCATCAAATCCTGAATACCCGTCTCGCAAGGTATCAAAGAACTCACTACTCAATAACCGTGTGATCGAATGAAGAGGGACATCCTGAATGTTCGGAAGCTGAACTGAGGTCGTCTCATGTAAACGACGCAGAAAGTCCTCTGCGGCTTGTATAGCAAAAACTCGATCCCCTAAATTACGACTTACCGCTTTTCTATGAATCTCACGGTCTTCCGTAACCAAGTAATGTGCCGCATCGCATTCAAGGGCAAACAGGATAGCGTTGTCACAGGCATCGTTAGGACGAGTTTCCGTGGTGTTCCACGGACAATCAGAAACCCCATCAAGTCGCGTGTACTGAGCTAACCTATCCCGAGTACGCATGCGCCGATCTGCATTTTTGTCGCGATTTATATCCTCTTCGGAAGCCGGATGAAATACCAAGGGGTGTCCATGCTCTTGTGCCAAACGCACGAAGTTCGCCAGCCCCGGCTGTAGCTGAATATTAGAATCCTCAAGTGGGATCAGAATGTTGGTGTCGAGAAGGAATCGCATGAATAGAATCGAGGGGATTGACCTTACCGATTCCCCACTCGCTGCTCACGCAAAGCCTCATACAACTGAGCCGGACCGAGCAGCACGTCCTTCAGCCCACTGCGCACCTTTTCCGAATCCAGCGCCTGCTTGCTCATCGTCGTATGTGCCGAGAGAGCATCCATCACCGCGTTCATAATCTCCATAGCGAGGTCTGGCGAATTGGCGAATTGCTCTTTGGTGTTATTGCTGGCTTGCTGCACCAGAATTTCCGACTCCAGCAGCTTGCCCTTCAGTACATAGTTCACATACACCAGCTTGTCTTCGTCGCTCAGCTCGCCATCGAACAGCGTATTCACCTTCTCGATGATTTCCGCGAGGCGTGCTTTTTCCTTTTCCTGCAATTGGCCGCTGCCCGGATCGGTCAGCGGTGGCAACGGTTCGCCTGCGCTCAGCGGTAAGGTGCGTTTGCCTTGGTTCTTGAGCTTGTGATGGGTCAGCACCACCTTGGACAAATCCACGCCTTCGCGCTCGCGGCCAAACTCCAGCAACGGCAGCAAGCGCCGGAAGAAGATCGCGCGTTTCTCGATAGCTGTATTGCCGTAATCGAAAATCTGAGACAGGAAGGCATACACGCGCATGAAGGTGCCGAGGTCGCGCTTGAACAATTGCAGCGCATTCATTTCGTCCTGCGCCGCCTGAATCGTTTTCGCATCCTTCAGCGCCTGCGCGTCCTGCCAGGCCTTGCGCGCTACGGCATAACGCTTGAGCAAACGATCTGCCACCGGCTCCAGCGCCGCATTCAATTCGTATTGCGCCGAGTTCGGGTCCATCTCCACCGTCACCACGCGTTCCACTTCGTTGTCATCGTAATAGCCCGCCGCATCCAGCTTGGCGCGCAGGTCGTACACCAGATTTGGATCGGTCACGCCCGCCAGCGTCGCGGTGGCGTAATAAGTCTTGAATGCTTCCAGCACCTCATCGGCCGCATTCACGAAGTCGAGAATGTAAGTCGTATCCTTGCCCGGATAAGCACGGTTCAGGCGCGACAAGGTCTGCACCGCTTGTATGCCTGCCAGACGTTTATCTACATACATACCGCACAGTAACGGCTGGTCGAAACCCGTCTGGAATTTATTCGCTACCAGCAGGATTTGATATTCGTCTGTCTTGAATGCCTCGCGCATATCGCGCCCGCTCAGGTTCGGATTCAGTGCCTTGCTGTTTTCGGAGAAAGGATCGGGGCCGGAATCCTTGTCATTCACTTCGCCCGAGAATGCTACCAGCGAAGTTATCTTGTAGTTCTGCGACTTGATGTACTGGTCGATTGCCAGTTGCCAGCGCACCGCCTCCAAGCGGCTGCCGACCACCACCATTGCCTTGGCGCGGCCTTCCAGCAGCGGAGAAACATTCTCGCGGAAGTGCTCTACCACCACCTGCACCTTCTGGCTGATGTTGTACGGATGCAGTCGCACCCAGCGCATGATGCCTTTCATGGCGGCGCTGCGTTCCACCTCCGTCTCGTCCCACTCGCGTCCCTCGCTGGCGAGCTTGAACGCCAGGTTGTACGGCGTGTAGTTCTTCAGCACGTCGAGGATGAAACCTTCCTCTATGGCTTGGCGCATCGAATACACATGGAACGCCGCAGGCAGATTGTCCGGCCCGGCGGGCAGCGCCGGATTCGGGCGGCGGCCGAACAATTCAAGTGTCTTGGATTTCGGCGTGGCCGTGAACGCCACATAGGTGATGCCCGCATCCCCCGTATTTCCCGAAGAGGCACGCGCGGCCATCTGCGCGGCCAGAATATCTTCCGTACTCACCTCACCGCCGTCGGCCAGTTCCTGCAACTCCTCGACTGACAAAACAGCTTTCAGGTTGGCCGCTGCCGAGCCAGTCTGCGAACTGTGCGCTTCGTCGGCAATCACCGCGAAACGTTTGCCCTGTGTCGCCGCCAGTTCCTGTACCGCCTTCAGCGCGAACGGGAAAGTCTGGATCGTGCACACCACAATCTTCTTGCCGCCGGAAAGCGCCTCGGCCAGCTCCTTGCTCTTGCTCGCACTCTCGCCCTTGATTGTCGCCACCACGCCCGAAGTGCGCTCGAAATCGAATATCGCTTCCTGCAACTGCGCATCCAGCACATTGCGGTCACTCACCACCAGCACCGAATCAAACAATTTCTTGTGCTGAGCATCGTGCAGGTCGGCAAGGAAGTGGGCCGACCACGCGATGGAATTGGTCTTGCCGGAACCGGCGGAATGCTGGATCAGGTATTTCTGCCCCGCGCCCTCGGCCAGCACAGTCGCCAGCAATTTGCGCGTCGCATCGAGCTGGTGATAACGCGGAAAGATGCTCGAAATAACCTGCTTCTTGCTGTCGCGTTTGGTCACGATGTAGCGGCCAATGATCTCCAGCCAGCTATCGCGCGCCCACACCTCTTCCCACAGGTAAGCGGTGCGGTGACCGTTCGGATTCACCGGATTGCCCGCCGCGCCATCGTCGCCCTTGTTGAACGGCAGGAAAGTGGTCGCCGCACCCAGCAGGCGCGTGGTCATCATCGCCGCGCTGTTGCTCACCGCAAAATGCACCAGCGCCCCGCGCGGGAAATCTAGCAGCGGCTCGGCGGCAGGTTGCCCCTTCGGCCTCGGGTGGCGATCGAAGCGGTATTGATCCACCGCGTCTTCCACGCTCTGCGTGTAATCGCTCTTCAGCTCCACCGTCGCTACCGGAATACCGTTGAGGAACAGCACCAGGTCGATGGCATTTTCGTTGTGCAGCGAATAGCGCACCTGCCGCACCACGCGCAAGCGGTTGGTGCCATACCTCGCTTGCAACGCCGCATTCATCGCCAGTGCGGGCTTGAACTGCGCGAGCGATAACGGCTGGCGCAAGCCTAGCAGCTCCACCCCGTGCCGCAACACATCCAGCGTGCCCCGGTCGTCCAGTTGTTTGCGGATGCGGTCGAGCAACACGGCTTCCGCCGCTGCACCGTTGTTCTTGGCCAGCGTCTCCCATGCCTGCGGTTGCGTGGCCTGCACCCAGGCCAGTACATCGGCAGGGAACATGGCGCGGGCGCGGTCGTAGCCGGTGTGATCATTTTCGGCATACAGCCAGTCATGCGCTGCGAGATGGGCGCAGATGTCGTTCTCGAATTCGATCTCTTTATGCAGGCTCATACAGTCAATCCGGTGTAGTACCAAGAATAAATCTCGCCCGCTCGTGCCGCAGCATTTGATAAGGCGACATGAAGCGCACGCCCAGTCCAACGCAGGCATTCGGAATTTTGATTTTGCGAGTCGAATTCGCAGGCACTTCATGCGTTACAACCGTATGGCCGTGCGCAAGGGCATGGGCCACCAACCAATAATCCGCCACTTGAAGGAAAGTGCTTACCGCTACGGGTTCGTAATTTTGACCAGCCGCCCATGTACTGACGCGTGGCAACGCAGGTAACACAAGCCCATCCTGCGGCAGAAAGAAGGCGTCGCCGCGTGCTCCTGCCCAATCTGCCAGATCGTCTCCGCCAGCCTGTAATTCATCCCCCACCTGCTGAATACTGAAAACCCTGCCGGCCGCATTGTTCTGCTCAAGCCATTCCCAGAAGGCGGGGCAAAAGTCGAACCCGTATTGCAGGTTTTTAGCCTGAATAAAGACGTTGGCATCCAGCAGGTAAGCCATCAGATCGGAAAATTCAGGGAACGCCCGAACTCGTTGAACGTGCTGGTCTTGGCGATTCCCAGCATGCGGAAAGCATCCCGATAGAGCGTCCTCCCCTCCAGCGTGCTTTCCACCAAGGCGCGGGCAAAGCGCTTGCTGACGCGCGCTGCCGTCGTGCGATAGAAATCGCCCCCTCCTGCACCAGCCGTTTCCAGATTACGCAAATGCTCCAACTCTGCGCGGTAAGCATTGAAGAAAGCATTGCGATCCAAACGCCCGGCATCTGCCAGCCTGCGCAATATCACCAGTGTGCTGACCTTGAAGCGGCGAGCAAGACGGGAAAGGGTGTCGGGTACAGGCTCGTCGGCAATCACCTCAGCCGCAAAAACGTTCATCGGTACCAGCAGTTCCGCCGCCACCTGATTACACCAGGTTTCAATCGCATTATCGGAAGCCTCGCCCGCGCTCACATCAGAGACCGCAGACTGGCCCAGCCAAAGGTGCGCCAACTCATGGGCGAGCGTAAACATCTGCGCCGCTTTGCTGTCCGCGCCGTTAATAAAGACCAGCGGCGCATGTTGGTCAGCCAGTGCAAAACCGCGAAACTCCTGCGGGTCGAGATGGCGATAGTTGTTGTTGAGCACAACGCCGCTGATCATCACCATCACACCGATTCGCTCAGCCTGCTCAACAAACATACGCAAAGCCTCTGTCCATGTGCGGCAGTCGCGACGTGCATCCAGATCGAAATTCAGCCGCGCCCGAATCTGCTCTGCGGCCTGCACCGGCGCAACACCGATATTCATCGTGCCGATGAAAGGCACAGGCGGCTCCCCATTCACCAACTCGAAATCGCGATACCACGCCTGCCGTTCCTGGCAGGCATAAATGGTATCCAGCAGATTGGGACTGGGCCGGGTAATAAGCCGGTCTGCCATGGTGCGGAAATCAGGTATCGGCATCGGCTCAGCCGGTGGCTCAGGCAAAAAGAAATAGCCGATAGGGGCATGAGTGGCCCGTGCATAATCTTCCAACTGCTTGAGCGTGGGCTGAACCTCTTGCGCCTCCCAAGCCGCCAGCTTGGGGAAACGGGCATTCAGTGCAAACAAGTCCAGCTGGGCGCGATCACGCGCCCAGCGAAGCATGTCTGGATTAACAGCGATTCTGGTCATGGCCGATATTTAATCATAGTTCGATTCGGTTCAGGCGGTGATGCCGACCTGCGTTAACTCCTTGCGTACATCAATCCTGCCGGTGACAGCAGCGGAAATCAGCGCGCTGCGGCGCTCTTGCAGCAGGGCGATGGCACGGTTGGCTTCGGCGGTGAGGGTGTCGAATTTGGCTACCTCTATATCCAAGAATGAGGCAATACATTTCTGCTCTTCAATCGGAACAATTGGTAAGTCAACTTGGGCGAAGTTTGAATACCGCAATTCCTGCCCGTCGCGAATCAGGTCCGTCGTAGCGCGAAGCGCCTGAATGTAAGTAATAGACTTGAACAGGTATGAGAAAAAGTGCGGGTACACCCACTTTATAGGCTTGAGCATCACATAGTGAAAACTCGTAGAGCCGCGCAACTTGCACCATTCGATCCCTCCCTGAAAACTTCTCATGCTGATAATGAAATCGTCAGGTTCGACGTGCTTCAAACTTTCAATGCCTATGATTACTTCCACGACTCTGCGACCTTCCCGTTCAACAAAGTCGGATTGAAATAAAATCCCATGTTTTTGCGATGCAGTAAGCATCCTATCTGATGCTAGAGCGGGCTGA
Organism: Gallionellales bacterium RIFCSPLOWO2_02_FULL_57_47; assembly: GCA_001801175.1. Classification (GTDB taxonomy): domain Bacteria; phylum Pseudomonadota; class Gammaproteobacteria; order Burkholderiales; family Gallionellaceae; genus Gallionella. Next base: position 4,413 of record MGWZ01000118.1, on the reverse strand, counting down.
CTTCGCACAGCAAACATTCGTCTGCTCTGCGAAATCCCCCAATGCTCCGGCACCTCACCCAGCCACTCGATGCCGGTATCTTTCATTCTGGCGTTTGGGTTCAGCCCCTTGGTGACGGCGTGCGAAATCACCGCTTGCCGCTTTTCCGCCAGCAGTTCCACCAGCCGTTGCTGCTCGGCAATCAGCGCATCTATCTTCCCCGTCTCGCTGTCGAGGAAGGCAGCGATGGTTTGTTGTTCGGTTAGTGGCGGGAAAGGAAGTTCGAGGTTATCTATTTCGTATTGACCAAGACCAACACGGGTCAAGCCGTTTGCACGCACAGCGACACAAGACCTCACATAGGTGGAATCAAACAGCCGCTTGACGAACGCACCAGCGGTATCAGCCAATGGGCGAATCATCGAGAGGTGGTAGCCGCAGATCACACCGGGCAAGTCAGCCGGAACATACGCGCCAATGGCGATGTCGTCGGCTGTCTCCGAATCTTTCGTAATGATCGTGTCGCCAGCGCGAAGCGTGAACTTGGCAATCTGATCGTCGGTTGCGGTGGCCGCCATGAACTCCATATCGACGGTGATCGTCTCGTTGTAATAAACGTCTGTGTAGTTGCAGAGATTGACGGGCGTTTCGCCATCGTGTGATTTTTTGTCCACGTTGCTTGGGAATACATGGCAGGCCTGCTTGAGCCGCTTCACCTCCCAATGCCCCGGCACCTCGCCCAGCCATTCCACGCCGCTGGCTTTATATTCTGGATAACGCGGCAAGCTCATAGCGCCTCCTCCCAAAGCGGCAGGGTTTTCCAGTCATGCGGGAAGCCCATTACGTCTATTGAGGCTTGCGGGCAGGAATCCAGCAACTCGATCAGTTTGTTGCGCCAGTGCGATTCCGGGCTGATGCCGCGCAGCAGGTAGGCCAGCATGGCCAGGGTGTTGTATAGCCGTCCGTGTGCATCCGCATTGCGGTTGAATACGCTGGCCAGTTCGGCGGGCTTCTTGCTGGGCAGGCGCATCTTTACGGTCAGGCGGCGGTTCCATATCCGGCCATGATGGGCGCAGTGGTTGCGCACGATGGTCAGGTGATGCAGGAAGGACACGAGTACGATTTCATCGAGTCCATAGGTATCGGCAATTGCCTGTCGGTCATGCGGTTTGCGCAGGTTTTGTATCCAGCGCGACAGGTGGCCGATGGACATGAGTTCGCAGGACACCCATATCGGCGGCGTCGCCAGATGGTTGTAGCGTTCCTGATAATGTTTGGCGAAGGTTTCGTGACTGCGCTGAAATTCCTTGTCCAGCTCCTCGCAGCAACGCTGCCAGGTTTCCTGTCTCTGGAAAATGGAGCCATCGTGATGAGCGAAGACGCCATAGTTAAGGGAGAGATAATTCGCCCAGCGGGAGCGCAAGGAAATTTCGATGCGTTCAATCGCGTCCAGCAGGAGCAGGCGCAACGCACGGTCGAATTGATAAATTGCAATGACGTCCGCAAATCGGGTGTTGTCACGGAACTGGTGTTCGCCATTCTGGTTGGTAATCTCGTAAGGCAACCAGTAGGCGCGCAGCCGGTAGTAGTTGATGTGCGTCAGGTAATGCTCTGCCTGATCGTGAGCGGTAATTTCCATGCCGCGCTGTGCAAGGAGCTTGATCTGGTCACGAACTGAGAGGGCTGGCTTGTGGAAGGTCATGCTTTTCCGACCCCACAAAAAAGTAACCCGCCTGGTGCGCATCGTTGAGAGGCGTGGCGGGTGTTGTTGGGCGCAATTATACCCAATAGGCACATCTTGGCAAGCCCTAGATTAGCCATGTCAAGAGGGGATCGCGCCAAAAAATGGACTCGTAGGCTCATGCCGACAGCCCTGCGATCATGGTCAAAATCCGATCCGTGCAAGCTTTTAGTTCGCTATCGATCATGGAAAGCGGACGCGGTGGCTCAAACACGTAGAAGTGGCGATTGAACGGAATTTCGTAGCCAACTTTGGTTTTGTCGTGGTCTATCCACGCATCCGGCGCATGGGGCTGCACTTCGCGCTTGAAATAGCTTTCCACGTCTTCGCTGAGCGGGACGTTTTCGGTGTCGCGCAGTGAAGCATCCGCCTGCGGCTTGCCTTTGAGTTTGCCTTTTTCGTGCAGCACGACTTTGCCTGCTGCATCTTTTAGCGGGCGTTCGACGGTGATGGTGCGGTAGCCGAAGTCTTGGTTGTTGAAGATGCGACTGATCGGCTTGCTCTGCCCCCTCTCCCCCGGCCCCTCTCCCGCAGGGGGAGAGGGGAGTGAGGCTTCGACGCATTCGCCGAACAGGCGGGTGACCTCGGCGATGTGTTCGTCCGAGAGTTCCTTACGCTTGCTGCCCAGGCTCTTGCGCATCTTTTGCCAGAACCCAGAGGCGTCGATGAGTTGCACTTTGCCTTTGCGATGCTCGGGCTTGCGATTGGAGAGTATCCAGACATAGGTGCTGATGCCGGTGTTGTAGAACATGTCGGTGGGCAGGCCGATGATGGCTTCGACCAGGTCGTTTTCCAGCACGTAGCGGCGGATTTCGCTTTCGCCGCTGCCTGCGCCGCCGGTGAAGATCGGCGAACCGTTGAGCACGATGCCAAAGCGGCTGCCGCCGTCTTTGGCGGGGCGCATCTTGCTGATGAGATGCAGCAGGAACAGCAGCGAACCATCGGACACGCGCGGCAGGCCGGGGCCGAAGCGACCGTTGAAGCCTTGGGTTTCGTGTTCTTTGCGGATTTCTTTTTCGACCTTTTTCCACTCCACGCCGAACGGCGGGTTGGAGAGCATGTAGTCGAATTTGGTGTGCGGGTGGCCGTCTTCGGAAAGGGTGTTGCCGGGGATGATGTTGGCGACATCCTGTCCTTTGATGAGCATGTCGGCCTTGCAGATGGCGTAGGACTCGTCGTTGAGTTCTTGCCCGTGCATAGTGAGGCGCGCGCCGGGGTTGTGTTCTTCGAGGTATTCGCCCGCGATGGATAGCATGCCGCCCGTGCCCGCTGTCGGGTCATAAATGGTGCGCACCACGCCGGGCTTGCTGAGCACTGCGTCGTCTTCGATGAACAGCAGGTTGACCATGAGGCGAATGACTTCGCGCGGGGTGAAGTGCTCTCCGGCGGTTTCGTTGGAGATTTCGGCGAACTTGCGGATCAGCTCTTCGAACACCAGACCCATCTGCGCATTGCTGACGGCTTCGGGATGCAGGTCGATGTTGGTGAATTTTTCGGTGACCTGATACAGCAGGCCCGCCCGCGCCAGCCGGTCGATCTGGATATGAAATTCGAAGCGTTCAAAGATGTCGCGCACCGCAGGGGCAAACTCGCCGATATAGCTGTAGAGGTTTTCACGGATATGGTCCTGGTCGCCCATGAGCTTTTTCATGTCCAGTGGCGAGGTGTTGTAAAAGCCTTGTTTGGATTTGCGCAGCAGGTAAGGTTCGGGGTTGATCCCGGCTTGTTGCTGTTTGGCAAATTCGGTCAGTACGGCGGGCTTGGTGGCTTCGAGCACGCAGTCGAGACGGCGCAGCACGGTAAACGGCAGGATCACCTTGCCGTATTCGGATTGCTTGTAGTCACCACGAAGAAGGTCGGCAACCGACCAGATGAAAGATGAAATCGCTTGCTGATTCATTAGTTGAGCCTATGTGTTTTTTGGCTATTGTAACGGCACATGCGCGCATATGGTCCGCTTTCCAAAGCAAAGCGGAAGTGACGGGGTGAGGTAGCTAACGGCGGCTCAGGCCGAGAACCTGCCGTTCGAAGTGCTTAAGCTGAGCGACCGTTCAGGGTCGAAACCAGATCTTCGCCTGAAAACCAAATCAGTCAAATGACGAAGTTATTTCAAACTGGATTGAATCAATACCAGCTTCTCCGCCCGCTTCAGGCTCTTGATCTCCATCTCGCGCTTCGACGCGGCGGAGCGGTCGGCGCAGGGCGCGGCGAACACCAGTTCCACCGGCACGCGTGTCCGCGTGTATTTGGACGCCGTGCCGGCGTTATGCGCCGCGAGGCGTTTTTCCAGATCGTTGGTGATGCCGCAGTACAGGGTGTCGTCGGCGCAGCGCAGGATGTAACAGAGCCAGTTCACACCTTAAACCCCTCCCGGCCTCCCCTTGTCAGGGGAGGTGTATCGTCGCGCCCAGGCGTAGGCCAGCATCAACGCGATCAGCAGCAGCACGGCCGCGTTGCCCCAGCGCACATAGGGCGTGATGCCTTGATAGCCTTGCGCCATGCCGTTCAGCACGGCCTCCTGATGCTGCGGCAGTTGTTGCAGCACCCTGCCGTTCGCGCCGATGATGGAGGTCACGCCGGTGTTGGTGGCGCGCAGCATCATACGGCCGGTTTCCAGCGCGCGCAGTTGTGAAATCTGGTTATGCTGCGCCGCCGCATGCGAGTGACCATACCACGCGTCGTTAGTGAAGTTG
>MGWZ01000117.1 GCA_001801175.1 Gallionellales bacterium RIFCSPLOWO2_02_FULL_57_47 | reverse complement strand
TATCTAGACATAGTTTCCGCAGTAGAGTGCAGTGATGGTCCCACTTCTAAGGAGACCATCATGGGAAACACACAATCCTCTCAACACACCTGCATCGACTGGCTCGCCAAGGGGCCCCTCGCGCCTCACGTTGATGCGTACAAGCAGTACCTGACGGACTGCGGCTATGCGGCGACTACGTTTGCCAATTGCATTCGCAGCATTACTCACTTTGCTCAATGGATTCACGGTCGTCGTCTACCTCTCCGACGCATCGACGAGGCGGCCATCAGAATAATCGGGGACGCACCACGGTTTCTTGAGCCATTACGCCCAAGCCCGCGTCAACAACTCATTCATCGCGCCGGTGATGCGGTCGCCTTCTTGCGCAAGTGTGGCCACCTTTTCGCCTAGCTGATCGGTGGCGACGGATACGATTTCCAGCGGGTGCAGCACCACTGCTATTCCTTCGATGTTGAAAGCCGGATTGAGCGGCGAACCTACCAGCGCTGTGGCGTTTTCAAGATTGCTGCGCCGTACCAAAGGAATCACGACTCGGCGGCGGTAGCTGTCGAACAGGGAAGATTGAACGACGACGTAGGGAATGGCTTCCCGCTGCTTTCCGATATTCCGGTGAACGTCGAACTGCGCCATTACAGTGTGGAGTGTTCGTCGGCAAATGAACCGGAGCGTTCGTTGAAGGTATTCCACGCTTTTGCCGCGACGTCGGCGTGATGCGCTTTTTCTTGCCGTGCGTTGTTCTGCTTCATCACGTAATCGGCCAGTAGCTGCTCGACCACGCCGGACAGGTTGTTGGTCATTCCTTTAGCCTGAGTAACCAGTTCTTCGTTGAGCGTCAGGTTGACCGGGCGCTTACGTGCTTGATTGCTTTGCATTGATTTCATGGGAAACCTCCATGTGCGCATGGTATGCGCATTGCGCGTATTTGTGAAGTAGTAAATTCGCAATGGACTCATGAGCAAAAAGGGTCTGGCTAAAAGGCTAAAATGGTCAGTTTCGCATTTCTTCTCATAGACAGTACAAAGCGTCTACTGTCTTCACGTACTGAGCATCCGTGTCCAAACGCATTCCAGCGGCCCACCCGATTCGCTTGCATTCCGCCTGCTGTCCGCCTGCTTGAATTCCTGATTCAGAAGCCTACAATGAACCGTCTGGATGTGGCGATGTCTTATTTGTCTATCTTATTCTTTCACCAAATGAAGGAGACGATCATGAACACTGCGGATATGGTAATTCATGTGCACACGGAGTTGGATGCACAGGCAAGAACGGACCTGGAGAAAAAATTGATGGGGCATATTGGAGTTGATTGTGCGGAATTCGACCATCATCCACACCCCCATTCGCTGGTGGTGAAATACGATCCGGATGCAGTTGAGGGGATGGAGTTACTGCAAATGGTGCGTAAACTCGATCCGGCTGCAACGATGGTGGGGTTGTAATTTCGGCCAGTCCCGAGAATCGAACGAGACGAATAGTCCCATACCAACTGTCCCTGGCTCAAATTATTTTTGAGCATCAATCGAAGCCCGCATCTGCGGGCTTCGAATTAATTAAGGGAACTAAACTGATCAGCTTCGCAATATGTTCGCAGCTAACAAGATCAGGCGTTGTTAATCCATTTTCCCCGCAGCAGCGATACCTGAAATCTTGCCGAGCACTTCGGTCAATTCTTTGACTTTGGCTTCCAGTTCGGCGAATTCCTTTGCTTTGGCCTCCAGCCCGACCGATTCTTTTACTTTAGCTTCCAGCCCGGCTATCTTCTCTGACATCTCGGCTGTTTTTGCCTGTTCCTGTTTGAGGCATTCCCGTAGCTGTTCAATTGTCTTCAGGTATTCGAGCGACTTTTTCTTCTCCTCTTCTAGCTGAGCGGTTTTCTTTACCAGTTCCAACGCATTGTTCTGAGCTTCGGTGAGGTTGTTCTGCGGAACTATGCGCTCGGCGTTGTCGGAATAAGCGCGGAGCCTGATCGTCGTCTCATCCGCGTTTGCCATAGCAGACCTCCTGGGATCATGAAAAAGTTAAGGGAACTCACGCGACATGCAAGGCATAGCCGCATTCAAGCTTTGAAAAAGTATAGCATGTTGCCCGGCAACCGCTTGCGAGCCAAAGCGGTCACGTTGAGCTGGCACGCATTCGCGGACTTTTTCAGTTTAGGGTATCGTCCATCTATCTAAACGAGGTGTATGTATGAAACAACGCGTATTGATTCTGGGCTATGGTGAGATGGGGCATGCCATGGAGTATCTGCTGGCGGCGCGGCACGATGTGCGCATCTGGAACATGGGCGAGGTGGTGAAGGGCAGCCATGCGACGCTGGAGGATGAGGTGGCCGAGTCGCAGGTGATTTTGTTCTGCCTGCCGGTGAATCCGCACCATGAAATCGCCAGCCGCATCGCGCCTTATCTCGCGAAGGGCAGTGTGTGCCTTTCCATTGCGAAGGGACTGGATGAATCGGGACGGACGGCAGCGCAGGTGTTCGACAGCGTGTTCGGCAACAAGCATCACTACGGGGTGGTGTATGGGCCGATGATCTCTGAGGAGCTCAGGGCGGGTCGGCATGGCTTTGCCGATGCGGTGTTGTCGGACGCGGCGGATTTTGTGGTGATACGCAGCCTGTTCCGGGGCAGTACGCTGGTGTGCCAGCAGGCATCGGACATGCACGGCAGGAGCTGGTCGGTGATCCTGAAGAATGTGTATGCCATCCTGTTCGGCGTGGCGGATGAGCTGCAGCTGGGCGACAACATGCGCGGACATTTGATGGTCGCCTCGATCGCGGAGCTGTCCGGCATCGTGCAGTCATTCGGCGGGCAGGCGCACACGCCTTACAGCTATGCCGGGCTGGGCGACCTGCTGACGACGGCCACCAGCGAGGGTTCGCATCACCATGAACTCGGCCGCAAGCTGGTACGCGGCGAGTGGTCGAACATCTCCGGCGAGGGGGTGCATACCTTGCGGATGGTGGAGAAGTATCGCGTGTTCGATTGGCGCTCGTATCCGCTGTTCTCGCTGTCACACGACATCGTCAGCGCACCGGAGACGCTGAATCAACGGGTTGAGGAGTATCTGGAGCAACTGCGCGAAACGGAGAGTTGCGCGATTTGAGACCAATACAATCAGTTATCCGCAATTATGAGAAAGCAATCTATGCCCCATCTCGTCGTTTCCATCTCCGGCCACGGGTTTGGCCATGTCGCACAAACCGCGCCGATTCTGGATGCGTTGCATGTGCGTATGCAGCGACTGCACCTCACGGTGCGCTCCGCCGTGCCGCTTGCCCATTTGCGTTCGCGCATCCATGCGCCGTTTGCCCACCTGCCCAGCGAGGGCGACATCGGCATGATGATGTCTTCGGCGCTGGACATTCACGTCGGGGACAGCCGCGCGGCTTATCGCGCCTTCCATGCAGACTGGGATGCGCGCATCGCGGAGGAAGCACGCCTGTTGCGCGATCTCGGTGCGGATATGGTGTTGTCCAACGTCGGCTACCTGCCGCTGGCGGGCGCGCAGCGGGCAGCCATTGCGAATGCCGCGCTGTGTTCGCTGAACTGGGCGGACATCTATCGCCACTATTGCGGCGATGATGCCATCGCTGCGCAGATGCATACCTGTTACGCCAGCGCCGACGCTTTCCTCCGCGCCACGCCCGGCATGGCGATGAGTGATTTGCCCAACCTCGTCCAGGTCGCGCCTATTGCCGCTGCCGGCAATGACCGCCGCGACGTACTTAACCGCCGCCTGAAACTTGCACCCGGCGAAAAGCTGGTGCTGGTCAGCCTGGGCGGTATCGCCGGCCGCCTGCCTATCGAACGCTGGCCGCGCATCGACGGCGTGCGCTGGCTGGTGCAGCAAAACTGGAAGGTTGAGCATCCCGATGCCATCGTGCTCGAATCCATGCAGATGAGTTTCAGCGACCTGCTCGCCAGCAGCGATGCGCTGATCTGCAAGCCGGGCTACGGCAGCTTCGTCGAGGCCGCATGCAGCGGCGTGCCGGTGTTGTATGTCAGCCGCGCCGACTGGCCGGAGTCGCCTGCCTTGATCGCATGGCTGCGACAACACGGCCTGTGCCGCGAAGCGTCGCGCGATGATCTGGAACGGGGAAATATTGAAGATTTGCTGGAAGGCATCTGGAACGCCCCGCGACCCGAACCGGTTATTCCAACAGGTGCGGAGCAGGTAACGAACTGGTTGGCCGGAAAACTTGAGTTGTAGTCTGGTGCGTGGAACGCACCCTACCCAGCCCAAAAACCTCTGCACAACGTAGCGAGCGAAGCTGAGACAAGGCAAAAAATGGCGAGAAACCGGAATGTGCATTAAGCACATGAGGATTTTGAGCTATTTTTTAACGCCGTATCAGCGAGCGCAGCAGTTTTGCAGAGGTTTTTTAGTGGAGGTGACCGCCCTCATCGTGCACGTGCCCATGCTCCAGCTCTTCTGCGGTCGCAGGGCGCACGCCCGTCACGGTGCAGTTAAAAGTCAGCGTCTTTCCGGCCAGTGGGTGATTGCCGTCCACCGTCACCTCCTCTTCAGTCACCTCAACCACGGTGAAGAGCAGAAAATCGTCATCCTCAGTGCCTTCCGGGCCACCCTCAAATTGCATGCCGACTGTCACTTCTTGCGGGAATGAGGTGCGCGACTCGACTTCCACCAGATTATGGTCGTACTCGCCGAATGCATCATCCGGTTGCAGCGTGACACTGCATTGGTCGCCAACGTTTTTGCCGTGCAGCGCTTCTTCGACCAGCGGGAAAATGCCATCGTAGCCGCCATGCAGGTAACTGATTTGCTCATCGACTTTTTCCAGCAAATCACCGGTCGAATCGAACAATTCATAGCGTAGCGAAACAACCGTATCTTTGGCAATTTTCATTTCATTTCCTTTATCAAATTAAGTATTTCCTGCGCATGTCCGTGCGCGTGGACACCGTACCTCGCGTGAAGCAACTTGCCCAGTTTGTTGATTACGAACGTAGAGCGTTGAATGACGTGTTTTTTGTGACCGTCCACTTCCTTTTCACACATCACCCCATAGCGTTTACTGACGCGCGCATCATGGTCGGAAAGCAGCAATACCGACAGCCCGTGCTTGTCGCGAAACGACGCATGGCTCAAACAATCATCACGGCTGATCCCTACCACGACAGTGTCCAATTTGGCGAATTCGTCATCGAGCTCACTGAACTCATTGGCTTCCATCGTGCAACCCGGCGTGTCATCCTTGGGATAGAAATACAGCACCACGTTCTTTCTGCCCTGCAGCGACGTGAGAGCAAAGGTTTCCATATCGGCATCCGGCAACTCAAAGTGCGGCGCTTCCATTCCGGTAGTAAGCTGTACAGACGGCATTGATGTTTCTCCCTGCGGTGTATTTTAAACACTTTTCAGTTGTAGTAAAAAAATTTTTACTGTGACCAGACTGTACATGAGACGGCTATAATCTGCTGCGTTTAAACCATCGGGGTGTTGTACAGCGTACCGGCCGCCAATGAATTCCCGAGCAACTGCCGGAATAAATTGCTGTTACAGATGCCCGCGAATTGCAAACCCCGGTGTATTACGCTAACCGGACAGGCAAACTGCGCTGCCAGCGGTATCCGGGCGGTTATATTACTCCTATCCAAACTTCAGGAGCGCATCATGAATGACGGCACTTTGCAGCACACCAGGCTGGACGGCATCGTGGACTATGTCGCTGCGCTGGATACACTATGCAAACTGGCCCGGCGCGATTTGTATATATTCGAGAAAAATTATGACGGGTTGGGATTCAACACCGAAGCGCGCTATACGACACTGCGCAATTTTCTGCTCGTCAACCCTGCCCACCGGCTGTTCATGCTGGCGCATGACACGCATTATTTATCCACGCTATGCCCGCGCATGTTGTCGCTGCTTCACCAATTCGGCACCAGCATGTTCATCTATCAGACACCAAAAAGTCTGCAATACATCTCGGAGCCGTTCTCCGTCGCGGATGAGGCGAATTATGTGCGCCGCTTTCACTTTGACGATCCGCGCGGCATCCTGGCGCAAAATGATCCGGAAAATGCACGCGCCCTGAAATCGCGCTTTATGGAAATGTGGTCTGTTTCCCGCCCGGCTGTATCCGTCACAAAACTGGGGCTGTAAAAAAATAGTTGCCAAGCCGCTGGATTTTATATAGGCGAATGCTAGAATGCGCCGCCTTTGGTTTTGGGTTCATGCAAAATCAGGGAACAACACTACACACGCCAACTTAAACTCCCAAGGAAATTATAATGAAACTCTCCGCACTTGTTGCTGCCCTGTTGGCTCTTGCTTTGACCGCCTGTGGTGAAAAAGCTGCTGAAACACCTGCTGCTGCTCCGGCTCCTGTAGTTGAAGTTGCACCTGCTCCTGCAGTTGAAGCTGCTTCTGCTCCGGTTGCTGCTCCTGCAACTGAAGCTGCTCCTGCTGCTGCCGCGAAGTAAGCATCTGGCTTCAGGCAACAATATAGCCGGCGCAAGCCGGCTTTATTGTTTCCACCATCCCGATCTTCAGGTAATTTCACGCCAGGCAAATCCCTCCTCCTGCGTCGCCACCCCCACCCAGCTCGCTTCGCAATTCAGCGCGCAACTCAATGCCTGCACTGCGAGTGCCGCCGTGTTGTTCTTGCGGCTCAGGTGCGCGGCAACCAGATGCTGCAAACGGCTCGCATCCAGCCGGCTCAGGATGCCGGCGGCATCCTGATTGTTCAGATGCCCGAAGCGACCGCCCACACGCTGTTTGAGGAAGTATGGATAATCGCCCTTCGCCAGCATGTCACTGTCATGGTTGCATTCCAGAACCAGCGCGTGACAGCCGCTCAGTGTCTGTTCGATATGCGCCGTGCTGCATCCGGTATCGGTCAATACACCCAGTCGCCGCGCACCATCGCTGAACACGTATTGCACCGGCTCGGCTGCATCGTGCGGGACCGGATAGGGGATAACCTCGATCTCGCCAATGGCAAACGTCCGGTGGGGATCGATTTCATGAAGGTCAGCCATACCGGCAAATGCCTTAAGCTGGCTGTGCAACGTGCCGTGTGTCAGCCAGACCGGCAAATTGAATTTGCGCGCCAATCGCACCACACCGCTGATGTGGTCGCCGTGCTCATGCGTCACGACTATGCCGTTCAACTGCACGGGAGAGACGCCCAGACGCTCCATTCGCCTAGTGGCGTCCTGCAATCCAAAGCCGCAGTCCATCAACACCAGCGACTGACCGGATGCGACCAGCAGCGCGTTACCTTCGCTGCCGCTTCCAAGTGATGCAAACCGCATGGTCATTAAGGGGTCGCAGTTAAATTACCTCCGGCAAAGCCGGAGGCTTATTGGGTGAGCGCCTCAAAGGCGCTGATAAAACCATGAGCCGCCCAAGGCGGCTGGTTTCCACTCCTTCCCCCTACCGGGGGGAAGGTTGGGATGGCGGCCATGACACGGCGTTGCGAAGCATCCGGGGCGGGAATGGCCGCCTCACACCCGCTCCCGCAAGCGGCTGGCTACGCCATAACCAGCGACTTGGCGAGCGTTGTTTGCTCGACTAGTCGAATGGCTAGTAGTTCTATCAGTAACGTGTCGCGGGATGTGGGGGTACAAACTTTTGACTGCATCCGTGCTTGAATTTCTACCCCCACCCTAACCCTCCCCCTGCAAGGGTGAGGGAATAATGTAGCTAAGTTTTAGCGTTACTCGTTAATGACCGCCGAAACGGTCAAACCTAACGGAGTCCCCCGGCAAAGCAGGGGTTACCTCACTGAATTATTGATTGATGTGCTTGTAAATCGCCTCAACCATCTGTTTGGTTACCGTACTGCTGGCACCGTTCTGATCGGTGACCGACACCTCGCACATTGCGCCGCCATCTTTGACATTCACACGGTACTGGTGTTCGGTATCCTCGCTGCTTTTCCAGAACATCAGTTTGTCCAGCCAGCTTCTCTCGACCTTTACCGGGCGCAGGAAGTAGATGCCCTTTTCACGATTCCTGTCTTCTACCGCCAGACCCGCACTCTCGATAGCCAGCCCTACTTTGCGCCACGACCTGTCGAACGCATCGTTCATCGCAATGATGACGCCACCATCGGGAACCTCACGCAGGCTGGCCGTGCCTGCCGGTTCGGGAACAACTGGCGCCGCGCTGGCCGCCGCAACCGCGCTCGCAGCCTGATCTTCGCCGGCGCCGAAACGCACCATCAGGCGCTGCAACATGATCGCCTCCAGCTCCGGCTCATTAACGCGCAATTGCCATTGCAAAGTATTCGTGTCAGCAGCAAGCGCCTGTGCCATGCCGCGGTGAGTGATGTACACCTCGGTACTCTCCCCGTCCTTGCCGCGCTCCAGGCGCGCTAGATATTGGTCGCGCTCTCCGGGCGTATTTGCCTTGTCGAACACTTTACCAATCACATTTCGAATCGTGCTCTGCGGAATTTTTGCGCGATTTTCTGCCCAATCGGTTTCCATCACACCCGCAGCCTGCTCCTCGCTCTTGATGGTCAGGCCAAGCTCCAGCAGGAAAGCCTTGACGGCTGACCAGACGTTTTCTGGCGAGTCCTTCACCACCAGCCAGCGCTGCGCACCGTTGCGCTCCAGGCGCACTCCCGGCACCGCTGGCAACACCGCACCGGCATCACCGCCCCGGGCAATGCCGCCCTTGCTGTAATCGGAAAAGGTGGCGACAGTTCCGGCATCGTCCTGCGGCAACTTGTATCGCTCATCGCTGCCCGGAGCAGTCAGGTCGGGGGGCACTTCCAGATTCGGCAACTGCTTCGCTCCAGCCCCGTAATCAACGCGTCTGTCCGGTCCAATCGCGCTGCAACCTGCCAGGGAAACCAGCACTACTCCGGAAATGACAATCTGCAAAACTTTCATCAGTTTCTCTCTTCGACAATACTGTTATTTTGTGAGTGCGCCGGCCTGACGCATCGCTGCCTCGACCACCGCGTGTGCGCCTTGTGACAAGGGCGTAAGCGGCAAGCGCAGATTGTTCTTTATCCTGCCCATGCGCGCCACGGCCCACTTCACCGGAATCGGGTTGGCTTCGACGAACAGATTGCGGTGCAAACCAAGCAAGCGGAAATTGATTTCGCGCGCCCTGGCCACTTCCCCGTTCAACGCTGCCGCGCACATTTCATGCATCAGTTTGGGAGCGACGTTGGCCGTCACCGAAATCGTGCCGTGCCCACCGAGCAGCATCAGCGCCAGCGTGCTGGCATCGTCGCCGCTGTAGATCGCAAAGTCCCCGTGAGCGCGCTTCAATAACGCCGCGCGCTGCAGCAGATCGCTGCCGCGCTCGATGTTGCCGGTCGCATCCTTGATACCGACGATGTTGGGAATCTGCGCCAGGCGCAGCACGGTATCGTTGGCCATGTCGGCAACGGTGCGCCCCGGCACGTTGTACAGAATGTGCGGCATATCCACCGCTTCGGCGATGGCCTTGAAGTGCAGGTACATCCCTTCCTGCGTCGGCTTGTTGTAATAGGGGACGACCGACAGCGAAGCATCCGCGCCGGCCTTTTTCGCAAAGGTGGCCAGCCCGATGGCTTCCCGGGTGGAATTCGCACCAGTCCCGGCGATCACGGGAATCCGCCCGGCGGCGTGCTTCACCGCCTCGGCAATCAATAATTCGTGCTCTTCCACATCCACGGTAGGCGATTCGCCGGTCGTGCCGACCACCACGATACCGTCGGTACCCTGCTCGATGTGGAAATCGATCAACGCGCGGAACGCCGCCACATCTAGGCTGCCGTCCTCGTGCATCGGAGTAACGATGGCAACAATGCTTCCTGTAATCATTTTTCTCTGCGCTGAAAATCAAAGCGCGCATTTTACCTGAATTAAGACCGAGCGCGGCTTCTAAAGCACACGTAAGGAGGCGGCATAGATAAGGTTTACAAATCCAGCCAAATGCGGAGTGCGTGATTGATTTTAACCAACTCTTTGTCAGCAATTTCACCCACTTTGGTTGACAGCCTTGAAACGCGGACAGTGGTAATTTTATCGGTCTCAACATCGGACGGCTCTTTTATGCCAGTTGCAGCATTCGCCTTGATCCGAACCCTGACACTCGCTGCACTTAATGCACTGGTCATTGGGCAAATCGTCACGCTTTCCAAACCATCCAAATAATCGGAATTTTGCACAATCACCACAGGGCGAGGCCTGCTGGTGTAATCACCTCTACCATCTGCACACAGCACAATATCACCACGCTTCAACAGTGTCATACATAATCACCCATATCGGCAGTATTATCCTGCTGGTCAGCCTGATTGATGGCTTTAATATCCCGCTTCACCTGCGCCAAACTCCGTGTTGCAGCCTTAGGGTAAAGCACCGCGACACTTTTCTTATGGCTGGTAATTTCAATAGGCTCGCCCGATCTTAACAGCTCAGAAAGCTTGGTTTTTACTTCAAAAATTCCGACTGAACGCATTTTGCTCTCCTTAAATTCTGGTTGGCTAGATTTTGTAATACCCCCAGCTTGTTTTACCGGGTATTTAACTTACAAACTGTGTTAAACAGCCTGTTGAAACTTGCGCTTCCGCTGATGCCAGTTCAAAAAAAGCGGCCCGATGGGCCGCTTTGAATGATGCGTACACGTGATTGCCGGTTATTGATAACGGGTAGTCACTTCCCTGCCATATTGATCCCGCGCACTTATTGAGTATCCCCCACCAGACCAAGTACCGCTATTGGGAGGTGCCGTGAAAACCAATGATGCCGTACCCGAAGATGATGTTAAATTATTCTGCTCAACACTCTGGTTCGCGTTCGTTCCCGTCTGCCACACATACACGTCGAGGTAACTCGCCGATAGCCCGGCCGGTATGCTCCAGGAAGGTGCCAGGGTAGCTGCACCCATGCCCGCCAGATCTACCATGCCACTTATCGAGGGGAAGACAAAAGCAGCCAGAGCAGTATTGAGCATCGGCGCAACGGGAACCACCAATGTATAAGTTGCCAGTAAAACAGGTGCCTGAGAGTTGTCGTACAGCTTCATGGTGTAGATGCTGTTAGGAAGTACTGCCCCGATTTCAGTATCCGTCATGAGCCAGTTGTTGTTGCATACAGGCAATGAGCCGCCACCCATCTGATCACAATTAGGGTTGGTTGTGGTTATGTTGAACCATGTCTGGTTAACCTGCGCGGTCAACGTTACACCCCCGGCAGGAAGGCTGGGACCCGTCACCACTGCCGACCCGATAGCCTGCATCGCATCATTATTGATCTCGAAGTGGAGACCGGTGCGATTACCGGTGGTTGTGTTGCAGGCAGCGGCCGCCGGGTTACAGGTAATTTTTTCAGCAATTGCAGCAACATTCACACGTGCGATGCGCTGATTCCCATCAGCCTGCCAGATACCAGTGACAGCATCCTTTTTCATCTGCCAGTTCAGTGTTTCACCATCTGCAATATTTATTCCATTTATTACTGGGGTGAAATACACCTGGGCTGTTGTTCCAGCCTGGTCTATCGAATCCAGCACGACATGGGTAAATTGCAGGCCGATTAACGTGTTGTCGGTTGTGAGTTCTGTCAGGAAAGCCGAACTGCTCCGTCCATCATCCTTAAAGGTACTGCTGAACAAGGCGAGCAAGTCAGGGTCTGCATCGCTGGGCAAACTGGTTGCAAACTTGCCGGAGAATGTGTTGAAGGTCAGCAGGATGCCATCGAGCGGCGTTCCGGAAGATGCCAGATTGGCCGTGCCGAGCGTGCCGGTAGCGGTGCCAGCGGTCGTATCGATGACCAGCGTATTGGCGGCATCCAGAATATTGGTAATGGTCGCTTCGCCTGGTGTTGTCGTGTCCACCTTGACCACGTCCATGAACCGGTCCAGGCCGGTGCTATCTGCGTTGAAAGTGGCGCGCAACAAATCTATGCTGCCGGAGAGCCCCATCGCCGTCAGGGCCGGCGCCAGCTGTGCCGTCAAGGTCACGCGCTGCGCGTCCAGTTCGGCCGTTGTCAGGCTGGCCATGCCGCTGGGGGCCGCCAGATACGCGTCGACCGCGGTCGCGGCAATATTCCTGATGATCAGATCGGTGAAGGGGGTGATGTTGATCGTGCCACCCACGTCCGCCGAAGTAGCCGCAGAATAGAGCGAAACAGACCTTCCACCCACTGTGCCGCTGGCAAGAAATGCAAAAGGAGGGGTCAGTCCGGCCACATCCACGGAATAATTGCCATTCGCCTCAATGGGGATGTTGGTCCTGACAGGCTGGGTGTTGGTGGAACTGTCGCGAACCGAGACATAGCCGACCACCGGTGCTCCTGCGGCAACCGTGCCTCTAATGACTGTACTGGGAGCAGAGCTTGTGTCGCTCCCTCCACAACCGTAAAGAAACGCTGCAACAAGAATCGGAAATAATGTCAGAAAAGATTTCATGCGCCAATTAAAGGTTTTCATATTTTTCTCCTCTTAGATCATGTGCTGATGAGTCGAAAGTTGCCGTATTACAGGCAACCATGCTGTGCCGCTCTACCTTGAAATAATTCGCAATCACCTTTTGATTCAGTACAACAGAACCGCTTGATAAAAGTTGCCTTTGGAGATACTACGCGCAACTATCAGCCTGTCAAGGCACAGGCAATTCCCCTGCAGGGTCGGCTGCGCGACAAAATCCGCAGGTCTGTGGAATAATGCAGTACTTTTAGGACTCGGCTACCTTCATGCCCTCGACCACCCTTGCCGCGTTACACCCCGGTGAAACCGCCACCATCGTCTCGATACACGCCGAAGAAGCGTTGCATCAACGGCTGCTCGCACTGGGCTTTCGCAGCGGCAAACACATCGAGATGATACGCAAGGCGAGCTTCTCCGGCCCCCTGCAGGTGCGTATCGGCACCACCGACGTCATGCTGCGGCGAAGTGAAGCCGCGAAAATAATGGTTTGCCAGGGAGCCTCCGGGACATGAAAAGAGTCGCCCTGCTCGGCATGCCCAACACCGGCAAATCCACGCTGTTCAACCGCATGACCGGCGGCGCGGCTCGCGTCGGCAACTGGCCCGGCATTACCGTCGAGTTGCTCAGCGGCAAGATTCTGCTGGGCGGTGACATGGTGGAAATCATCGATCTGCCCGGCATCTATGACCTGCACGGTTTTTCCGACGACGAACAGGTGGTGCGCCACTTCCTTCACGACAACGTGCCAGACCTCGCGCTGGTGATCCTCAACACCACACAAATCGAACGCCAGATGAGTCTGCTGCTGCAACTCAAGCAACTCGACATGAACATCGTGGTGTTGCTCAACATGTCGGACGAGGCGAAGAAATTCGGCATCAGCGTCAATGTGGCAAAAATGTCCGCGCTGCTGGAAATGCCGATTTTCCTGATCAGCGCCAAATATGGCAGGGGTTATCCGGAAGCACTGCAAGCCATCACCAAAGCCCTGCGCTATCCCACTCCCGGCATGGCGGAACAACTGCGCAGCCAATTGGAGCAGGACCAGCATATCGAAACGGAAATGGCGCGCGTGTTGAAGCACACCGTGCAAGTCCCCGTGCGGCTGTCGGACAACCTCACCGAAAAACTGGACCGCGTCATGCTGCATCCGTGGCTGGGGTTGCCGATCTTTTTCGCCGTCATGTATCTGGTATTCCAGGGCATTTTCATGTTCGGGCAGCCGTTGCAGACCGGCATCGCCGGACTCTTCACCTGGCTGCGCGAGACGGCACTGGTACCGGCGTTGGGCGGGTTGCCGCAAGTCCTGCAGGGCCTGCTGCTGGACGGCATCTACAACGGCGTGGCCACTGTCGCGGCGTTCATACCGATCATCATCCTGTTCTTTCTTTTCATGGCGATGGTGGAAGACAGCGGCTATCTGTCGCGCGCCGCCTTTTTGATGGATGCGCTGATGGCGCGCCTGGGGCTGGACGGACGCGGTTTCGTCATGCTGCTGATGGGCTTCGGCTGCAACGTCCCCGCGCTGATGGGCACGCGCGTGATGCGCTCGCGCGCGATGCGCCTGCTCACGATGCTGGTGATTCCTTTCTCGCTGTGCTCGGCGCGCCTGCAGGTATTCATTTTTTTCACCGCGGCGCTGTTTTCGCCAAAAGCCGCGCCAATAGTGGTGTTCAGCCTGTATCTGTTCAGCTTCGTCGCCGCGATACTGACCGCGCTGATATTCAAGCACCAGTTCAAAAACAACGAGCCGTTCGTGCTGGAACTGCCGCCGTACCGCTTTCCCACGCTGCGCCAGATGGTGTTGCGCGGCTGGCTGGAAGTGCGGCACTTCCTGCGCCGCGCCACCAAATTCATCGTCGCCGGCGTGATACTGGTCTGGCTGCTCACCCACCTGCCGCTGTCCGCCGCCCCCGCCAGCGCAGACACACTGGCAGGGATGATAGGCGGCTTCTTTCAACCCGTCTTCGCCCCCGTCGGCATCAACGAACAGCTCACCATCGCACTGATCTTCGGTTTCATCGCCAAGGAAATCGTCATCGGCGCGCTCGCCGTGATTTATGGCCTGAGCGGCGATGCGCTCAGCGGCGCGATCGGGCAACAACTCGACTGGGTACAGGCCTACAGCTTCATGCTGTTCACGCTGCTCTACACCCCCTGCCTCGCCACCGTCGCCACGCTGCAAAGCGAATCCAAGCTGCTCAAATTCACCGCGCTGTCACTCGCCTGGTCGCTGGCACTGGCATGGCTGGTGAGCTTCGCGTTTTATCAGGGCGCGAGGGCACTGGGGTACTGAGCCAGGCAGGGGACTGGCTTGATACGGCGGGGGTGGCCAGCCCTGCATAAAGTGCACGATTGATCTGGAATCGAATTTGCAGCGCAACGATACCCATCCTGCCAGCGGTGACAACCATGAAGATCGTTATTCAATTCATCCTGACTGCTGCCCTGCTCTTCCCGGCACTCTCACCGGCGCAGGAAGAGTCGGCTGCGCCTCCAGCAGCAACCGAGCCGAAGACATGGACGTTCAACGCGGGAATAGGATCGCCGAAAGCCTGGAACTACGTGGGAGTCACCAGGGAATACCTGCTTGACGACCATACGGCCTTCTTCGTTACCGCAGGACTCGGAACCGCCCTCGTCGGTGCAGGCCTCGTCTATTATGGCAACCGCGAAGGCAATGGCATTGCCGTTTCTTCGGCGATCGGGATTGTCGATTTGCAGGCAACATTGGCCTACCAGCTGAAGGTTGGGCCACAGGATTTCGTCGCAATGGGTGCCAGCTACGGGGCGTTCTTCATGCAATGCACGTGCTGGCTGCCGGTGCTCAGTTATGAACATCGCTACTGACAACAGGATTCAACCTGACCTATCATGCATCGGTTATTCAAGCCGTCTGAACCCGGGATGAAAATGAAACGATTGCTGGTTGCTGTGCTCTTCAGCCTGTGCGTATGGCACCCGTCGCCCGGTCGTGCTGCGCCGGATGCACCCATGGACTTTGTCGAAGGACAGATCGCCGCCCATGAGGGACAGAGCGGAGTATACGTACTGGATACCGGCATGGAAGCGCTGCTGGCCCGTGCCTGGCTGGCTGACCATGCCCGGCAAACGATAGAGGTGCAATACTTCATCTGGAGCACGGACAATATCGGCATTCTGGCCTCGGAAGCGCTGCTGCGTGCTGCGGATCGCGGCGTTCAGGTACGCGTCATCGTGGACGACTTGCTCATCGATGCACCCGATAAGCCCCTGCTTGCACTGGCAAAGCACCCGAACATCGAAATCCGAATCTACAATCCCAAGCATTCGGTCGGCACGCCGGCGCACAAACGGGTACTGAATGCGGCCACCGACTTTCGCGGCATCAACCAGCGGATGCACGACAAGACCTTCATCGTCGACGGCAAGATGGCCATCACCGGCGGACGCAACATGGCGAATGAATATTTCGATTACAACCATGAATACAATTTCCGCGATCGCGATGCGCTGCTGCTGGGCAAGGTGGTCAAGGCGATGCAAGCGAGCTTCGAGCGCTTCTGGAACAGCGAACTGTGCGAGGCAGTGGAATCGCTCTACGATGGCCTGGGGCTGATGCAAAAGCATGTGCGCGTAAAAAATGAAGATATCGAGCGGATCTATCGCGAGCTGCATGAATACGCAAATGCCCCCGGCAACTTCGCACCCGAGGTGCACGCCGCCATTGATGCCGCCCCCACCTCGTTCCCTCGGCTGGCCGAAGAAGTGGTCTGGGGCGAAGCGACTTTCATCAGCGACATTCCGGGCAAGAACAAGAACTGGATCAGCCTGGGCGGCGGCGGGCTGACCACGGCCGCGCTGGCGCAACTGGTCGAGAGCGCGCGCGAGAGCATCGTTATCCAGACGCCCTATCTGGTGCTGTCCGACGATGCCAGGGATCTGTTCAAAAAAACCGTCGGGCGCGGCGTACGCGTGCGCATCAATACCAATTCGCTGGCTTCCACCGACAACCTCCAGGCGTTCAGCGGCTATCGCCAGCAGCGCAATGACTTGCTCAAAATGGGACTGGAGATATACGAATACAAGCCCGATCCGGAGACGCAAAAACAAGTGACGCAGCGCATCGCGGAGAAGGACGGAAAACCACCCGTTTTCGCACTGCACGCCAAAACCATGGTGGTGGATACCAGGATCGTCTATATCGGCACATTCAATGTCGACCCGCGTTCCGAGAACCTCAATACCGAAGTCGGAGTGATCGTCCCGAACGAAGCGCTGGCGCGCGCTGTCGAAACGTCGATAGAAAAAGACATGCTGCCGGGCAACAGCTGGAACGCGGCTATTGACCTGCCGGATCAATATGTACCCTTCGCCAAGCGCCTCAGGGTAAGGTTCTGGCAGGCGATGCCCATCAAGCCATTGCTATGAACCGGGATTGTCCGTTAGAGCCATACCAGTCCCTTCCCCCTTGCAGGTGGAAGGTCAGGATGGCGGCCATGACACGGCGTTGCGAAGCATCCGGGGCGGGAATGGACGCCTCACACCCGCTCCCGCAAACGGCTGGCTTCGCCATAACCAGCGACTTGGCGAGTGTTGTTTGCTCGCCTAGTCGAATGGCTAGTAGTTGTATCAGTAACGTGTCCCGGGATGTGGGGGTAGAAATATCGAACGTAACACATGCCAAGTTTCTACCCCCACCCTAGCCCTCCCCCTGCAATGGGGAGGGGATATTGTGACTAATGGACAAGCCGGGTTTAATGCTGGCCCATTCAGTTTATGGGCTGAGATAAACCCGGGGAGCATGGCAATGCTGACCTTCATGAGCGTGGCGTTTAATTTTTCCCAGGATCGCCAATCAGCGTCGCCTCTTCAAACAGTGACTTGATCACGACTTTGCGTATCTCCGGCTGGTCGGGAACCTGATACAGCACGGGTGTGAGCATTTCCTCGAAAATCCCCCTCAGACTGCGGGCTCCCACTTTGTACTCGTACGCCATCTCGGCGATTTGCCGGAAAACTTCCTGCTCGATGTTCAACTCGACGCCCTCGTCCCTGAGAATTTCGCGGAACTGGTTGTAGATCGAATTGCGGGGCTCGACCATGATTTTCACCATCTGCTCCTTGGACAGGTTATGCAGGTTGGCAATGATGGGCAAACGCCCGGCGAATTCCGGTATCAGCCCGAATTCGAACAGATCGGTGGGTTTCACGCGCGAATTCAGCCGTTCGAGAATTTTCTGGCTGTCGCCTTCGTCAACGGAAATGAAGCCGTAGGCATGGTTTGCGGCGGTGATCTCCTCTATGCCGACAAACGCTCCCGCGCAAATGAAAAGTATGTTGGTGGTGTCGATCGCTTGCGAGCTGCCCAGCTTGACCGCAGCGCCTTCCATGATTTTCAGCAGGGCGTGCTGCACCCGTTCTCCAGAGGTGCCGCGCTCTTCACCTGCCGTTGATTTCAGTTTGTCGATCTCGTCGACGAAGACAATTCCTCGCTGGGCTTTCTCAACATCACCGCCCGCCTTGTCGAGCAGGCGCAGCATCAATGCCTCGATTTCCTCATTGACGTATTTCGACTGGGCCAGCGAGGTGGCGTTGGCGGTGACGAAAGGCACACGCACGATGCGCGACAGGGTTTCACACATCAGTGTCTTGCCAGTGCCTGTCGGTCCGATCAGCAAAATATTGCTCTTGATGCCCTCAACGCGGCCCTGCCTCTGCTTGCCGATCTTGCGGTAGTGTGAATACACCGCCACGGCGAGTGTCTTCTTGGCCTCATCCTGACCGACGACATACTGGTCAAGATAGTTTGCGATTGCGCTGGGCGTCAGTTTCTTTGCCGGTGCTGGCTGGCTTGGTATTTGCTGGCTGTTTGCACTATCCATGTAACCCTTTCTTCTCAACCCTTCTCAAACTTCATTGCCCCATCCGTGCAGTCTACCTCGATCGTATCCTTCGCGGCAAAGCTCCCGACGGAATGAGGAACAGTATAATGCCGACAACATGCACGATTTGTGTTGTTCGCACCCCCCGGAACGACCCGTTTAATTTCCTGCCATAAATAACCCCCGGGGAGCATGGCAATGCTGACCTTCATGAGCGTGGCGTTGTTGGTTTACGGTTCCATGCATCTCTATGCATTCGGCAAGGTGTGGCTGGCATTTCCGCATTCGTTCGGATTGGCGCTGGCGGGGATAGCCCTGACCTTCTCCCCGTTTATTGTCTGGTACATGGAAAGGCAAAGCTGGCACGGCGCTACCGTCGTCACCGCCTGGGCGAGCTATACCTGGATGGGATTCCTGTTCCTGTTTTTCTGCATCGGCCTGGCATTCGATCTCGGCCATGCCCTCGCGGCACTCCTGCATTTCAAGTGGCCGCTGAGCGATACGATGGCGCTCGGAACCGCAGGCCTGCTCTCATTCGCCGCACTGGGCTACGGATTGATCGAGGCGCGGCAGCTACAGGTTGAAGAAATAAGGATCACCACACCCAAGCTCGCTTCGGGACGCGTCACCATCGCGCAGGTTTCCGACCTGCACCTCGGCATCATGATGGGCGATACGTTACTCGAACGCGTCATCGCCAAACTGCGCGAGATCAAGCCCGACATCGTCGTGGCGACCGGAGACATAGTCGATGCCCAGGGAGACAGCCTTGATGCGCTTGCACGGCACTTCCAATCCTACGCTCCACCACTTGGCGCTTACGCCGTCATCGGCAATCACGAACACTATGTCGGGCTGGATAATTCCCTGCGCTTCCTGCGCAGCGCGGGCTTTACCGTGTTGCGCGGCGAATCGGCCAAGGCAGGCGGCATCATCCTGGCGGGTGTCGATGATCCCAGCATACTGACACCGGATCAGGCCGCCAGGGTGGATACCAGCAAGGCGCTCGCCTCAGCCACCGCGAATGACTACATCGTCCTGCTCAAACACCAGCCGGTGGTTGATACCGTGCCACGCTTTGATCTGCAACTCTCCGGCCACATCCATGGCGGCCAGATATTCCCGTTCGTCTACTTGACGCGGCTGGCCTACGGAGTGCGCACCGGCCTCACCGAACTGGCCGATGGACGCCTGCTGTACGTCAACCGCGGCGCCGGCACCTGGGGCCCGCCGATACGCCTGTTTGCCCCGCCCGAGATCACGCTGATCACCATCGAGAGCGAAAACAAATAATCGTCTGCTGAAAAAACATGGGCGAGAAAAGAAATCCTCGCGCTCAACTGTCTTGAAGAACATACCCCATCACCCCGCGCCACGCTGTCTTCCGATGCGTGGCCAGGATTGGGGCGAAGTGACGGTGCGGGCGCTGCCACATTAACGCGCCCCAGTACGATATGCCAGGTGGCAAGCGGCATGGGATTTATTCCGCTCGGCATCAAAAGCAATTTCCGTGTTGCCTCACGTAAAAAGCTGAGTGAAACCTGATTCGTTGCCTCACCTAAAAAGCTGAGTCAAATTGCACGGTTTTCATGGTTCGCCTGTTTATGA
>MGWZ01000116.1 GCA_001801175.1 Gallionellales bacterium RIFCSPLOWO2_02_FULL_57_47 | reverse complement strand
TCTTGGGGGAGAGTTTGCGCATCCGCATGTCGTCGAGCAAGCGTTGGCGCAACGGGCTGATGGTTGGTGTCGTTGAGTTCATGATTCTGCTCCTGTCGAAAAATGAAGCGGATTGCCTCACTTCTCAACATGGGGAACAGGTCATTTCTGTCAACTGCCTACACGCATAAAACCAATCTCAAACTGATGTTCGGAGCGACAGTACCGCAAAGCGGTTTAGTCCAATGGCACACACCTGCTACTCGCCCATCAATAATCACAGCAAGAAAGCGGTCATTGGTAAAAATATTTGCATCTTTGTGAAGCGGACGTTAATCGCGAGCAGCTCAGTGGTGCGAATTCAACCACTCGATGTGATTTCCAGATGTCTGCATAGTCTATCAGGAGCGCAATTTATTGCGCGAAAGCCAACAATCGCTCGATAAATCGAGCTCCTACGAGCCAATGGATTATCCGGGTTGATATAATCGTATTCATTCAACTTTCTTGATAGCCATCGCGATGCCTACTCAGCCTGACAATATCACCAGTAATGACCTTGATTTTTTGATTAGTCGCTCGGTTTCAGTGATTCTCAAATCAGAAGATGCAACCGAGTTTTTACGTTGGTTTGATCAATATGCGGAAGATGTCGCGCCGATTTTTTTCAAACAGTTTCAGTCAAACCGCGATGGTTTACGCAGCTTTAAGTCTTTTTTCGCACGTTACATTTGGAATCGCACCGCCTTGCCCGGTAATAATTTTCGCCCGCGTCCGCTGCCTAAACCAGAGCGGAATGCACTGTGTCCGTGCGGTTCGGGAAGCAAATACAAGCACTGTTGTTTGGCGATGGAACCTCACCAAGATGAATTCCCCAACATTAGTATATTGCCGTTTGTGCTGGATGCGCTGACGGCCAAGCAGCTTGCCGCATTGCCTTTTGAATATTTGTCGGCAGAAGAGTTGGAGCACGTTGCGAGACAGTGGATGCTGCAAGCCCGCGTTCAAGATGCGGCGAGATTGCTGGAGGGTTTGTTCGCCAATTTTAATAAGCTGGATGAGCGTGCCGAACCTGCTTTTGATTGTTTGCTTGATTGCTATGATATTTTGGGTAATCCGCTAAAAAAGAAAAAACTACTGGACCGAGGTTCGGCTGCGAGCAATAAATATATTCGCGCAGCCGCGATGCAACGCCGTTGCTGTATTTTGGCTGACCGCAATGAGTATGCGGAAGCGTGGTCGCTGTTCCAAGAATTGCAACGTTTGATTCCGAACGATCCTTCGCTCTCGCATCTGGAGATTACCTTGTTGGTTAATCAAGGCGAAAAGCATCGCGCTACGGAGCGTGCACGCTTTTGGGTCGCCCGTTTGTCGAAGGATAAAGATTTTGCTCAAGGGTCGTTAATTGAATATCTGCGGGCGGTTTCACAAGGGGATATTTCGAGCGCCATGACCGGCATTGCAAAAAATCTAAGCCCCGAAATCAACAGGCTGGTTTCACTCGTTGAGCAGTTGCCGGAACCGGTTTGTCACTACACACTCAAGCCGATGAGTGACAGCGCGGGCCCGATGGTGCCTGACAAAAAATTACTCAGTTTGGCCGCTCAGTGGGAGACGCAAGGCGAGTATTCGGAAAGGATGGCCGATGATATTGAGTGGCTGGAGCGCAACCCGCTGGCTTGGCAATGCTTCGAGATTCTCGATGATTGGCTTGCCACGGTAGAGGAAGAGCGCGTTTCTCATGGCTTTGAGGAAGTACTGTTGTTGCCTGCGCTACACCATGCAGAAGCGTTGCTGCGCTTGACGCTCAAATGTTACCAAGCCAAGGGATTAAAATTGGAATGGGCTTGGCATGAAAACCGTCCGGCATTGCGTTTGCTGGAAAGACTGGTTGGCATGCTGCGCCTGACCAAGAACTTGCCTGAAGCCGTGCGCGTCGCCGAATGGATGGTGCTGACACTGAACCCCAATGACAATCAGGGGTTGCGCGCTAATCTCATCCACGACTACTTGCGTTTGGGAAAGATTGCCGAGGCACTGTCCTTGTCCAAGCATTATCCTGACGATTTGGCAGAAATGAGTTATGGCACTGCGTTGGCTTTATTTATGGATCATCAGAGTCAGGCAGCGCAATTTGCCCTTTCCACCGCCAGGAAGCGTTTTCCTGAGGTGGCAAAAATGTTGTTAGCCGACAAGCCCAAGCAACCGCGTTTGCGTGAAGGCATGGTGCAGGTTGGCGGCAAGGATGAGGCGTGGTATTACTTTAAAGATAATTTAGACATTTGGAAGCTAAGCGGCGGACTGGAGTGGCTGAAGCAAGCTAGAGAGGCGGCTACTCTGAGCAAAATACTGCGTTAGTGAAAAAAACGGGTAAGTTGAAGAGAACAGACGTAATAAAGACCTGCATCGCTGCAAGCCTTATGGATATTGGCGGAGTGGACGGGACTCGAACCCGCGACCCCCGGCGTGACAGGCCGGTATTCTAACCAACTGAACTACCACTCCCAAAAGCTATTTGTGGTGGGCTGCTACACAGCCCGGAATAAACCTGCACTACGCCTACACGAACACATAACGGCAGGACATTAAAAAAGCCTGCATCGCTGCAAGCCTTACAGGTATTGGTGCCGCTTATCGGATTCGAACTGATGACCTACCGCTTACAAGGCGGTTGCTCTACCAACTGAGCTAAAGCGGCATTACAAAATAACGGGGACAGCCGGAGATTCTTTTGCAAACTGGTGGGTCGTGGCAGATTCGAACTGCCGACCAACGGATTAAAAGTCCGCTGCTCTACCGGCTGAGCTAACGACCCGTTGCAAAGGAGCGCGAATTATACGGATTTGGCCTACCCTGTCAACGCAAAATGCCGCTTAACAAGGCGCGTGCGCTATTCATGCGATCAGCGCACTTCGGCTGTGCTCGAGTACAGGGTTGGATCATCCACGCCGGCTGCGGCAAACCCGGCTCTGCGCAAACGGCATGAATCACATACTCCGCAGGCTCGCCCCATTTCATCGGCCTGGTAGCAGGAAACAGTCTGCGCGAAGTCAACGCCGAGTGCATTACCCTGCCGGACGATCTCCGCCTTGGACAAGTGCAGCAGTGGCGCATGCACGGCAAGCGTGCTGCCCTCGATGGCTGCCTTGGTGGCAAGATTTGCCATGCGCTCAAACGCTTCGATAAAGGCGGGGCGGCAATCAGGATAACCGGAATAATCCACCGCATTCACCCCGATGAAAATGTCCTGTGCATGCAACACTTCAGCCCAGGCTAATGCCAATGACAGCATGATGGTGTTGCGGGCGGGAACATAGGTAAGCGGGATGCCCTCGCCGGGTTGTTGCGGCACGGCGATGTTGTGGTCGGTGAGTGCGGAACCGCCGAATCCGGTGAGGTCGATGCTGATCACCCGGTGCTCATGCGCACCCAGCATTTGCGCGACACGCTGTGCGGCAGCCAGTTCGGCGTAATGGCGCTGCCCATAATCCACGCTCAATGCATGGCAGGTATAGCCTTGTACGCGCGCAATCGCCAGCACAGTTGCGGAATCCATACCACCCGATAAAAGCACCACGGCATTTTTCATAATTTATCCTGCAAAAAGCATTTGGTCCACGAAAGTCACGAAAAGCACGAAGTCATTGGAAGAGATACCAAGCTGTAGATTGCTGCGCAAAGAGCGAGTGGCTTAATCACTGAAACGTACCGATTTGTTTCGCGTCTTTCGCGTTTTTTCGTGACTTTCGTGGACCACTGCTTCTCCCAGGGTTAATGTCCGGGGGCGTTGTTCCACAGCAGCTTGTGCAATTGCAACAGCATCCTGACCGGCAGTCGGTCGCGCAAAATCCATTCGGCCAACTGCGTGGCGCCAAGCGCGCCGTGTGCGGGTGAGAATACCACTGCGCATTTCTCGACGAGATGATGCTGCTGAAGGGTCTGCCTGGCCCATTGGTAGTCGTTCTCGCCGCACAATACAAATTTGACTTCGTCGTGCCTGGTCAGAAACGGCAGATTTTCCCAACGATTCTTTTCAACCTCGCCGGACGCGGGGGTTTTGATGTCAACCACCCGCATCACGCGCTCATCCACTTCGCTGATATCCAGTGCCCCGCTTGTTTCAAGAGACACCTCATACCCTGAATCACACAGCGCGCGCAGCAAAGGCAGGCAATTTTTTTGCGCCAGCGGTTCGCCGCCGGTAACAGTCACATAGCGCGGCAGGTATTCCGAGACATGTTTCAGGATTTCCGCCACGCTCATGTTTTGCCCACCGGTAAAAGCATAGGTCGTGTCGCAGTAGGTGCAGCGCAACGGGCAGCCGGTTAACCGAATGAACACGGTGGGCCAACCGATATAACGGCTCTCCCCTTGCAGGGAATAAAAAATCTCACTGATGCGCAGTTGCGGCACGTTACTGATGGAACTACTGGTGAGACTACTAGCCATCTGACTAGGCTGTCCAGAAACGATAGCCAAGTCATTGGTTATAGCCATTTGACTAGGCGAGCCAACAACACTCGCCAAGTCACTGGTTATGGCGGAGCCAGCCAGTTGCGGGAGCAACTGCGAAGCCGCCCCTCCCGCAGCGGAAGGGTCGTCGCAATGCGACGGGGCACCCGCCGGCGTACTCCTTGCGGGTGCACCAGAGGGCTCCGCTCCACCGTCTCGGGGCGGCAGTTGCGCTTCCGAACTGACGTGGGACATGCTGGTTACTTGGCCGCCGCAAGAAGTTTCTTGGCTTTGGCGGCAGCTTCGCTGGTGGGATATTGGGCAATCAGTTGTTTAAGGGTTTTTTTGGCCGCCGTTGTCTGTTTCAGTTCCTGTTGGCATGCTGCGACATTGAGCAACACCTCAGCGGATTTCGGAGTGGCGGGTGACATCTCCAACAGTCTCTGATAAAAACCCAATGCGCCCTTGTAATCCTTCAGCGCAAACTTTGCGGAACCCAGCCAATAAATCGCGTTGGGAACATGTACCGAGTCGGGATATTTTTTCAGGAATTCATGAAATGCCTTGACCGCATTCGCATGGCGTCCGTCCTTGAACAAACCATAGGCGGACTCAAAGGCGCGGTTCTCGAAAGCGGGATCGGAGGAATCGGTAGAAATAGCCGGTGCCGGAGAAATGCCACTTGCGGGAACAGCTTCATCCCTGGCAGCTTCCTCCAGGGATTCAAAATGGCGCAAGCGCGTATCCAGATCCACATAGAAATCTTTCGCGCGCTTCTCGGCGTCCTGCAAACCGTGCGCCAGCTCTTCATTCTGTCCGCGCAGTTTGCGAAGTTCGCTGTTCAGTGTCTCAATCTGGCTCTGCAAATCCAGCATTGACCTGGTTTGCTGACTGTTCCTGTCATCCAGCTTCAGTATGCGCGCCTCAAGCCGCTCAATTTCTTTCCGGTTATCCTGAATCTGCTTGCGTGCGTCTTCAATTTGCTTGCGTGCATCATCATCCGAAAACAACCCCGCTTGCGCGGGGCTGGCGCAACATAAGCCGAACAGCATCAAAGCGCACAGCTTCAGCACGGCCACTGCTTTAATACACTATGTCGGTACGGCGATTTTGCCACCAGGAAGCTTCATTGTGCCCGGTAGCCTTGGGTTTTTCTTCGCCGTAGCTGACAGTTGTCATCTGGCTGGCGTTCACGCCGCCCAGTTGCAGCATCTTCCTCACGCCATCCGCACGGCGCTGGCCGAGAGCCAGGTTGTATTCATTGCTGCCGCGCTCGTCGCAATTGCCTTCCAGCCGCACATTGCGCTCGGGATGCTCGCTCAGATATTTTGCATGCGCTTGCACCAGAGGCTTGTCGTCCTCCTGAATCACTGACACATCAAACGGATAATGTGTGCTGCGCTTGGCCAGAATGCTGTCCGGGTCATTCAACTCGTCAATCTCAGCCACCGGAGCTGCAGTCTCCGCTGCTGCTGGTTCAACAGCAGCCGGAGCTTCAGCCACTGGTGCGGCAGCCGGTGCGGCAGACATTGGAGCAGCAACAGGTTCCTTCGGTTTCTCGCTGGCACAGGCTGCAAGCAGGTTCACCAAAACTACACTGATAACAAGCTTCTTCATGACATCCCCTTTCGCTTGGTTAGGATAAATTACGGGTACGGCCCCCACACCGGTTCGCGAGCATCACCGCTTTGCGAAAATATGCGCTGCTTGACACGACCGTCGCTGGACACGGTTGCCAATATACCACGACCTCGCGCCTCGCTGGCAAACATAATCAGCTTGCCGTTGGGCGCAAAACTGGGCTTTTTCTCCCATCCCCCTTCGGTCAGAATCTCCATCTGCTCTGTCTTGAAATCCTGGGTGGCGATGAAAAATTTGCCATTGGTGAAATGTGTGTATACAAAACCTTTGCCATCCGGGCTATGGCTCGGCGAATAGTTGTTGCCCTCGCCAAACGTCATGCGCTGCACCGATCCGCCTTTTATTGCCATACGGTAAATTTCCGGGCTGCCGCCGCGATCGGAGGTAAACAGCAGGTATTGTCCATCCGGCGAAAAATTCGGCTCGGTATCAATCGCGTCGGTGTAGGTAAGGCGGCGAAAGCCACTGCCATCGGGACGAACCAGATAAATCTGCGAGCTGCCATCGCGCGTCAGCACAACCGCCAGTTGCTTGCCATCCGGCGACCATGCCGGCGCGCTGTTGCTGCCGCTGAAATCTGCCAGCACCTTGCGCTGCCCGGTGTACAGCGACTGCACATACACCACGGCGTGACCGGTCTCAAAACTCACATAGGCAAGATGACTGCCGTCCGGCGACCACGAGGGAGACATGATCGGACTGTCTTGCGAAAGCACAACCTGTTCATTGTAGCCGTCGCTATCCGCCACCATTAATTTGTACTTCGTTTCAATCCGGTTCACATAGGCAATGCGCGTGTTGAACACGCCCCTGTCCCCCGTTAATTTTTCATAAACCAGATCTGCTATGCGGTGACCGATGGCACGCAGCTGCCCGTCTTCCGCCGAGACCGCCTGATCGATCAACTTCGCCTGTTTGACCGCATCCAGCAAATGGAAACGCGCATCTATGCGTCCATCCGCTTTGGCCGTAACCGTGCCTATAACCAAGGCCTCCGCGCCGCGTTTCTGCCATTCCGGGTAACTGACTTCGGCAGGCGCGTGCGGAGACATGCCCTCCGCATCAACCATGCGAAACAATCCGCTGCGCAGCAAATCGCCCACCACCACATCCTTGATGGCTTGCGCCAGCTTGCCGTCCCCGCCGAAGGGTACGATTGCGACCGGCACCTGATACTCACCCGCACCGATGATTTCGATAGTCATTTCAGCGTTTGTCACTGATGCCTGTACCAGAAACAAAATACCAACCACGCTCCGAAATGCGCGTAACAACATAACTACTCCTTTGCTTTTCGGGGCTGAAATTTCAGCTCCAATATTCGAAAATCCTTGAACATCGCCGGGTCGGGCGGCAAAGGCAGCGGGTCCGATTTTATAATCGCACGCTCCACCGCATTGTCATATGCCGCATTGCCGCTGGACTTTTGCTTAACTGCGCTCAGTATAGAACCGCCCGGCAGCAGTGTGACGCGAAATACGGCGAGCGCATCGTCAGACACACCCGGCGGCATCACGATGTTGCGCGTGATCTTGTTCTGAATTTTGGCTTTGTATTCATTCACCAAGCGGCCTCTCGCGGCCGCTTGCTCTGCCCGTTCAAGATCGGCCTGCTGCTGTGCAATGCGTGCATCCTGGTCTTGCTCAACCGCCTGCTGCTCAACAGGCTTCCGCGCAACCGGTTTGGCATCCGCCTTTTTAGCCGGCTTTTTCTTGACGGGCTTGACCTCAATTTTCTTTTCAGCCGGCAGCGCAATGTCGGGTTCAGGCTGGGCGATTTTCGGTTCAGGCTGCTCGACTTTCGGTTCAGCCTGGGCGATGTTCGGTTCCGGCTGGGCGATGTCAGGCTGGGCTATTTTCTCTGGTTGAGCCGGCTGTACAACCTCCTCCACCAAGGGGACTTCAAGCGGCGCATTTACCGACTCCGGCAAGCTGTCCCACAACTCCACACTCATCGCCGCATCGGGCTGGGTCTGCCAGGCAAAACCAAAATACAGCAGCGCAAAAAACGCGCCATGCACCGCCAACGCGAGAATCCCGGCTGGCAGCTGGTAGGCTTCGTGCCGGGAGGATTCGTAAAAGACCGCCGCGCTCATTCCGCTTTAACTTGCGTCAACAGGCCAACTTTCCTGATCTGTTGCTGCTGCAGCACATTCATCACGTTGATCACCTCCTCGTAGCGCACGTTCCTGTCGGCGGAAATGACCACCGCCTGAGTCGCTTGCTCACCTTGCCTGGCTTTCAACGTCTCGATCAAATTTTCGCGCGACACGATGATTTCCTTGCCGCCCCTGGAATGATCGCGCATTGCCAGCGTAGTATCCTTCTTGATAATGACCTCCAGCGGAGCTGGGGCTACAGGCGACGATTTACCCACCTGCGGCAAGTCAATCTGCCCCGGATTCATCAGCGGAGCGGTCACCATGAAAATCACCAGCAGCACCAGCATCACGTCGATATAGGGCACGACATTGATCTCATTCATCAGTCGGTTATTGTGGCGGCGGCCCGGTTTCATAATTGGCAGAGTCTCATGGCTGGCGTTGCAGAACGTTGGAGAACTCTTCGGTAAAGCTGTCGAAGCGCGAGGATAAGCGGTTAATGTCGTGCGCGTAACGGTTGTAGGCGATCACTGCAGGTATCGCCGCAAACAAACCCATCGCGGTTGCCACCAGGGCTTCGGCTATGCCGGGCGCGACGTGTGCCAGTGTCGCCTGCCCGACATTCGACAGGCCCCGAAACGCATTCATGATGCCCCACACCGTACCGAACAGCCCCACATACGGGCTGACCGAACCGACCGAGGCCAGAAACGCCAGGTTCGATTCCAGCCTGTCCATCTCGCGCTGATATGTCGCGCGCATTGCACGGCGTGTGCCTTCCATCACCGCACTGGCATCCACGCCATGCTGTTTTTTCAGCTTCACAAACTCGACAAAACCGGCAGAAAAGATGTGCTCCAAAGCGCCCTGATCGCGCAGCGAATTGCTGTTTATTTGTTTGTATAAATCATTCAAATTCTGGTTTGACCAGAATTCCTCCTCGAATTCTTCGGTCAGTTTGACTTCGTTACGGATGGTAAACAGCTTCAGGAAAATGTACCACCACGACATTAGCGACACCAGCAGCAACAATCCCATCACCAACTGTACCAGTATGCTGGCGTTGCTGATGAGATGAATAAACGACAAATCCTGAGTTACTTCCATTTCAATCCTTCCGTTTCATTTTTTCAATTGCCTGCTCAAAACCTCCGGCACACTGACCGGCTTGAAACTTTCCAAAGAGACACATACCAGATGCACCTCCGCCTCGGTCAGCACCTCATCCCCGCGCCGCGCCTCTGATTCATGCGCGTAATACCCGCCGCAGCAGGTGTCGGTGCGCAGCGGCGGCTCCCGCCCCGATTGCTCCGCAACGCCGTGTCGCCGCCGCACGCTCTGCAACAAGGTAAGGCGGCTGCGCCCGACATCCTTGATCTGCGCCGTGACGTCCAGCAAATCGTCGAGCAGCGCGGGCCTGAGATAATCCAGCTTGAGCGTGCGCACCACGAACACCACGCCGAATTCCTTCATCAGCCCGGCATTGCTGTAACCGTGCGTGCGCAGCCACTCAGTCCGCGCGCGCTCCATAAAGTTCACATAGCTGGCGTGATAAACCACCCCGCCCGCGTCGGTGTCCTGAAAATATACGCGCACCGGTAACGAAAATATTTTCGTTTTACTCATTTAATGACCCGCCGGCCAATGGCAACTCATCATTGATCATATTGATGAGTATGTGGATTATTGGCAACTACCAGCCCGAAGTGGCTATAGGCATTCGCGGTCGCCATGCGCCCGCGCGGCGTGCGTTGCAGATAGCCCTGCTGGATCAGGTAGGGCTCCAGCACATCCTCGATGGTGTCGCGTTCCTCGCCGATGGCAGCGGCGAGATTATCCACGCCGACCGGCCCGCCGAGGAATTTCTCGATCACGGTCAGCAATAATTTCCGGTCCATCACATCCAGTCCGCGCGAGTCCACATCCAGCATCGTCAGCGCGGCATCGGCCACTTCGCGCGTCGCGTCGCCGTCCGCCTTCACATCGGCGAAGTCGCGCACGCGGCGCAGCAGGCGGTTGGCGATACGCGGCGTGCCGCGCGAACGCTTGGCGATTTCCAGCGCGCCGTCGTGCGTCAGGTTCATTTCCAGCAACCCCGCCGAGCGCATCACGATGCGCTGCAATTCCTGCGGCGTGTAAAACTCCAGCCGCGCCACGATGCCGAAACGGTCGCGCAATGGATTGGTCAGCATCCCGGCGCGCGTGGTTGCGCCGACCAGGGTGAACGGCGGCAGGTCGAGCTTCACCGAACGCGCCGCCGGGCCTTCGCCGATCATGATGTCGATCTGGTAGTCCTCCAGCGCCGGATAGAGGATTTCTTCCACCACCGGCGACAGGCGGTGAATCTCGTCGATGAACAGCACATCATTCGGTTCGAGATTGGTCAGTAATGCGGCAAGGTCGCCGGCG
Source organism: Gallionellales bacterium RIFCSPLOWO2_02_FULL_57_47 (assembly GCA_001801175.1). Lineage (GTDB taxonomy): Bacteria > Pseudomonadota > Gammaproteobacteria > Burkholderiales > Gallionellaceae > Gallionella. Next base: position 5,818 of record MGWZ01000116.1, on the reverse strand, counting down.
CGCTCCAGCACCGGGCCGGAAGTGTGGCGCAGATTCACCCCCATCTCGCGCGCGATGATCTGTGCCAGCGTGGTCTTGCCCAGGCCCGGCGGGCCAAACAACAACACATGATCGAGCGGTTCTTTGCGCCGCTTTGCCGCTTCGATGAATATTTCCAATTGCCCGCGTATCTTTTCCTGCCCGACATATTCGTCGAGCTGCTTGGGGCGCAGCGCACGCTCCATCACCTCTTCATGCTGCGAGGCTGGCGTGGCAGAAATCAGGCGCGGTTCTGCGGAAAGGTTATCGCTATGGATCATGATTTGGATAAAAGCTTGAGAGCCTGGCGGATGCCGTCAGAAACATTGCTGTCTTTGGGTAATTGCCTGGCCGCCCAGTCTGCCTCTTTATCGTTGTAGCCCAATGCTTGCAAGGCGTTCACGATATCGTTGTTTGATGAAGATACAGCCGTGCCTTGAACAACGGACACGCCAGCCACAGCGAATTTGCCCTGCAATTCCAGCAGCAACCGCTCGGCGGTTTTTTTCCCCACGCCGGGTATTTTAGTCAGCCGCCCGGCTTCCTTGTTCGCCACCGCGACCGCCAGATCGTTCAGGCTCAAACCGGACAGCACCGAGAGCGCCAGCTTGGGGCCGACGCCGCTGATCTTGAGCAACAGACGGAACGCGACGCGCTCTTCGTGGCTCAAAAATCCGTACAGCAGATGCGCATCCTCCCGCACGATGAGTTGCGTGTGCAGCACAACTTTTTCGTGCAGCACCGGCAGGTTGTAGAACGTGCTCATCGGCACGTCCAGCTCGTAGGCTACGCCTTGCACATCCAGCAGGATTTGCGGCGGATTCTTTTCCAGCAGGATGCCGGTTAAACGACCAATCATGTGCTTCCTTTACTCAAAATTAGTGCAAGCGCCAGCAAGCCGCCATGCATCATCATCGCGGCGATGGTCAGTTTGATCGCGTCGCCCAACTGCTGCGGTTGCGCGGCATGCCGCAACAGCAGGCGCGCAGCCTTGACGCTCAACGGTAATGCCAGCAACGCCAGCAAGGCTTGCACCGGTAACCAGCCCAGCACCACACTCGACAACAACCATGCATAAGCCAGCGTCACAATCAGCACATAACCCCAGCGCGCCTGTTGCACGTCCAGCCGCGCCACCCAGTGCAGCTTGCCCGCCGCAGTATCCGCCTTGCGATCCGGGAACTGGTTGATATAAAGCAAATTGGTCACCAGCAGCGCGTAAGGCAATCCGGCAATAAACGGCGCGGCGGCATAGCCTTTGCGCTGCACAAAATCGGTGCCCGCTGTTATCAATAAAACCCCCGCCGCCACACACAGTTCGCCCAGACCACGGCTGTTCAGCCGGAACGGCGGCGCGGAATACGCCCAGCCGATGAACAGGCCGGCAAAGCCGACGTACAACAGTTGCGGGGCGGAACGCAGCATCAGCCACAGCCCCGCCAGCGCCACGCCAAACAGCAATGCGAAACCATAGTTGCGCGTCTGCACCGGCGTCAGCACCCCGTTCTGGATGAAGCGGCTGCCGCCGGTGAACGGAAACACACGCTCCATGTTGCATGCATCGGTACCGTTCAGCGCATCGTAATAATCGTTCAGCACATTTACTCCGGCATGTGCCAGCAGCGCAAACAGCAGCGTGACCGCCGCCAGCTCCGGGTTGAGCGCGATGCCGTCATGCCGCGCGATCGCCAGCCCGATCAGGCATGCCAGCAGGCTCGCCGTGAGAAACGCAGGACGCGTCGCCGCGACATAGAGCGCCAGCGGATTTTGAAATGTTTCGAGGGTCGGTTCCAGCGGTTGCATCGTCATACCAGCCTTCCACCCCGAACACGAAAACCCCTGGTCGGCAGCGCGCCCAGGCCCATCCCGCCATGCGCATGGCAAATCGCGCAGGCCAGCGCATCTGCGGCGTCTGGACCGGGTATGCCGGACAGCTTCAACAAGCGTTGCACCATCAATTGCACCTGTTCTTTCCCGGCATGGCCGTTGCCGACCACGGCCTGCTTCACCTGCAACGCGGTGTATTCCGCCACCGGCAGATTCGCCAGCACCGCCGCGCAAATCGCCGCGCCGCGCGCCTGCCCGAGCAACAGCGTGGACTGCGGATTGACGTTGACGAACACCTTTTCCACCGCCACTTGCTGCGGCTGATGCTGCGCGATCACTTCACTTAACGAATTCAATATCCCTTTTAAACGTTCCGGCAACTCGCCAACCGGTGTCTTGATGCAACCGCTGGCGACGTAGTGCAGTTTCTGGCCTTCTTTGTCGATTACAGCAAAACCGGTGATGCGCAGGCCGGGGTCGATACCTAAGATGCGGATCGAGGAGCGTGGATTGAGGATTGAGCCAGTCGGCATGACGCGTCGAGCGGGTTATCCCCCGATCCTCGATCCTCGATCCTCGATCCTGCCTCTCGATCCTCGATCCACGCTCCTCAATCCTCCATGACGGCTGTCGTATAGACTTCCTGCACGTCATCCAGGTCTTCCAGCGCATCGAGCAGCTTGTGCATCTTCACCGCATCATCGCCGGTAAAGATCACCTCGTTAGCCGGCTTCATGATGACTTCGCCGAATTCCGGTTTGTAGCCTGCCGCTTCCAAAGCCTGTTTCACATTCACGAAATCATGCGGCGCGGTGGTCACCTCGATACTGCCGTCGTCATTGGTGACGATGTCTTCCGCGCCGGCATCCAGCGCGACTTCCAACAGGCCGTTTTCATCGGTGCCGGGAGCAAAAATCATTTGTCCGCAATGCCTGAACAGAAACGAAACCGAGCCATCGGTGCCAAGGTTGCCGCCGTTTTTGGTAAATGCATGGCGCACATCGGCCACGGTGCGCGTCTTGTTGTCGGTCATGCAATCCACCATTACCGCCGCGCCGTTGATGCCGTAGCCTTCGTAGCGCAACTCCTGATACTCCACGCCCTCCAGTTCGCCGCTGCCGCGCTTGATGGCGCGCTCGACGTTGTCCTTGGGCATGTTGTTGGAATAAGCCTTGTCCATCGCCAGGCGCAGGCGCGGGTTGCCATCCGGGTCGCCGCCGCCCAGCCGCGCCGCCACGGTGATTTCCTTGATCAACCGGGTGAAAATTTTGCCGCGCTTGGCATCCTGCTTGCCCTTGCGGTGTTGGATGTTTGCCCATTTACTATGACCAGCCATACTTACCTCCGGAAAATGTTCCGTGATGGTATCATTTCCGTCCCGTTATCCCAACAAAACCGGCCTGATACAAGCCACACCCAAGCCAAAATGACCCGCCCTTTATTGATCGCCAAAAACAACGAGCAGGAACTTTACCTGCTGCCGCAGATGGCCAACCGCCACGGCCTGATCACCGGCGCGACCGGAACCGGCAAGACCGTCACGCTGCAAACGCTGGCGGAACGATGCTCCCGCCGTGCTGCTCGACAAGATCGAACAGGTGGTGCGCCTGATCCGCTCCAAGGGCGTGGGCGTTTATTTCGTCACGCAGAATCCCGCCGACGTGCCGGACAAGGTGCTGGGACAACTCGGCAACCGCGTGCAGCACGCGCTGCGCGCCTTCAGCCCGCGCGACCAGAAAGCGGTGAAGTCCGCAGCCGAAACCATGCGCGACAATCCGAAGCTGGATGAAGCATCTATCATCACCGAGCTTGGCGTCGGAGAGGCGCTGGTTTCCTGCCTCGATGAAAAAGGCACGCCGGGCATCGTCGAGCGCGCGCTGATCGTTCCGCCGCAGGCGCAGATCGGCCCGATCACCGATGCCGAACGAAAAGCCATCATGCAAGATTCGCTGCTCGCCGGCCATTACGAAAAAGCCGTGGACCGCGAATCGGCTTATGAAATCCTCAAAGGGCGCGCCGGCGAAAAGCAGGCCGGAGCGTCTGCCCAGCAAACCGCGCAAAATCCTGCCAACGGCAGCGGTGCAATCGGTGGCATACTGGGCGGCATTTTTGGAAGCAGCACTCCCAGCCGCCGCGAAGGCGTCGGCGAAGCACTCGCCAAAAGCGCCGCACGCGCCATCGGCTCGTCAGTAGGACGGCAGATCGTTCGCGGTGTATTGGGATCGTTATTGGGAAGCCGCAGGTAATCGCCGCTGAATTTACGGAAAAAGTGAATACGAAATGAAAACAATCCTGATTGCAAATCCCAAGGGCGGGTGCGGAAAAACCACGCTTTCAGTCAACATCGCCGGGTATCTGGCAAATCGCGGCAACCGGGTGGCCATGCTCGACATGGACAGGCAACAATCCGCCGCGTTGTGGATCGAAACACGCCCGGACGATCTCCCGCCGATACGCGCGATGAAATACAACAAGGAATCAGACAGCCCGAGCGACTGGCTGGTGGTAGATTCATCCGCAGGTTTATCCGGCAGCAATCTCGCCTATTCCCTGATCAGGCAGGCCAACAAAATCATTGTCCCGGTCACTCCCTCCCTGTTCGATCTGCATGCCAGCCGCGACTTCCTGAAAGAACTGCTTGAGGAAAAGAAAGTGCGCAACAGCCCCTGCCACATCGGCGTGGTCGGTATGCGCATTGCGCAGCGCACCCGCGCCGCTACGGTGCTGGAAGATTTTCTCGACACCCTGGGCCTGCCGATACTCGCTTACCTGCGCGAGACGCAGGTGTATGTGAATGCCGCCTTCGAGGGAAAATCCCTGTTCGACCTGCCTCACCACATCGCCGAACGCGAGCTTGAGCAATGGGAGTTTTTGCAGGACTGGATCGAGCAAGACTGACTGGGAGCAGGGGCCATCCATGAATTGCCCCTGCACACTCAACCCGCGTAATTCCATTTCTCTTTCAAAACGGCAATAACCATGTAGTGTGCATTCCATGCACCAACGATGATGGTGCGTGGAACGCACCCTACGATATCTTTGTAGCTAATCCCGTGACACTGAAAAACGTCGCGAGCGATGGCAGAGCCTGGCGCGAGAGGATGAGGAAGCGGAATGTACTGTGCAGCCTATCGCTTCGCGACCCCGCATTCCGAATTCTCGAGCAACAACGCTCTGTCGAGCGCAGCAGTTTTTCCTAGACGTTAAACCGCAATTGTGCGCTGCAAGCCGCTCCACCTATAGGGTGCACAGTTCGGCAGGCCATTTCGTACCCGCTTTTATACCCGCTTTTTTCAAAGTGAAGGTTTCACTCTCACGATCCCGGCATCCACCAGCGCACCCCGTGCCGGTTGCACCCGGATGCCCTGCGCGCTTAACTGCCGATCCACTTCTGCAAACATCGCGGCCAGTGTGCCGCCTTCATCCAGCCGCATCTTGAAGCGGTTGAGCGTGGAAGCGTCCGGCATCTTGTTGCCGATCACGAAGCCGCAGAACAACACGAAGTCCAGGCGCACCCGCAAGGCGCGTTCCAGCTTCGGGTAAGACAGGCCAAACCAGCGGGCAATCAGCAGGGCGCGGAACATGGTGCGGTAATCGTAAGGGGCGCGCCCGCCTTTCCTGAACATCGCCTGCCAGTAATCGGCCTGCATGTGCTTTTCAACCTCGCCCCACTGGATCACATCGGCCACCGCCAGCAGCGGATCGCCGCCCAAACCTGCCTTTGCATTTGCCATGAATAGCTGCATAACTCCTCCATTTTGAAAAGGTCAACTCGAATGCAACACCGATTGCAACCAGTTGACCTAGTTTTAAACGCCACGCACTAGCGGCAAAGCGCGGTTCGGATTACCCGCAGGAAGAAAGCCCAGGGAGTACCTTTTAAGTTGCACGGTTGCGTTGCATAAACCCGGTTTTGTGGCGCGAATTTAATTCTCTGCCCGCACACCACACACGCCGCGCCGCCTCTTTTTTC
>MGWZ01000115.1 GCA_001801175.1 Gallionellales bacterium RIFCSPLOWO2_02_FULL_57_47 | reverse complement strand
TGCAACTCGGGACATGGCACACCTCCGGCAATAATCGCTGAAGGTGGTATTTTAGTTAATATCTTTTATTATTGCAATTAGACACTAGTCACTTTTTCTTGCTTCGCCAAAGAAAAAGTAACCAAAAAGAAGGCGCCCCCGGTTTGCCGCCCCTGCGGGGTGCCCTGCGTTGCTCGACTGGCCAGGCGGCTGCGGAACTCGCGCTACGCGCTCAAACAGTCCTCGCCGAAATCCCCTGACCAGCCTGCGCTACTCGGCGGCGCACAGGGGATGAAAAACGAAAAGCAAAAAACGAAAATCGGGTGGGCAACAAGTTGCCCACCATGCAGAAGAAGATAGGCGTAACAATTCGACTCCGGTACATTGGAGTCCATTGTTGCCATTAAAATGATGTAACCCATTTATTGCTGGAGAGCATGTGATGATGCGAGATGAACCAAATGCGCTAGTTATGATTTTTGGAATGGCAACAATTGTATGGCTTTGGTTCGCTTGGGACGCATACATGCAAATTGGCCTGTATGGTTCAGTATTAGCATTGTTTGCAGCAGGTACCTTTCTATCTGTGGCGAGTATAGCGGCTCCAGATAAAGAGTTGTCATGGTTGTATGGGTGGAAAGATGACTGGTTTAAAAATTTCCTCCGCATGATTTTCTTTGCATCTATTTTCGTTGGTCCGATCACTCGACATATTGTCGAAGCTGTTGCGCCTGATTTCTTTGATCAAAAGAGATCCTATTTAGCAGTGTTATTTGTATCGATTGTAATTGGCTTTCTCATGACAATTTATACGCATCCATGCAAAAGTGAAGACGCACGCTAACTACCAGCACGTGTAGGGCGCAATAAGCGAAGCGCATTGCGCCGAATGAAAACATCCGGTGCAATGCGCTTCGCTTATTGCACCCTACAAATATGTGGTTTTTGGTTTTCGCTTTTCTTCCCCTGAGCGCCGCCGAGTAGCGGAGGCTGGTCAGGGGATTTCGGCGAGGACTGTTTGAGCGCGTAGCGCGAGTTCCGCAGCCGCCTGACCAGGCGAGCAACGCAGGGTACCGCGAAGCGGCGGCAAACCGGGGTCGCCTTCTTTTTGGTTACTTTTTCTTTGGCGAAGCAAGAAAAAGTGACTAGCTGCCGGGCTACCCCCGGCGGTGTTGATTTTGAAATGTCGGGCTCTGCCCGACGATTGTTCTGCGGCGGGTAGAACCCGCCCTACAAAACCCGTGAGCATTTGTGTTTATTAAAACCTCAGGGTCAGACCACTAATGTTTTGCGCGAACTCAGCTCAACCGTATATCAATCAACCGCACACCAATCAATTGACATGATGTATCCCAAACAATACACTGCGAAACATGAATTCAATTCAAACAACGGAAGTATTTGATGTTTGGTTTGCCGGGTTGAAGGATAAGCAGGCCGTGCGACGCATTCAGGTGCGCATTGACCGCGCGGAGGACGGTAACTTTGGCGACTGCGAACCAGTGGGTGAAGGTGTTTCGGAGATGCGGATTCATTACGGGCCAGGTTATCGAGTGTATTTCGTGCAGCGCGGAATGGAGATCGTCATCCTGCTGGCAGGTGGCGATAAATCCACTCAATCGAAAGACATCAAAGCCGCCCTGAAAATTGCGCGGCAACTTTAGGAGGCCAACATGAAAAAAATTAAATTGAGCAAATGGGATAGTGCTGAATACCTCAAAACAGATGAGGATATGGTGCTATATCTGGAAGCTTGCCTGGAAGAGGCCGGGGATGATGCGGCCTTTATCGCCAAGGCTCTCGGTACAATCGCTCGCGCCAAGGGCATGACGCAACTCGCCAAAGAAACCGGATTAGGCCGCGAGAGCCTTTACAAGGCGTTATCCGGTCAAGGCAACCCGAGTTTTGCCACTATTCTCAAGGTGATGAATGCGCTTGGTATTAAATTGCACGCCGAGAAAGCTCAAGTGGCGTGAGCCGCTCGAGATAGATTGTGTTCTGCGGCGGGTAGAACCCGCCCTACAAAACCCGTGAGCATTTGTGTTTATCGGTGACTCATATTCAAACCACCTCCACAAGGTTGAGTGACATGCAATCATTTCGTGCTTACCGCATCTTCGAAGAAAACGGCCAATCATCAGGCAGCTTCGTCGATCTCTCGCTCGACGACCTCGACCCCGGCGAAGTGGTCATCCAGACGCATTACTCCAGCGTGAATTACAAGGACGCGCTCGCCGCCACCGGCGCGGGCAAGGTGATCCGCCGCTTCCCGTGCGTAGGCGGGGTGGATGCGGCGGGCGTGGTGGTCAGTTCATCCGATGCGCGCTTCAAGCCAGGCGATGAAGTGATCGTGACCGGCTATGGCATGGGCGTGGATCACGATGGCGGGTTTGCCGAATACGTGCGGGTTCCTGCCGACTGGGTAGTGCCGCTGCCGCAGGGGTTGACGCTGCCACATGGGTTGTCGTTGTGGGACACGATGGCGATCGGCACGGCGGGCTTTGCCGCCGCGCTGTCGATACACCGGCTGGAGCAGAATGAGTTGCGTCCGGAGAACGGCAAGGTGATTGTTACCGGCGCGACCGGCGGGGTGGCGAGTCTCGCGATCCAGATGCTGGCGCAGCTTGGTTATCACGTGGTTGCGCTGACCGGAAAAGAGTCTGAATACGATTATCTGAAGTCGCTCGGCGCGGCGGAAATTCTGCCGCGCAAGGAGCTGGTGATGGGCACGCGGCCGCTGGAGAAGGCGCAATGGGCGGGCGCGCTGGATGCGGTGGGCGGCGAGACGCTGGCGTGGCTGACGCGCACGATGCAGCAGAACGGCGTGATCGCCAGTTTCGGCAATGCGGGCGGCCTCGAACTGCATACCACGGTGATGCCGTTCATCCTGCGCGGGATACGCCTGATCGGCATCGATTCCGCCGCGACCGCAATGCCGCTGCGCCGCAAAATCTGGCAGCGGCTGGCAACGGACCTTCATCCGCAATTGCTGGCGCAGGTGGCGCATACCGTGCCTTTTGCCGAGCTGCCGCAAGTGTTCCCGCAAATGCTGCAAGGCAGGCTGCGCGGGCGCACGGTGGTGGGGATAACTGGAGCGCGGGCATCTTGCCAGCAAACTGGCGGGCAAGATGCCCGCGCTCCCAGTGCGCATGGTGGTTGATTTGTAAGAGGGTATTTGCATCCAGCGCGAGCAGGAGGGTTTTTCAGTACCCTGTTAGTGATATAATCCGCCCGGCAAGGCTGGAAACATACAGTACAGCGCGAAAGTGGCGGAATTGGTAGACGCACTGGATTTAGGTTCCAGCGCCGCAAGGCGTGAGAGTTCGAGTCTCTCCTTTCGCACCAGCAACTAATTCAACTTCAACTCAAGGAACTCAAGCATGTCCAGCGTAGAAACTGTGAGCGCGTTAGAACGCCGTCTTAACGCATCCATTCCCCAACAAGCCATTCGCGGTGAGGTCGCTGCCCGTCTGAAAAAAATCGGACGCTCTGCGAAAATTGCCGGCTTCCGTCCGGGTAAAGCCCCGATAAAAATTCTGGAGCAGCATTATGGCGCGCAAGCGCATCAGGAAGCCTTGGGCGACGCGCTGCAACGTTCGTTTGCCGAAGCGGTGGAAACCAATAACCTGAACGTGGCGGGGTATCCGCAATTTGAGATCAAGACCAACGACCTGAATGCCGATCAGATTGAATACAGTGCGACTTTTGAGGTATATCCCGAAGTGGTATTGGGCGATCTGTCGGGCGAAACTGTGGAACGTTTGACTTATGAGGTTACGCAAACTGACGTGGACAATACCATCGCGACGTTGCGCAAGCAGCGTGCTACTTTTGAGGCTGTTACTCGTGCAGCCCAAAACGACGACAGGACTATGATCGATTTTGTCGGCAAGCTGAACGGAGAGGTTTTTCAGGGTGGCGAAGGCAAGAATTATCCGGTTACGCTGGGCTCAGGCAGCATGTTGCCCGAGTTCGAAGCCGCTATTGTCGGAATGAAGGCCGGGGACACCAAGTCTTTCGACCTGACTTTCCCGGAAAGCTACCACAGCAAGGAGCTGGCTGGAAAACAGGTGACATTTACGATCACTTTGCACGGTGTTGAGGCGCCGAGGTTGCCGGAACTGGATGCTGAGTTTGCCAAAACTGTCGGCATTGCTGACGGTGATGTGAGTAAGCTGGAAGATGAGATTCGCAGTAATTTAACACGTGAAGTTTCACGCCGTTTGAAGGTTCGCAATAAAGGTGCAGCAATGGATGCGCTGCTAAGAGTTGCCAGGTTCGAGGTGCCCAAGGCATTGCTGGAGTGGGAGTCGCAAAGCCTGATGAAGCAAACCATCCAGGATATGGAATCGCGCGGTATGAAAATGAAAGGGATGGCGCTGCCTCCAAGCTTGTTTACCGAACGTGCTGAAAGGCGCGTTAAACTGGGGCTGATTATGGCTGACCTGTTGCAGAAACATGATTTGAAGGCTATGCCCGAGCAGACCAAGGCTTTGATTATGGATTATGCGCAGAGCTATGATGACCCTGAACAAGTTATTCGCTGGTACGCGGCTGATCCTAATCGCAAGCTTGAAGTCGAAAACCTGATCCTGGAAGAAAATGTTGTGGCTTGGGTGATGGGACAAGCGAAGGTGGCTGACAAGCCGGTCGCATTTAATGATTTGATGGGGAATGCTTAATATGACGCATTATCAGGAACCGCAAAATATCGGTTTGATTCCGATGGTCGTGGAGACCAGCGGGCGCGGCGAGCGGGCGTATGACATCTACTCGCGTTTGCTCAAGGAACGTGTGGTGTTTCTGGTCGGCGAGGTGAACGACCACAGCGCGAACCTGATCGTGGCGCAGATGCTGTTCCTGGAATCGGAAAACCCGGACAAGGATATCCACTTTTACATCAATTCGCCGGGCGGTTCGGTGACCGCCGGGATGGCGATTTATGACACCATGCAATTCATCAAGCCGAATATCAGCACGTTGTGTATCGGCCAGGCGGCCAGCATGGGATCGTTCCTGCTGGCTGCGGGAGAAAAGGGCAAGCGTTTCTGCCTGCCCAATTCGCGCGTGATGATCCATCAGCCGATGGGCGGTTTTCGCGGCCAGGCTTCGGATGTCGAAATCCATGCGCGGGAGATTTTGTATCTGAAGCAGAGGCTCAATCAAATGTTGGCGCAGCACACCGGGCAAACGGTTGAAACGATTGAGCGCGATACCGATCGCGATAATTTCCTGAGTGCGGAGGATTCCGTTAAATACGGGCTGGTGGATCAGGTGCTGGCAAAGCGTGCTTAATAAAGATAAATTGTTGGTAGACATATTGATGGAAGGTTAATAGCGATGGCCGACGATAAAAAATCAGGTGATAAATTGCTTTATTGTTCGTTCTGCGGCAAGAGCCAGCATGAGGTGCGCAAGCTGATTGCGGGCCCATCGGTGTTCGTGTGCGATGAGTGCATCACGCTGTGCAACGACATCATGCGCGAGGAAATCCAGAACGACCAGACCAAGACGGACAAGACCGATTTACCGGTTCCCAAGGATATCTGTGCGACCCTGGACGAGTATGTGATCGGCCAGGAACAGGCCAAAAAGATTTTATCGGTGGCGGTGTACAACCACTATAAGCGCCTCAAGAGCAACGACAAGGATGGCGTGGAATTGGCCAAGAGCAATATCCTGCTGGTCGGGCCGACCGGCTCGGGTAAAACCTTGCTGGCGCAAACATTGGCGCGCCTGCTGGATGTGCCATTCGTGATGGCCGACGCGACCACGCTGACCGAGGCGGGTTATGTCGGCGAGGATGTCGAGAACATCATTCAGAAGTTGTTGCAGACCTGCGACTATGACGTGGAAAAGGCGCAGCGCGGCATCGTGTACGTGGATGAAATCGACAAAATTTCGCGAAAATCTGACAACCCCTCGATTACGCGCGACGTATCCGGCGAAGGCGTGCAACAGGCATTGCTCAAGCTGATTGAAGGCACCAAGGCTTCGATTCCGCCGCAGGGTGGGCGCAAGCATCCTAATACGGAATTCCTGCAGGTTGATACCACCAATATCCTGTTTATCTGCGGCGGCGCGTTTGATGGCCTGGAAAAGGTCATTCGCAACCGTTCCTCGAAGGCCAGCATCGGCTTCGGCGCGACCATCAGCAGCAAGGATGAACGCAAGACAGGAGAAACCTTGCGCGAGGTAGAGCCGGAAGATTTGATCAAGTTCGGCCTGATTCCGGAGTTTGTCGGTCGTTTGCCGGTGGTTGCCACATTGGAGGAATTGGACGAAGCCGCGCTGGTGAAAATACTGACTGAGCCGAAGAATGCGCTGACCAAACAGTATCAGAAGCTGTTCGCGATGGAGAATGTCGATTTGGAATTCCGCGAAGGCGTGCTGCTGGCTATCGCCCACAAGGCATTGGCGCGCAAAGCCGGTGCGCGCGGACTGCGTTCGATTCTGGAGCATGCGTTGCTGGACGTGATGTTCGATCTGCCTTCCATCGATAATGTCAGCAAGGTCGTGCTGGATGTGGCCGGCGCGACTGGAGAAATAAAACCTATCGTTATTTACGCGGATACACCCAAGGCGGCCTGAAACGCTTACATACGCTCTTAAAACCTTGTCACAACGATGGGCTTGCTTGAATTATTTTAAGTTATCCCCATTTAGCCTCCAATTCAATGAATAGGTTACTGCCATGTTAGAACAAGGTATTCCAAGCACTACCACAATCACTACCCTTTCCAGCCTGCATCCGCTGTTGCCATTGCGTGATGTCGTGGTGTTTCCGCATATGGTGATTCCGCTGTTTGTCGGACGTTCAAAGTCCATCAAGGCTCTGGAAACGGCGATGGAGGCTAACAAAACGATCGTACTGGTGGCGCAAAGATCCGCGACCAAGGATGACCCCGGCACGGATGATCTTTATGCCATAGGCAGTCTGGCCAATATCCTGCAAATGTTGAAATTGCCTGACGGCACCGTGAAAGTGCTGGTGGAGGGTACGCAACGCGCCAACGTGCTGCGTGTATATGACGCCGTATCGCATTTTGATGCCGAAGTGCAAATCGTCCCTGCTGAGGATGGTACCGACAGCGAATCTGAGGCGATGCGCCGGGTGCTGATCGCGCAGTTTGACCAATATGTGAAACTCAACAAAAAAATTCCGCCTGAGATTCTGACTTCGCTGGCGGGCATAGACGATGCCGGTCGTCTGGCAGATACCATTGCCGCCCACCTGCCGCTCAAGTTGGAGCAAAAACAGGAAGTACTTGAGATTTTTGGTGTACGCAAACGCCTGGAGCACTTGCTGGGGCTGCTGGAGGCGGAGATTGATATTCTGCAGGTCGAGAAGCGCATACGCGGTCGTGTGAAGCGCCAGATGGAAAAAAGCCAGCGTGAGTACTACCTGAATGAGCAAGTCAAAGCGATTCAGAAAGAGTTGGGTGAGGGCGAGGAGGGCACCGACCTTGACGAGGTGGAAAAGAAAATCAAGGCCGCGCATATGCCGAAGGAAGCACGAACCAAGGCTGAAGCAGAGCTGAAGAAACTGCGCCTGATGTCTCCGATGTCAGCTGAAGCGACCGTGGTGCGCAATTATATTGACGTGCTGATTGGCCTGCCGTGGAAGAAAAAAACCAAGATCAGCGCCGACCTGAAAAAGGCGGAAGTTGTTCTCGAAGAGGACCACTATGGTTTGGATAAGGTCAAGGAACGTATTCTTGAATACCTGGCTGTGCAGCAACGAATGGACAAGATGCGGGCCCCCATCCTTTGTCTGGTCGGACCTCCCGGCGTCGGCAAAACCTCGCTGGGGCAGTCCATCGCGCGTGCCACCAATCGCAAATTCGTGCGCATGTCGTTGGGCGGGGTTCGCGATGAATCGGAGATTCGCGGCCATCGCCGCACCTACATAGGCTCAATGCCGGGCAAAATCCTGCAGAACATGAGCAAGGTCGCAGTGAAAAACCCGCTATTCCTGCTTGACGAGGTGGACAAGATGGGAATGGACATGCGTGGCGACCCGTCTTCTGCGCTGCTGGAAGTGCTTGATCCGGAACAGAACAGCACCTTTGTCGATCATTATGTCGAGGTCGAATATGACCTGTCCGACGTGATGTTCGTCGCGACCGCGAACACACTGAATATTCCCGATGCGTTGATGGATCGCATGGAGATTATTCATGTCTCCAGCTACATGGAAGACGAGAAAATCAACATCGCTACGCGCTACCTCGTGCCCAAGGTGATCAAGAACAATGGCCTGAAGCCGGAGGAGATCAATATTTCCGAAAGTGCTTTACGCGACATCGTGCGCTACTACGTGCGCGAAGCGGGTGTGCGTGGACTGGAGCGGGAGATTTCCAAGATTTGCCGCAAGGTGGTGAAATCACTTTCGTTAAAAGAGCGCGACAAAAAAATCGTGATCAATGCACGCAATCTTGACAAGTATCTCGGCGTGCGTCGCTATTCCTACGGCGTTGCCGAAAAGAATAACCAGGTTGGGCAAGTGACTGGCTTGGCGTGGACGGAAGTTGGCGGAGAATTGCTTACCATTGAAGCTGCCGTCTTGCCGGGCAAAGGCAAGACCACTACCACCGGCAAACTGGGTGAGGTGATGCAGGAATCCATTCAGGCCGCGTTGAGTGTGGTGCGCAGCCGTGCCAAGCGATTGGGGATAGATGAAGAATTTTATCAGAAGACTGATTTGCACATCCACTTGCCTGAAGGCGCGATTCCCAAGGACGGACCCAGCGCCGGTATCGGCATGTGTACAGCGATGGTCTCGGCACTGACGGGCATTCCTGTCCGTGCGGATGTGGCGATGACCGGTGAAATCACCTTGCGTGGCGAAGTGTTGCCGATTGGCGGCTTGAAGGAAAAGCTGCTGGCTGCGCAACGCGGGGGGATCAAGCTGGTATTGATACCCGAGGAGAACACCAAGGATTTGGCAGAAATACCAGACAACATCAAAAACAAACTGGATATTCACCCGGTAAAATGGATCGATCAGGTATTTGAAATGGCGCTGGAGCGGAAACCCGAGCCACTTGCGGAAGCTGCTGAAAAGGTTGCTGTTGTTGCTTTGGCGGGGGAAACGAATGAACCCGGTTCAGTTCTGCCGACCAAGCATTGAATGATTAATTCCTAACAGCTTGAGTATGGCATTGCAAGAAAATAAATTTTTAGTAATCGCTTGACCTGAGCCTCGCAGCCTTGATATAAAGCCGTTGCAGGGCTCTTCCTGTTTTTTTTAACCACTCGCAAAAGGGGACTTACGTGAATAAATCTGATCTGGTTGATGCAATTGCAAAATCCGCTGAACTCTCTAAGGCAGCCGCTGGCCGTGCACTGGATGCGACTGTAGACACGATTAAAAAGGCGCTGAAGAAGGGTGATACAGTGAGCCTGGTAGGCTTCGGCACTTTCAAGGTTGGCAAGCGTGCTGCGCGTAACGGCCGCAATCCACGCACTGGCGCAACAATTAAAATCAAGGCAGCTAAAGTTCCTAAATTTAGTGCAGGCAAAGGTTTGAAAGATGCTGTAAACTAGCATGCTTTGCAGGGTGCTTAGCTCAGCTGGTAGAGCGTCGCCCTTACAAGGCGAATGTCGGCGGTTCGATCCCGTCAGCACCCACCAGTAAAATAGTTTTTGGAGTGGTAGTTCAGTTGGTTAGAATACCGGCCTGTCACGCCGGGGGTCGCGGGTTCGAGTCCCGTCCACTCCGCCAAATTGAGGCGAACGCAAGTTCGCCTTTTTTACATCTTTTTTTCAAGTTCATTTAGCTTGGTGGTATCACTATGTTTGATTTTGTACATGAAAACAAAAGGCTGGTACAAATCGTATTGGCTTTGATTATTTTGCCGTTTGCTTTCTGGGGTGTTGATTCATATAACCGTTCTGGAAAATCAGCAGATGTGGTTGCCACGGTAAATGACACAAAGATTACCCAACAAGAGTTTGACAATGCGTTGCGTCAGCAGCAAGACAGGTTGCGTCAACAGTTTGGAGACAGGTTTGATGCGGCGATGCTGGACAATCCGGGAATGAAGCGTGCAGTGATGGATAATCTGGTCATGCAGCATTTATTGTTCGAGCGCGCCAAAACTGCAAAATTGTTTGTGACGGATGAACAGATAGCACAGGTGGTCGGTGGCGTTGAAGCTTTTCAGAATGATGGAAAGTTTGACAAGAAACGTTATGAAGCAGTGCTGAAAAATCAGAATATGTCGCCATTGATGTTCGAAGCACGCATGCGTGATCGTCTGTTCGGGCAGCAGATACAGGATGCTTACGCGCAAAATGGATTTGCATCCAACCAGGTTGTGGACAGGATTATTCGGTTGAATGAACAGCAACGGGTGGTGAGCGTGTCTTCCATATCGGCTCAATCCTTTATGGCACAAGCCAAAGTTGATGAAGAAGCGCTGGCAAGATATTACGAACAAAACAAGAAAGAGTTCCAGGTTAAGGAACAGGCGAAAGTCGAGTATGTGAAATTTTCTATGAACGATTTGCTGACAAAGGTAGAGATCAGCAAGGAAGATGTGCGGAAATATTTCGACGAGCACCAGAGCGATTTTGGCACACAGGAAGAACGCCAGGCGGCGCATATTCTGATTTCCGCAAGTGCGGCGGCCACCCAAGCTGAACACGATGCAGCCAGGGCGAAAGCAGGGGAGTTGCTGCAGCAAGTCAAGCAGAATCCCGGCAAGTTTGCCGAGTTGGCGAAGCTGAATTCGCAAGATGTCGGTTCTGCCCAGAACGGCGGCGACCTCGGATTTTTTGGCCGCGGCATGATGGTTAAACCGTTTGAGGACGCGGTATTTTCTTTAAAAGCTGGTGAGATCAGCGGGCTGGTAAAATCAGATTTTGGTTATCACATTATTAAATTGATCTCGGTTAAATCATCCAGAGTTCTGCCGTTTGACGAGGCGCGTGAGGATATTGCCAACAAGCTGCGCCAGCAAAAAGCTGCTGACATGTACGCTGAACTGGCAGATAAATTCAGCAATACCGTCTATGAGCAAAGCGATACTTTGAAACCTGCCGCCGAGCTGGTTAATGCGAAAATTGAACAGAGCGGCTGGTTGTCCACGGGGATGGTCACAGCCGAGCCATGGACAGCAAAAATGTTGCAGGCAATTTTCACTGACGAGGTCGTAAAAAATAAACGCAATACCGCTGCAATTGAAGTGACAGGGGACACACTGGTTGCTGCCCGGATTCTGGAATATAAGCCAGCCGCAGAGCGTGCATTGAGCGAAGTGCAGGAAGTGATCCGTCAAAAATTGTCGCATCAACAGGCTGCGGAGCTAGCAGCAAAGCAGGGCAATGCGATGTTGGAACAATTGCGGAACGGAAGTAACTTGAAATTGAATTGGAATGCTGCCGAGACCATTACCCAAGGGAAACATGGCTCTTTGGATGCCGGATTGGCTCGACAAGTATTCCAGGCGAATGCTGCCAAACTGCCGCAGTATGTTGGTGCAGAAGTGGCCCAGAATGGCTACATGCTGGTACGCATTGATGCCATTAAAGAAGTTGATGAAATCAATGATGAAAAACGCGCGAGTTATGCGCAGCAACTGCGCAAATTGACTGGCGAGGAAATGTTCCAAGCCTATCTGACTGAGGCCAAACGGCAGGCGGTTATCGAAATAAATTTGCCTGAGACTGCGACAATTCAGCCTTGATTTCCGGTGAATAGCTCATGGGATATCTAAAAACCCCTATTTGAGAATAGCCTCTATCCGGCTTGCCTGCTTACCACTCTTCAATACCAGCTGGGCGGACTCTGAAATTTTCTGAGTGCCCGCTTCTTATGAAAAATGCCACCCTCGGGTGGCATTTTTTGTCGGTGGTGACGCGTCGGTTATATCCAAAGCCGTGATGATGAAACCACCATCCACACAGGTGATTCACCGGTGATGCCGCTGGCCAGTTTACTGCACTGGAAGGTTGCTGCCCGCCATTTACGTTGGTCGCATTGCGTTTGAGCGGTGCGTGCTTCTCTTTGCAGCCAAGCAATTTGTTGAAATTGGCAATACCAGCCCCAGCCAGTGTCTTGATCGTACATGCAGAAATGTCTTGCACATGTACTCTTTGGTGCCCCAACTGCATCGCAAGCACACTGGCTTCCAGACTTGCCATACCCACAAGTTGTAGTGCGGCATGGTGCGCACCTGCACCAGGGTAGCGTCAACAGCGACGCGTTGCGGCCTTTCAACATGGGCAATGCGGCTGCGGGCGCGATTGAAAACTATTGCAGTGTATGGAAAAATTAACCGAAACTTCAGGTTTTGCCCGAGTTGAACACATCCTGTATTTATTATGCTGCGTATTCAACTTCTAAGCTCAATATCCAACAGAAGCCTGGTGCAGCATATTTATACCCTGAAGAATATTTTATGTGGTGGATAAGCAGCGTTAATAATCAGAGATGTGACCATCCGCCAGTGTTTTGTGATTCTGCATATTCGTATTAATCAGGCATAATGCTGGCAGTGTGTCTGTCCACAAAATCGAAAACTGCTCAGGCTTCGAAAGCAACGAAATGGCCAGCTCAGCTTGTTTGCACTCAAGGGCATCTATTCCCCAGAACGTTGCCAGCCGAGGAGTTCGATAAGTTAACCCAACATAGGAAATCCCCCGGCTATGCCGGGGTGGCAGTAGAAGTTTGACATTTACAGGAGTCCATCTGCGACACTCTGAATCGTGAGCC
>MGWZ01000114.1 GCA_001801175.1 Gallionellales bacterium RIFCSPLOWO2_02_FULL_57_47 | reverse complement strand
GCGTTTTGGTCGTCGCGCAGCGCCGTGACCGACACCACCGCCGGAAAGCGGCTGCCATCCTTGCGGATGTAGGTCAGCTCGTAGATGTCCTCGATGCCGCGCGAGGCCTTGAACACCAGGGCCTCGAAGCCCGGCGTAATCTTTGTTCCGAGTTCGACGCTCAACGCCTTGGCACGCGCAATCACTTCCTGCGGATCGGAGATGTCGGCCGGCGTGATCTTGTTCATCACGTCGGCGGCCGCATAGCCCAGCATGCGTTCCGCGCCGACGTTGAATATCTGGATGACGCCCTGCGCGTCGGTGGCGATGCTTGAGAAGTTGGCGCTGTTGAAAATCGCGTTCTGCAAAGCCCCGGTTTTAAGCAAGGCCTCCTGGCGTCGTCTCTCGGTGATGCCCTCCGCCGCGCCAGCGGCGGGGTTGAGAATGGCGGGGTCGCGGATTGTTTCGGGCATGGCTTACCTTTGTTAAACCGCGAATTAGGCTGGCGCATCGCGCGGCTGAAACTGCGCGCAGCACATCACCTGCTTATGTACTCATCCTGCACAATAAAATGCGTGTCTTTGCTTGCGGGCGCCAGGAAGGGGTAGTGAGTCGGAAAATGAATTTTGCGCATTTTTTTAAATCTTAACGATTAAGGCTGTTGCCCTCCGTGCGTTATCGCACATAGGGCGGAAATTTATGACAAGCGTGAAGCGGGATGGAGGATTAACGGCGAACGACTGTGGGAAGGGCCTGGTGATTAGGTACATCGGTCAGCAAGCGATGGAATTCCTTCTTGACCACGGCATAGCATTCACACACGCGGGATTCCAGTCCCGATCGGTCAAGTACGGTGATGTGGCCGCGCCGGCAGTGTATGAATCCCGCTTGCTGCAAATGCCCGGCTGCCTCGGTAATCCCTTCACGGCGCACGCCGAGCATGTTGGCAATCAATTCCTGCGTTATGGTCAGTTCATTCGAGGGCAATCGATCGAGGGTAGACAACAGCCAGCGGCACAGTTGCTGCTCCAGCGAATGATACCGGTTGCAGACCGCAGTTTTGGCTGTCTGTAAAATTAGTGCCTGGGTGTAACGCAGCATCAACTTCTGTAGTGCGCCGGCACGGCGCCCCCCGGCACGATTGAATTCCTCTATCATCAACCGCCCTTTCAGTCGGTAGGCATGGCCCGCAGTCTGCACGGCGGCACGGCTGGGCGTGGTATTGCCGCCCATGAAAAGTGAAACCCCGAGCAGGCCTTCATTGCCCACTCCCGCGATTTCACACGATGCGCCGTTCTCCAGCACGTAATGTATAGACAAGATGGCTGTCGTCGGGAAATAGACGTGCTGCAATTGGCCGCCGGATTCGCAGATGACTTCGCCGAGCGGCATCGAGACCAGTTCCAGATGGGGTGACAGGCGCTCGAGTATTTCCGCAGGCAGGGTGGCGAGAAGATGGTTTTGCCTGGGGCCGTGCAGTGTGGGGACAATAGTGACCATTTTCCTTGCTCCAGAGCGCGCTGCAGATAGGGTCAACATAAAATTTCAGCGGAACAACGAAGGTCGAGCATGTAGAAGATACCTCCAAAAATCCATATTTGCGATGTATACGCTGGATAGACTGCTTGCCACTCTTCCGCTCCTTGCTGACGATTCCGCAAGGGCTTCAGCCCGTAGCAGGTCGGCGTCCCCTTGTGGGGTAATGGACGAACCCTGAATTCTTAGTGGTTCACCAGATATGCAAATTCCATTTTCGAATAATGTTTCAAAACGCAAGGAAGTTGCATAGGTGTTTGCCTGATTTTTCCGTAGGGAATTGGGAGAATTGGTTGTCAGTGTTTGCCCGACATGGTGTGCGCCAGGTACGCTGACAGGCTGGAATTGATGCTTGCCTCCTCAAGAGTTGCAACATCGCGAACAGTCTCTGCTGTAACGACCCCTTGCATCAATGACAGGTTCCGCTTGCACTAATCTTACTGTGTCACAAAGCGATCAAGGGATGCAGCGCAAGGCAAAATCAGGCGAAAAAGCGGAGTTTACATGTAGTAAATGAGCATTTTGAGCCTGATTTTAACGCCGCAATGCGCCCTTCAGCGCTTTGTGACACAGTAAGACTGAGGAAACGCCGATTTAATCCGTTCGTGGCCTCGCAGAGGTTCTCGCACCCTGTGGGTGTGAGATTGTCGAACCATGATCGGATTTAATCAATAACGGGATTTTTAGAGGTTCCATTATGTGCGTTATCGAACAGAGTGTTTCGGAGCAGAGGAGGACGATACGCACGGGTGTTTGCACTTCCCCCTGAAAACACCTGAAGTACCCAGGCCCGGTGACGGCAATCCCGTCCCGGGCCTTTTTTCGCGATCTGGTCTGCCAACAACGCATGACGACGCTTACTGCCAAAGGCTATTTGGCAACGGCAGCCTGGGGGAATAAATCAATACCTCACTGAACTCGCGACGTAATGCATGCCCTTGATGATCTGGTAACACTGGCAAGCGGCTGCTTCCAGACCACCACCGTCAAGAACACTGATTTCGCCTCGGTTGTAACTGATCAGCTTGCGCAGGCGCAAATCGCCGGCGGCCTTGGTAACGCCGACACGCCGCACACCCAGCATATTGCCAAGAAGATCCTGCGTCAGATGAAATTGATTCGACCCCACTCGGTCGCGCGTCATCAGCAGCCAGCGGGCGAGGCGGGCTTCTACCAGGTGAAAGCGGTTGCACGCGGCGGTTTGCGTAAATTGGACCATCAGTTCGTAAGTGTACCGGTACACCTCGCGTTGCAGGAACGCGTTTCGCTGAAATTCGTTGTTAAAGTGCGCGGATGTCATGCGCAAGGCCATCCCGGCCCCCTGTACCATGGCGCACACCGGCGAAACGCTTACCCCAAGCGCCAGGGGGATTCCGAGCATGCCTTCATGGCCGACCAGTCCGACACCCAGGGCCTGATGTCCTTCTGCCAGCGCGAGCAAAGACACCAGCGAATCGGTCGGGAAGTAGACATGGCGTATCGGTTCACCGGGACGATAGAGCACTTCGCCGAAAGTCAGCATGATCGGCTCCAGACGGTCAAGCAGCAGTTGACGGTCCTTGCGAGGCAAGGCAGCTAGCAGACTGTTTGCAGCAGGAACTCGATACGCAACCAGCATTGGAAATCCTTGGTAGTTCGCAGTCTGGTGTATCCATCGTCGGCAACCGGACATGTAAAGTAACCTTCCGATGCCGAAAACCGATACTGTATTGGCAGCGCGATCACGCCATGCACCTCGGCGACCTGCTGCATGGCGTGAAACTACATCAAGGATTTTCTGTTGTATGTACGCCAGCGCACACTTGGCTTCATTACCCTCCGGCGAAAGTGATCGTTACGGGTTTGCTGCCCATAAACTGCGGCAACACCCGCGCCTTGTCGAAGCCCAGAGCATGCTGTGTTCGGGCGGTGAGCTGGAGATACCCGATACGGGAGAACGGGCGTCGGTCGTGGGAAATTGCTTTTGTGTGTGTGCCAGCGCACGGTGCGTCGCTGGGGCAAGTGCTACAAATACGCATCGATGGATGGTTTCAAATCGGTTGATGTCATGTTGGCCTGAAAAAATCCGGTATGAGATTCTGTCTTCATCGTGAAGTAAAGAACACCAGCATTGGGGTCGGCGGTGTATTCACTAAAGGCTCATATCCGCATGGGGTTCTTTCCTGATTAATTTCGGCAATAACCTTTTAAGGAGACTCATCATGAATCATCTTCAGAAACATTTCTCCGCGAGCCTGATTGCACTGGCCGCGTTATTTTCCACGTCATGGGCTCAAGCCGCAACCGCACCAGATATGGGTGTGGCCGGGGACTTCGCGGTTCTGAGTGCGCCCGCGTCTGGGGGGGCGGTGTCCACTACCGGTTCCTCCATCACCGGGAACGTGGGCTCCTCCGGTGCGGTCACTTTAACCGATTCCACCATCACCGGAAACGTGGTCCTCACCGGCGCGCTCACTAATACCGGGAGCACGATTTCGGGGACGACCACCACGCCGCTCCCCGCTCAGGTTGTAACGGACTTCGACACCGCGTACGCCGCGCTCAACCAGACATGCACGCAGACCATCAATGAGGTGGCCTTCACGGGCGTACCGCTCTCGGTCAATTCCGGTGTCATCTGTTTCCCCGCAGCGGTCACGTTCACGAACAGCGTGTTGACGCTCAATGGGAACGGCCCTTGGATTTTCAGAGTCGGGACCGCAGGGACCGGCGCGCTCACGGGCACCAGCTTCTCGATGGTCATGGCCAACGGCGGGAACGCGTGTAACGTGTTTTGGCAGGTCGCCGAGGCGGCGAAGATGACGGATTCGGTGTTCCAAGGAAATATTCTCGCGGGTGCAGCGATCACTACGACCAGGGGAACCTTCGCCGGGCGAGCTTTGGCGAAGGCCGCAGTGACGATGAGTGGCACCATCGTCACCGGTTGCGACACGGTGCCGCCGGGTGGCGCCTTGGTCTGCAAGGTCGAGGAACGCCATGGGCATCATTATGGCCATGATAAAGATAAAGATCACAAAAAATGCAACCAGGGCGTAGGCAACGGTCCTGAGGGCTGCGATCCGGGCAATTCGAACAACAACCCCTGGGGTTCGAACGATGAGGACGATGACTACAAACCGGGCAACCCGGGCCGTAAAGGCGACCGTAGGTAATACTGCAACATCGAAGCATGAAAAAGGACCCGCGAGGGTCCTTTTTCTTGTTGGCGCCTTGTGTATGGCAACGCGCATACCCGTTTAGCCCGCATATTTCATAATAAAGGATCGGCACAAACTTGAAACCTGCATATCATCAGGTTGCGAACAAGATTATGTGAG
The DNA here is from genome assembly GCA_001801175.1 of Gallionellales bacterium RIFCSPLOWO2_02_FULL_57_47. Classification (GTDB taxonomy): domain Bacteria; phylum Pseudomonadota; class Gammaproteobacteria; order Burkholderiales; family Gallionellaceae; genus Gallionella. The sequence continues at coordinate 35,639 of MGWZ01000114.1, read as the reverse complement.
GGGTTGTGCCGATGCCAAAGTGCGCCGCAGAGCAGATGGAATTTGGGCGTCCTGGACGCCGTGTAATCGAGGCAAATTTCCGGGGTGGCGTCATCAGTTCGGACGGCGGCGTGATGCTGTTGCGGCAGATGGATCGCCGTATCGGTTTATCAGCAGCCGTGGCTGCGGCATAGGGTCGTTGTCTGGCATTCCAATGCATCAAAATCAATGCTGCAATGGCTGGTGAAATATGCGGGCTAAAGGATTAACCGGGTTAATTGCTTTGCGGTTCTATACCTCGCTCAGCAAGCGATGGAATTCTTTCTTGACCACGTTGTAACATTCGCAGGCGTGAGACTCCAACCCTGATCGATCAAGCACCGTGATGTGCCCCCGGCGGTAACTGATCAAACCAGCGCGCTGCAAGTTCCCGGCGGATTCCGTGATACCTTCGCGGCGAACGCCTAGCATGCTGGCAATCAATTCCTGTGTCATGGTCAATTCATTTGTGGGAAGCCGATCGAGGGTTAACAACAGCCAGCGGCATAGTTGCTGCTCCACAGAATGATGTCGATAGCAGACCGCTGTTTGGGACATCTGTGTCATTAATGCCTGGGTGTAACGCAGAAACTTATTATGCAATGCGCCGGCACGTCGCCCCCCGGTACGGTTGAATTCTTCCATCATCAACCGCGCTTTCAACCGGTAACCCCAGCCCGCAGTCTGCACAGTGGCCTGGATGGGTGTGGTTAATCCGCCCAGGAAAAGTGAAATGCCGAGCACGCCCTCATTGCCCACACCCGCGATTTCGGCCGTTGCGCCGTCCTCCATAACGTAGTGCAGGGACAGGATGGCAGTCGTCGGGAAATAGACGTATTGCGATTGGCCGCCGGATTCGCAAAGTACTTCACCGAGCTGTATAGGGATCAATTCCAGATGGGGGGAAAGCCGTTCGAATATCTTCTCAGGCAGGGCGGCGAGCAGATGATTCTGCTTGGGAGTTTGGCCCGCGGTTTTAAAGGTGCCCATTTACTTGTCTCCAAAGTGTACAACCACAACGGAACAAAATTTTTGTGCATCTTTTGAGTTTCAAGTGGGTAATGCTTCATTTCAGGGTGCGCATGGTGAGATCGACATTTACAGTCCGGGTGCGGATAATGAACCCCGTGCAGTAGCGGCACTCACAACACTTATACATCCCATAGAGCATATTAAGATATTATTTCGGATATGACAAACATACATTTTTTCATGCTACCCACCTGCAAAGCTGGCAAGACCCCTTGAGCACACTCTATATCCGCCTGGCTTCCAAGGCCGTTGCCGACAACACGCCCCAATGGCCTGCCCTGCCCTGCATGTTCGCACTGGTGTCGCATGGCTGCTCGATCGAGCGTCAGGGCACAGCCCCATTGTCGGATTTGTCGGACACTGTAGCCACGGCGCAGCGCGTGGTGCTGCTGCTGGCCGCCAGCGATGTCACCTTGCTGCGCGTTAAAGTGCCGCCGCTATCACCCGCCAGACTGAAGGCCGCATTGCCCAACATGGTGGAAGATCAGTTGATTGGCGATCCGCCCGATTGCGTGATCGTTGCAGGCGGCCTGGCCGAAGGGTTGCGCACCATTGCGGTGGTGCAGCGCGCCTGGCTCGAAACTCTGTCCAGTACATTGGTCTCTTATGGAGCCCGCCAGATAGCAGCGCTGCCCGCGCAATTGTGCTTGCCTTGTCAGTCTGCCCAATCCGGCCAGCAGGGCAGCGTGGCCGTAGCCGTAAGCGAACTTAACCATGCTATCGATATGACGCTCCACTTGTCGGAACATGACGGCATCGGCCTGGCTATCGGTACAGCAGCCGATGCATCGGCTGCGCGCGAGGTAATCCAGACTTTGTGCGCGGTTGTGCCCGAGGCATCGATTGCGCTGTATGTGCCGCAATCCGGGGTGGCCGCATATCAGCAAGCGGTCAATGACAGCGGCGCACTGAATAAACGAATCAGCGTATTGACCGATAACTGGTCACACTGGATTTCCGGCGCCAACGGCGCGACGCTCGATTTGATGGCTGGACTGGGTGCGGGAGCCGGCCCCAGGCTGGATCTGCGTGCATGGCGCTGGCCGCTGGCACTTGCGGCAACGGTACTGCTCATCAATGTCGCCGCCTTGAATATCGACTGGTGGCGTATGAAGGCCGAGGCCAAATCGTTGCGCGCGTCGATGATCCAGGTCTACAAATCGGCTTTTCCGAAAGAGACTGTAATCATCGATCCTGCCGCGCAAATGAAGCAGAAGATCGCGATGGCCAGACACGATGCGGGACTGGCCTCGCCGGATGATTTTACGGCGATCACAGCAACCTTTGGCGAGGCGTGGGCAAGCGTTGCAGCAGCTTCAGGCAAGCCATCTGCCATTGCCGCGCTGGAATATCGCGAACGCGTCCTGTTCGTGCGCTTTCAACCCAATGCAGAAGCGCCGATGCAGCAGATGAAAACCGCGCTGGCGGAACGCAACCTGTCGCTTGACCAGGAAACTTCCGGGTCGGCGGCGGTATGGAAAATACGGAGCGCGAAATGAGCCTGAACCATCTGTTGAATCAATCCAGGCAATCGTTCACTGAATTCTGGGCGGCGCGCAACGCGCGCGAGCGCGCGATGCTTGCTGCTGCCACTGCCGTCGTGGCGCTCGGCCTGATCTACGCAACCATGATTGATCCTGCCCTTGCCGGACGCGAGCAGCTGAACAAAAACATGCCGGTGCTGCGCCAGCAGGTCGCGCTGCTGCAGGCATTGTCGAGAGAAGCCGCTGCGCTTTCGGGAAAAACCGCGCCCTCAATAGCGGTAATGTCCAGGGAGGGTATCGAAACCGCGCTCGCGCGCAAAGGCTTGAAACCGCAAAGCGTGATGCTGACCGGTGACCTTGCAAAGGTACAACTCGCAGCGGTCTCTTTTGCCGGTACGCTGGGCTGGCTGGACGATATGCAAAAAACCGCCGGGCTTGCCGTAGTCGATGCAAAAATCGTTGCACAGGCCCAGGCCGATACAGTCGATGTGACATTGACATTGCGGCAATCAGGGAATGAATAATTTGATAATCAAACAAAATCCTGTGCAACCATCAGGCAAATTTATAAAATATTCCGGTAAATTTGGGCTTGTGCAAACGGTTGAATGTAGCCTGGAGGGAACGCAGTGGAATCCGGGTTCGCTGTCAATCAACCCCGGACGCGCTTCGCCCTTCGACCAAGCTCAGGACAGGCTACTCCGGGCTACGATTGGAGATTCGCTTATGTCCTTTAAACGTAAAAGGGACAACCATTGCGCCGCACCTTGATATGGTCGCTCGCGGGAATGATAAGTATTGCGTTCACCGTGCTGGCTTTTTTTCCGGCGGCGTGGATAGCCGCAATAGCGGAGAAACAGACCGCAGGACGCTTGACGCTTGGGGATGCGCAGGGCACATTGTGGCGCGGCTCAGCCTTCATCGGCGGCGCGGCGAGCGCCAGCGATGCGGTAACGCCGCTGTTGCCCGGACGATTCTCCTGGCGGTTGTCCCCGATGGTATTGCTGGCCAGCGTCGACGCAGAACTGGAAAATGCCGAGGCACTGTCGCAACCGGTCAGCGTGACCGGCAGTTGGCAGCAATGGCAAGTGAGTCCGGCTGCGGTTTTGTTGCCGGCAGAACGGCTGGCCGCTTTGGGCGCGCCGCTGAATACTGTGCAGCCATCCGGCCAGATGCGGTTATCATGGGGGACACTGCTGTTGGCGCGGCAGGATGGAACCATCTGGATGACCGGATCGATGAACCTGAATATGAATGATATCGCATCGCGGATGTCGCCGATCAAACCGCTGGGCAGCTATAATCTGGCGCTCGACTGGCGGGGAACGCAAGCGGCGGTGACCCTCAAGACGATCAAAGGACCGATGTTATTAAGCGGCACAGGAATATTGTCCAACGGGCGTTTGCAGTTTTCCGGCAAGGCAGAAGCAGAAACAGGGCAACAAGAGAGGCTGGCAAATTTGCTTAATTTGCTGGGACAACGCCGCAGAGAGGGCGACAAAGACATTATTGCGCTAGAGTCCAAATGAGAAAAACCAGATTGACAGCAATACAGGCACCGGCAGCATGGCGCTGCCGGAGTGCAATGATCGTTTTGCTATGCGCTACTGCCGGTATGCAGCCGGTACTGGCCCAGGATAGCGGCATGAACGAGGTAGCCGGCGCGAATGAAGCTGCCGGCACGAACAAGGGCACGCTCAATTTCGTCGATGCCGATATCGAGTCTGTGATCGCGGCAATCGGCGATTACACCAATACGACGTTCATCATCGATCCGCGCGTCAAAGGCAAGGTCAACCTGGTATCGGAACAGCCGCTCACCAAGGTTCAGGCATTCCAGCTCCTGACTTCAGTGTTGCGCCTGCATGGTTACACGGTGGTAACCAGCAACGGCTACACCAAAGTGGTGCCTGAAGCGGACGGCAAATTGCAATCAGGTCTGACCCAGGCCGGCACAGTGCGCGGCGACCAGATCGCGACACAGGTCTTTCGCTTGAATTACGAATCCGCGGCCAATCTGGTGACGGTATTGCGCCCGCTGATTGCACCCAACAACACGATCAACGCCAATCCCGGAAACAACACGCTGGTCATCACCGACTACGCCGGCAACCTGCAGCGGCTGGGCAAGATAATCGCGGCACTGGATAAACCTGCAAGCGGCGATCTGGATGTGATACCTGTCCGTTACGCAATCGCCAGCGATATCGCGGTGATGGTCAATCGCTTGCTTGAACCGGGAGCCGCGAGCCCGGGCGGCGATGCAGGGCGCATCAGCCTGCTGGCGGAACCGCGCAGCAATTCGATCATTGTGCGCGCGCCGTCCGAGGCACGCGCCAACCTGGCGAAATCGCTGATCGCAAAACTCGATCTGCCGACCGAGTATCCAGGCAATGTACATGTCGTGTATTTAAAGAATGCGGAAGCGACCAAGCTCGCGCAAACCTTGCGTGCCGTGGTGTCGTCGGAAGTTTCCGCGTCAAGTTCCGCACCGTCCGGGTCGCCCATGCCAGTAACTGCCCAGCAGCCTCTGCCAAGCGGCGGCCCGGCAGGATTCATTCAGGCCGACGCTGCAACCAATACCCTGATCATCACGGCCAGCGAGCCGGTCTACCGCAATTTGCGCTTCATCATCGACCAGCTCGACGCGCGCCGCGCCCAGGTCTATATCGAGTCGCTGATTGTCGAAGTGAGCGCGACGCGAGCCGCCGAATTCGGCGTGCAATGGGCCGGCCTGTCGGGGGATGCCACCAGCAATTATCGGGTCGGTGGCGTGACCGGATTTGCCACCGGAGGGGATAACCTGATCAACCAGGCGGCCGCATCGACTGCCGGCGGTGCCTTGCCACCGGGCAACGGCTTATCGCTCGGCATCTTCCGCCAGATCGGCGGGCAGCTCGGCCTGGGTGTATTGGCCCGCGCGCTGGCATCCGACGACGACGCCAACATCCTGTCAATGCCCAACCTGATCACGCTCGATAACGAAGAAGCGAAGATCATCGTCGGCCAGAACGTGCCCTTCATCACCGGCCAGTACACCACCACGGCATCGGGCGGCGGTGCGGGCGTGAATCCCTTCCAGACCATCGAGCGCAAGGATATCGGCCTGTCGCTGCGCGTGCGGCCGCAGATATCCGAAGGCGGCACGGTCAAGATGGCGATCTATCAGGAAACCTCGAGCGTGCAGGATGCAACCGGCTCCGCCGGCATCATCACCAACAAACGTTCCATCGATACCAACGTGCTGGTCGACGATGGGCAAATCATCGTGCTGGGCGGACTGATCGACGATACCCAGAGTGATGGCGTCGTCAAAGTGCCTGGCCTGGGCGACATTCCTATCCTCGGCAACCTGTTCAAATACCAGAAACGCACTCGCAAAAAAACCAACTTGATGGTGTTCCTGCGGCCGACCGTGATACGCAACAACGAGCAAAGCGTGAACCTGACAGGCAATCGTTACGATTTCATCCGCAACGCCGAAATCGCCGCGCAGCCGGAAAATTCCATGGTGCTGCCGAACATGGGTGCTCCACTGTTGCCGCCGCTGCAGGACGGGCACGTGGCCGGCGGCATCTTATCCAGTCAGGCCGAGCCTGGCACTGCTGATAAGCAACCGGAACTTGCACAAAATCCTGCTTCCCAGGAACCGGCTGTGACGGCAACTCCGCAGCAATAAATCGCAATGAGGCGCCCATGAGTGATGCTGTGATGGATGCCCGCCTGCTCCCCTACTCGTTCGCTCGCGACTTTGCGCTGCTGGCACAGCGCAAAGGCAGCACCGTCGAAGTCTGGGTATCGGATGCGACCAAGACCAGCGCGATCGCGGAAGTGAGCCGCAATTTCGGGCGCATCAGGCTGAAAGCGATGCCGCGCGTGGAACTCGAGGCGGCGATCGCCAAAGCCTATGCGGGTTCTGGCGGCGACGCGGCGCAGGTCATCGATGAGTATGAGTCCGATCTCGACCTGGCCAAACTGATGCTGGACATGCCCGCGATCGAAGACTTGCTGGAATCGGCCGATGACGCGCCGGTGATCCGCATGATCAACGCCCTGCTTACGCAGGCATTGCGCGAAGGCGCATCGGATATCCATATCGAACCGTTCGAGCAGGTTTCGGTGGTGCGCTTCCGCATCGACGGGACCCTGCGCGATGTGGTGCGGCCGAAGAAAGCGATCCACGCATCGCTGATCTCGCGCATCAAGATCATGGCGCAGCTCGACATCGCCGAAAAACGCCTGCCGCAGGATGGCCGCATCACGCTGCGCGTCGGCGGCAAGCCGGTCGATGTGCGGGTCTCCACGCTGCCCACCGGACACGGCGAACGCGCGGTGTTGCGACTGCTCGACAAGGAAGCCGGCCGGCTCGACTTGCAGAATCTGGGCATGAGTCCGGAAGTGCTGGCGCAATTCGACAAGCTGATCGCGCAGCCGCACGGCATCGTGCTGGTCACCGGCCCGACCGGCTCGGGCAAGACCACCACGCTGTATGCCGCGCTCTCAAGGCTGAATGCGACCAGCACCAATATCCTGACGGTGGAAGACCCGATCGAATACGAACTGAACGGCATCGGCCAGACCCAGGTCAATCCGCGCATCGACATGACGTTCGCCAAGGCGCTGCGCGCGATCCTGCGGCAGGACCCGGACATCATCATGATCGGCGAGATCCGCGATCTGGAAACCGCGCAGATCGCGGTGCAGGCATCATTGACCGGCCACCTGGTGCTGGCGACCCTGCACACCAACGATTCGGCGGCGGCGGTCACACGTTTGCTCGACATGGGCATCGAACCGTTCCTGCTCTCGTCATCATTGCTCGGCGTGGTCGCGCAGCGCCTGGTGCGCAAATTATGCCCGCACTGCAAGCGGCAAGAGGGCCGGTTCTGGCATGAAGCCGGTTGCGACAAATGCGGCCACACCGGCTATCAGGGCCGGGTCGGCGTGTATGAGTTATTGCTGACCACCGACCAGATCCGCGCGCAGATCCATGGCCGCGCATCGGAAGCCGACATCCGCGCCACCGCGCAGCATGACGGGATGCGCACGATGCGCGAGGATGGCGAGCGCTGGCTGGCCGACGGTACGACGACGCAGGCGGAATTAATGCGCGTCACCAAGGATTAATTCCAATTTCCGTTAAACCGGGATAACCCCCTTAAGACCAATATCTCTTGTAGGAGCGCAATTTATTGCGCGATAGAATGTGCCAAAATCGCCCGATAAATCGGGCTCCTACGATATTTCGCTATTTGTTACGAATGAAATAAGGACACGCTGTGCCAGCATTCAGTTACGAAGCCGTTGACGCGGGCGGCGCCACCAAAAAAGGCGTGGTCAATGCCGACAGCGCGCGCGCCGCGCGTGCCGAGTTGCGCACCCAGGGTCTGGTGCCGATCACTGTCGATGCGATTGCGACCCAACTCGACGAAACGGGACAGGCCAAACGCAGCGCATTCGGCGATCATTTATCCACGGTGGAACTGGCGCTGTTCACCCGGCAACTGGCCAGCCTGCTGGAAGCCAGCCTGCCGCTGGAGCAGGCATTCTCCGCGTTGCAGGAGCAAGCCGAACGCACTTATGTGCGCGACCTGGTCGCTTCAATCCGTTCTGAAGTGATGGGCGGCGCCTCGCTGTCCGATGCGCTGGCGCGGCATCCGCGCGATTTTGCCGACATCTATCGCGCGCTGGTCGCCTCCGGCGAGCAGATCGGCCAGTTGGCGCGCGTGCTGTCGCGGCTGGCCGACTATATCGAGCGGCGCAATGCGCTGGTGCAAAAGGTCAAGCTTGCGTTTACCTATCCGGCAATCGTCACCGTGGTGGCTTTTTTGATCGTGATCTTTTTGCTGACCTATGTGGTGCCGCAGATCGTGTCGGTATTCGCCAACACCAAACAGCAGCTGCCGTTCCTGACCGTGGTGATGCTGGGCGTTTCGGATTTCGTGCGGAATTACGGCTGGATCGTTTTGCTGGCCGTCATCGCGCTGGCATTCGCCTGGCATCGCGCATTAAAAAACCCGGCAATCAAGCTGCGCTGGCATACCTGGTTGTTGACCGCGCCGCTGTATGGAAGATTCGAGCGCAGCCTCAATACGTCGCGCTTCGCCAGCACACTGGCGATCACCACCGGTTCCGGAGTGCCGATCTTGCGAGCGCTGCAAACCAGCCGCGACACCCTGACCAACGTCGCGATGCGCGCGCAGGTCGAGGCGGCGACGTCCAGCGTGCGCGAAGGGGTGAGCCTGGCGCGCGCGCTGTCGGCGCACCAGTATTTCCCGGCGATGTTGATCCATATGATCCGCGCCGGCGAGGTCACCGGTGAATTGCCGGCGATGCTGGAGCGTGCCGCCAACGCGCAGGAGCAGGATCTGGAACGGCGCGCGATGACGATGGCCGGATTGCTCGAACCGGCGCTGATCCTGGCGATGGGTGTGGTGGTACTGCTGATCGTTCTGGCTGTGCTGATGCCGATCATCGAGATCAACCAGTTGGTGCGTTAAGGGTTTCGTAGGTCGGGTTAGCGTAGCGTAACCCGACACTCGTACGTGAATAAACGTCGGGTTACGCGGCAAGCCGCTAACCCGACCTACTAATTTTGCTAAGGAACACAATGAAACGCTGGCCTCTTGTTTCGAGCTTTGTGCTATTCGTCGCCTTGTGCGTATCGGCTGCATACTGGGCAATCCAGTTGCTCAAGCCGCCGGTGCGTGCCGTCTCGGCACCGCCACAAACGGCTCAGCCCGCACCGAGGCTGGATGCCGCGGCAGGCTTGTTTGGCGGTCGTTCATCCTTCGCCGTCGCCAGCAATTTTCAATTAAAGGGAGTTGTGGTCGCCAGCAACCCGGCAGAAAGTGTCGCGATCCTGGCGGCTAACGGCAAACCGGCTCAATCGGTCAGAACCAATGAGGCAGTAATTCCCGGCGTGACGGTCAAGGAAATACAACGAAGCTACGTGCTGCTGTCTGAAGGCGGTGCGATCAAACGGGTCGAATTGTCCGAAAAAGCAAAGCGCAGGTAAGCGAAGTAATTTGAACGCCTGCAAAAGCAGGCCATCAGGCTGTCCACCTCATGCCAGGCATGCGCCCAGCCTTGCTATTCCGTAATCTATTTCCCCTGATCATGCGCCACGCTCACGGTGGCGCTGGCGGTGGCTTTGTTACCGGAGCCATCGGTGGCGGAATAGGTGACGGTGTAAATGCGCCCTGCTTGGTTGTTTCCTGCTCGTTTGGCGGCCAGGTAAAAATCCCGGTCATCGGTACCGAGCTGGGCATCTTGAATGTCGCCCGCTGCCAGCGGCTCACTGGCGGTGATGGATTCCAGCTTGATCTCCGGCTCGGGGTCGTAATCGTCATGCACAGCAATGGTCGCGTTGATAGCCACCAGTTTGTCGTTCGGCGGCCAGAGCATGCCGGGGCTCAGCGTAAACGAAAGCGCGGGCGGCGTCACATCGACTTGGGTAAACGGAATTACGGCATCAGTAACGATAGTGCCGTCCGGATTTCTGGTATTGTTGTCGAGCAGGGATACCTCGCCGAAGGAGGTGAGGTAGCCGGGCGATTGATAGCCGATGGGAATATATATTTCAGCTACGCTGCTGCGCGTGCCCGGTCTTATGTAATGTGCGCCGGAAAGCACTTTGGGCGGCGGGATCATGTTGTTTTCTACACCTCGCATGCTGATGTTCGTTTTGGGTTCTGGCATGTAATCGAACTGAAACACGGCTATGGTACAATCCATGAAGTAAAAAGGCTTGCAATACGCGGCATCAAGTGGAACAGGGACATCCGAATAAGCGAAATTCAGCGACCAAGGTTTGCCGGGCAATTCCTTGCCCGGAGAATTGAGGCCAAGATCAGCTTGGTAAATTGTACTGGCAGAGTTATTCTCAATCTGGTAGCGATATACGATTTGCCCCCCCTGATGTATACCCCAGGCGTTAATCTTGATCGGTACCCCTGCAATTGCTTGAGAAGCCGCGCAAATAGCTATCAGGAATGCATTACCCAAAAGAATTTGCCGCAAAAATTGAATTGTCATGATATGTCTCTCAGTTATTGAACATGCCAAGGTTCGCTGGATACTGCTGTATGTGTAACTTTGCAGTCTGTATAAATGACTGTCAGCTGGGCTTCGGTCAGCCCGCTCGGCGTGAGATCGAATGCCGTGCCTGACTCGTGGCGTGACGTGCCCGGCTCTGCGACAAGTTGTTTGGACTTTAAGCCATGCCCACCCATTTCTGCCGTCACTTTAACCCTCAGCGCTTGACATTCCGGATGAGCGGTCATGTAATCAATATCGAGCTTCTTGTCTTTTTTAACAATCTCAAACAAATGCTGCTGATATTCGGTAGGGCGATACGCCGAGGTGGGCGAATAAGTGCCGTTTTTCGCAGTGATTGCATCTTGAACACAGGCCAATTTGGTTTGATAGCCTGCTGTCAGAAGATCCGGCCTCCAGCGGTTGCCATTTTCAAAACCTTGTGCGACCGGATCGGTAAAAGGCGGCGCTGTCAAAGGCGGTATCGGGCACCCCGGCACCCTGATCGTGCCTTGCACATAAATATTGGTGCAACTGGTGCAAGCGGCGGTAATGGTGCTGATGCCGCCCGCTGTGGGCGCTGTAAACACAAAGGGCAATTTTCCATCCGCGTCGGTACGCCCGCCATTCGGCGACAAGTTACCTACATGTTCGGCACGAACCGGGGTGCCATTCTCCGGTTCAACCGTGAGTAACAGATCAACATTAACCCCGCTCTTGGGCGTGCCCGTGCTCTTGGTCACCAGCGCGTAGGCTGTTTCCAGCTTTTTGGTGGGCATCACCTCGACGCCCAGGCCAGACAGGGAAATGGTGTATTGCTCCAAAACACATCTTGTCGCAGTGGGGTCGGGCTCATAACCGTCGTTACAGGTGCAAGTAGTAGAACCCGTCGAATTAACTGGACATATCGAAGCATTGTTCCAAGTGTAATTAAATTCGTATTGTCCATGGTTAGGTAATTTATAAGTATAAACAGCGCCATGAATCGCAGATTGGACAGGGGCGTAATAAGCACCTTCGGCAGTTTGAGAAAGCATACAAGCACCAAATGTATTATGAATTGTAAAACGATAATCACAAGCATGTTTCGCAGCATTACCACCAGCTATAGTGGCAGGAGGGTTGTACACAACAAAACTTGTAGTTGCGAGAAAATTAGTGCCAGGAGGCTTGGTCACCATGCCCGAAGCTTGAGCCGGTTTGAACATCGTTATCATCGACATCACGATAATCAAAAATAGAGCGATGAATTGTAAAGCCGGGTGCGCAATATTTCTTGCATTTAAAGCTGGAATGCCTGTCACTGGCTTCGCACTCATTATTCCACGCGACAAGAAAAAGGGGCTGCGGCAGGAATCGTGGCGTTTGTTACGGGTCGCACCGGCCAAGGCGGCTACGCGCTTGAAGAGATTGCTCATTGCCCTGCTCCCTGAAGAATTGCGAATGGGAGCAAACCTGTTTTCGTGATGCTTTGGTCTTTACCCCGTTGAGCAAACGTAACATGGCTTAGGGGGGGGGGCGTCAAGCAATTTTTTTGCCGGACTTGTTGCGCGGGCTGTAAAGTCATGCCGGGCAAGAGGCCGGCATGCTTCTAGCTCCGGCTAGTGGGGCGGGGTTATATTCATCCCATCGATGTGCCAAACTTGCGATTCCCCGCTCATGCGGCGCGATCAGCCTGATGATTCTGGGAATCGCCGATTTATTCAACTAAGCTGTCATTGCGAGCGTAACGCGGCAATCCAGCGCATTGATAAAAACAAACTTCTGGATTGCCACATCGCTACGCTTCTCGCAATGACGATTTAATCGGTCCTTCCTCAGGTGTTTTGCACGACAATTTTCGGGAAAGCAGCGCTGTGATCCTGCGCCATTTCCGCTACCCTGACAGCAATGCGGCGCGCGATCTGTTTGTATACCTTGGCGATGTTGCCGTCCGGATCGGCCACTACCGTCGGTTTGCCGGAATCGGTCTGCTCGCGGATGCGGATATCCAGCGGCAGACTGCCGAGCAGCTCGGTGTTGTAATCGGCGCACATTTTTTCGCCGCCGCCCGCACCGAAGATGTGTTCTTCGTGCCCGCATTTGGAGCAGATATGCGTGCTCATGTTTTCCACGATGCCGACGATCTTGATGCCGACCTTCTCAAACATCTTGAGGCCCTTGCGCGCATCCATCAGCGCGATGTCCTGCGGGGTGGTCACAATCACAGCGCCGGTGACCGGCACTTGCTGGGCCAGTGACAGCTGGATATCGCCTGTTCCGGGTGGCAAGTCCACAATCAGATAGTCCAGCTTGTCCCAGCGCGTCTGGCGCAATAATTGATCCAGCGCTTGCGTGACCATCGGGCCGCGCCAGATCATTGGCGTGTCATCGTTGTCGATGAGGAAGCCGATGGACATCGCCTGCAAGCCATGATTGACCATCGGTTCCATGGATTTTCCGTCTACCGAGTCGGGTTGGCCGGAAATACCCAGCATGGTCGGTTGCGATGGTCCATAGATATCGGCATCCAGCATGCCGACGCGCGCGCCTTCGGCAGCCAGCGCCAATGCGATATTTACCGCAGTGGTGGATTTGCCCACACCGCCCTTGCCGCTCGCTACCGCGATGATGTTTTTCACGCCGTCCACCAGCTTTGCGCCGCGCTGCACCGCGTGCGGCACGACCTGGCTGGTCACTTTGACGCTGACACTGCCGCTGTCCGGCAATGCGGCTTTGAGGTGCGCCTCGACCAATGTGCGAATCTCGTCCCACACACTCTTGGCAGGATAGCCGAGCATGATATCCAGCGACACATCGTTGCCGCTGACCTTGATATTCTTCACGGATTTACCGCTGACGAAATCTTTCCTGGTGTTCGGATCGATCAAATTCTTCAATGCGCTCTGCACATCTGCTTCGTTAAAACTCATCACTCGCTCCTGAATTGGATAAAACTGAAAATTGAATTTTAAACTAACTGACCAGTTTTGTCGGGTATTTCTTGCTCCCGCCATGAACAGCGAATGCGCTGCCGAGAATAAAAACCTGTCGCTTTTGTTGCGCTTTCTCCAGGTTCGCCGCATAGCACGGCAAATGGCTGTCAGGCGGGATACCCCCTGCTATTTCTGCACGGTATTCTTCAAAACATCGCGAATCGCATCCGGGGACTTCATGATATTCATGAAGCTGTTTTTTCCCATCATGCTCAAATCGGGAAAACTGATTGCGATACGGAAGCGGGCATACAACGCATACACCTTGTTGTCGGAAACCAGCACTTCATAAGGAAGATGGGCCGTGGATTTGACATCGCGGAAATCGATTTCATTCATGATAAAACGGTCATCCCTGTATTTGTCGGCTTCTGCTGTGCCCTTCATCGCGACACCGAACACGCTCTCCTTCTTGCCCGGAACATCCACCCGATAGACTTTGCTGACGCCGTTTTTGTTGTCGGTCAGTTTCGCATCCACCGCCTGTACCGCCTCTTCGTAGCTGGCATATTCGGCCAGCACGTCCGGCTCGTCGAAATATTCCATGCCTATCATGTAGTGGTATTTACGCGCCTGTCTGGCGGTCATCCCTTTAGCGCCGAACTCTTCCACCCTGCCCAGCGCGGCAGCCAGCCCGGTCGCAACTCCGCTCAAATCGCCCTTCATGCGATAGACATTCGCCATATAGACGGGGTTGGTATAACTCACCTGCACCTCGTCTTTTTCCTTGGTGATCGATACTCGCTGTATCGCGCCGAATCCGCCATGCTCGGAATCCGCCGCATTCTTTTTCAACTCGTCGCTGGTGACAACCAATATAACGGCATCGTCATAAGGCGAATAGTTGCCGACCACCGTAAAGCCACCCGCAACCAATGCCGCTTTCGCCTGCTCGGCCTTCTCTGCAACCGTTCCCGCGCCCTTGGAACCCAGCACGAAGGGCTTCAGTTTCTCGTCCTCAGCCATCGCATTGCCTGTACTGAACAGTAACAATGCAGAAAGAATTACATGCTTGAGCGTCATTCGTTTCATCCTGATTCTCCTTAACGGGTTGGTTGGCTACGGTGATTCTCTAACTGATTTCTCCGAAATTACGGGATTGAACCAGGCAAGTTTTTCCCTGAGTGTGACGACCCCGCCGACGATGATCAACGTCGGGGCTTGCGGCTTTTCAATTTGCGCGATCCCGGGCAGCGTCGCCAGCGTGCCAGTGATGACGCGCTGGTTTTGCGTGGTGCCCTGCTGCACGATGGCGATGGGCGTGGTGTCCGGCATGCCGTGTTTGACAAGCTCTGCGCACAGCGTATCCAGCCCGTGCAGGCCCATATAGACCACGACGGTCTGCCTGGGACGCGCGAGCGCATCCCAGTCCAGATTCATCGTGCCGTCCTTTAAATGGCCGGTGACAAACATGCATGACTGTGCGTGATCGCGGTGAGTCAGCGGAATGCCCGCGTAGGAAGCCACGCCGGAGGCTGCGGTGATGCCGGGCACCACCTGGAACGGAATGCCCTCCGCCGCCAGGGTCTCGATTTCTTCACCACCGCGCCCGAAGATGAACGGATCGCCGCCCTTGAGGCGCAGCACCCGTTTGCCTTCCTTGGCCAACCGCACCAGCAGTTCGTTGATTTCCTCCTGGCGCATCGTGTGGTCGGCGCGTTTCTTGCCGACGAAGATGCGCTGTGCATCGCGCCGCACCATCTCGACGATGGGCTTGGACACCAGATTGTCATACACCACCACGTCCGCCTTCTGCATCAGGCGCAGTGCGCGGAAGGTCAACAGGTCGGGATCGCCGGGGCCGGCGCCGACCAGGTACACCTCGCCGCGCCGGATGTTGTCCTCGTTTTCCAGCATCTGTTGCAGCATCGCTTCCGCGCTGCCTTCGTCGCCGGTCAGCACTTTCTCGGCAACCACGCCCTCGAACACGTTTTCCCAGAAGATGCGGCGCTTGGCCGGATTGGAAACACGCTGCTTGACCGCTTCGCGGAAGCGTTCCGCGAACGCGGCGAGGCGGCTGTAATTCTGCGGGATGAAAGTTTCCAGCTTGCCGCGCAGCATGCGCGTCAGCACCGGCGAGGCACCGCCGCTGGAGAATGCCACCATCAACGGCGAGCGGTCGAGGATGGCGGGCATGACGAAGCTGCACAGCTCCGGATCGTCCACGACGTTTGCAGGGATGTTGCGGGCCTGCGCCAGTTCGGAGACTTGCCGATTGACACTGCGATCACTGGTAGCCGCGATGACCAGTGTCACGCCTTCGAGGTGCTGCGCTTCGAAACGTGCAGCGATGATCTCAACGCCTTGCTGTTCAGCCAGGTCAGGGTTGATCTCGGGCGCGACCACGCGCACTCGCGCGCCCGCCTCCAGCAGCACGCCTGCCTTGCGCCTGGCGACCTCGCCGCCGCCCACCACCAGGCAGAGCCTGCCTTTGACGTTCAGGAAAATCGGCAGGAAGTCCATGCTATTGAACCGCCTTCAGGATCAGCGGAGCCAGCGCTACCGGTAGCTTGATCCTGCCGGCGAGTGCGAACTCATGCGCGCGCGGCGACATCTTCTGCCAGGTCTTGCGGATGATCTGGAGCCACTTTTCCTCGTTGTACTCAGGGTGCTGCGCAGCGAATCCCGTCAGGTAATGCTCGATGAACACCAGGTCCGCCACGTCTTCCATCAATTGCGTCTCCGGGTTGACCTTCAGCCCCTTCTTGCTGACGATGGTCTTGACGCGCTCGACCATCGCCTCGTCATAACCCACCTCCTGCATGATGCGCCCGGCGGTCTCGGCGTGGAACTTGTACAACCCGGTGCGCCATTGCAGATAGCCCTGCCTGTCCATGGGGAAGTCGCTGCGCGGTATCTTCCAGCGCTGGATGTGCTGGGCGCGTACCGCGAGTTTCACTGCCTCCGATACCTCAGGGGCGTAACGTTCCTGCATTTCGCTCATGCGCTGCGCGTAGCGCAGCTCCCTGGGATACTCATTGCCATCGGACATCTCCTGGTTCGGGTCTTCAGCGTTGGCCTGGTCGAAGGCGGCGATCGCGGCCTGATAACGTTGCTGTGTCATATTGCCTGCTGGTTGGAATGGGTAGCTTCAAAATGTTTGCGTTGTTCCAGTTGTCGACGGACAAATGCGACGAAGCGGGTGGCCCAGTAGCAACTGCCGATGGTGCGCAGGTGGGTATAGGAAGCCAGCAGGTTGTGGACAATGAGTCCGTCGCGTTTGCCCTCTATGCCGTAACCGCGCTCGACATGGTAAGCGAAGCGGGTGTCGGGCGGAAGGTTTTCCAGACTGGAATAATGAAACTCGTGGGCCTTGATCTGCTTGGCCAGTGCGTTGGGACGAGGCCACGGGTGTGCCTCGTCTTCTTTCAGATGGACATAGCCGCGTCCGATGGGTTTGTCGTGCATTTTCACATCGCCGGGGATCGCGCCGACCATCTGGTAGATGCGTCCCTGATATTCGATGCCGCGCGACAGATACATCAGCCCGCCGCATTCGGCATAGGCGGGCATGCCGTTTTCGATGGCCTGTTTGATCTGCGCGCGCAGCGTGCTGTTTGCTTCCAGTTCGGCTGCGCAGGTCTCGGGGAAACCGCCGCCGATGTACAGCGCATCCACTTCCGGCAGGCGTGCATCGCGCAACGCATCGAACGGCACCAGTTCAGCCCCCGCCGCTTCCAGCGCGTCAAGATCGTCGGCGTAATAGAAACCGAAGGCGCGGTCGCGCGCGATGCCGATCTTGACTTGCTTACCGCAAGGCAGCGGGCTCACCTTGGCCTTGTGCGGAATGTTCAGCGGTGCCTTTTGCGACAGCGCGAGCAGTTTGTCCAGATCGACCTGTTCCGCGATGGCTTCGCCGATCTGTTTGATCTTTGCCGTAGCGACATGGGACTCATTGCTGGGCATCAGGCCGAGATGGCGTTCGACGATGCTGAGCCGCTCATCGTGATGAATCGCGCCGATCACCGGCACGTCGGTGTAATGTTCGATGACCTCGCGCAGCTTGGCCTCATGCCGGGAACCGCCAAGGTTGTTGAGAATCACTCCGGCGATGTTGATGTCGCGGTCGAACGCCTGATAGCCGAGGATCAGCGGCGCGATGCCGCGCGTCATGCCGCGCGCATCGATCACCAGGAACACCGGCAAATCGAGCAGCTTCGCCAGGGCGGCGTTGCTGTTGCTGCCGTCCAGCGCGAGTCCGTCGTACAGTCCCTTGTTGCCCTCGACCAGATTCACTTCCGCGCTGTGCTGCGCGAAGGTGGCGATGATATCGTCGCGTTCCATCAGGTACAGATCGAGATTGCGGCAGGCGTGTCCGGCTGCCTGTGATAGCCACATCGGGTCGATGTAATCGGGGCCTTTCTTGAATGGCTGCACGACATGGCCGCGCGCCCTCAACGCCGCGCACAGGCCGATGCTGACCATCGTTTTGCCCGAAGACTTGTGTGCTGCCGAAATGAGCATCCGGTTCATGGCAGCCTTCCGACAGAATTAATCAGCGATGTAGGGCTTGTCGTGCGGCATGAAATCCAGCACGCGCACGCTGACGGTGGTAATGATAAAGGCAATCGCCAGGCCGCCAAAGCCGAGCATGAATTCGTACAGCGAAGGATGGTAGGTGGCGATCTGTCCGTCGCCGAAGCTGCTGCTGGCCTGGTAGCCCGGGAAGATATTGAGGGGATAGGCCTGCCCGCCGATGATAAACACATACAAGAACGCGAAGCCCCCCAGGATGACCAGCAACGAAGCCGCCGTGATGCTTTTTGTTTTGCCTTGCCCCGGCAGGTAAATCAGCAGCAACGGCAGGATATTTCCCAGCAAGACATAGCCCCACCAGAAAAGTTGCGGATAGATGCCGCCTTCAACAAGAATGAAGCGCTCGAAGCCGGATTGATGGGCGAAATACAGGTTGGTCAAATGGTAAGCCGCGACCAGATACAATGCGCCCATGACAAACACGCCAAGCAAATTTTTCATGCGCTGCAAAATCTCAGGGGCGATCGCATTGCCGTTCCATGCGTAGATAATCGCTTGTGCGATCAGGAAAACCGCCATCCCCCACGCGAAGGAAATGACAATGAACAAGGGCGGCAACAGTGCGGAAGCGTAAGCCTGTCTTGCTACAAGAAAGGCAAAGATCAGGCCGGTACCGGTGGTGAGAATGAAGCGCCAGGCGAACACCGCGAAGCCCGCCGGTTTTGTCCAGCGATTCATGCGCCGCTCCATCATCGTCCACAGATAAACTACCACCAGCGAGAACATGCCGGAATACAGCACCACGTTCCAGGCGAACATCGAGGTGATGTTGTAATTGGTTGCGGCAACGATGATGCGGTCCGGCCTGCCCAAGTCCAGCATCAACACGGTCAGGCCGCCCGCCAGCATCGCGATGGACAACAAGCCGGCCAGTGACGCGCGCGCCTTGTACATAGCCTTGCCGAACACCGATCCGATAGAAGCGACGTTCAGCACGCCGGAAGCCGCAACGATCAAAAAAATCGCGAAGACGTGCGGAATACCCCACACGATCTGGTTGTTCATCCCGGTGATGATGTGGCCGTGATGCTCCATCAGGTACACGGCATACAGGCCGGCCATGACGATCAATCCGCCCGCAGCAACCAGCGAATAGAAGAGCCGGTTTTTGAACCGTGCCTGCCGCTGATCGTAGAATTGAATGGGAGTCTGAGCAGACATTTATAGCCCCTGGTAACGGATGCCGGGATTGAGCCGCAGATCGGCACGAACCTGCACGGACGCGACACTGCCTACCTTCCTGGCAATCTCGCTTTCCGGATCGTTCAGGTCACCGAACAGGATAGCCTTGTTCGGGCATGCTTCCGCACAGGCTGGCTGCTGGCCCTGGTCGATGCGATGCACGCACAGGCTACAGGCTTCCACCGTGCCCTTGCCGCGCGGCACATCGGGGTTCTGGTCGTGCAAGGGTTCATGCACAAAGGAACGCGCCTTGTACGGGCAGGCCATCATGCAGTATCGGCAGCCGATACAGCGGTGCCTGTCGACCAGCACAATGCCATCGGCGCGTTTGAAGGAGGCGTTCGTTGGACACACATCCACGCAGGGCGGATGCTCGCAATGCTGGCACATCATCGGCAGCGACAGTTCGCGCCCGCTGCTGACATCCTTGAGTTCGATCTTGCGTATCCATTGCGAGTCGGTCGATTTAAGACGAGTCTCGCGCAGCGAGTCGTTTGCCCCCTCGCCCGCTTGCGGGAGAGGGTTGGGGAGAGGGGAACGGGCTTGCCCGTTGGTGCCACCGGACAAACCGTTCTCCTTGTTGCAGGCGGCCACGCAATCATTACAGCCTTCCCTGCACTGCGTGGTGTCGATCAGCATCCCCCAGCGCACCTTGCCACTGACTGGTTGAGACTTGCCATGCGCCATATCGAACAGCAGCATCCCCGGCGCGATGACGACCGTAGCGACCCCAAGCGAAGTCTTCAGGAAACCTCTGCGCTGGATGTTGATGTCATTCATTTTGCGTTCCTCTGCAACCAGGCACTCTTGCTGATGCCGGAATGGCATTCGAAACAATCGATCTTCACTGCTTCATAACGATGGCACGCGACACAAAAACTGTCGTTGCGCGCGATCACGCTGTCATCCTTGCTGCTGGCATGGCATTCGATGCAGTTCTTCAGACTGAGCCTCTCGTCGCGTATGCCCTTGCGCACCGTTTCGTCACGCTGATGCCTGAGCAGGTGCATGTGGTTCTTGCGCATCCACTGCGGGTCTTCCACACACTGCCCGCCCTTGCCGATGTCCGGCTTGGGCATGTTCGTTTCAGCAGCCCAAACCGCAGGGATGCATAGACAAAGCAGCAGAGATGCGAACAATAATCTCATTACTCACCCAGGCCCATTTGAATGTAGCCCGTCGGGCACACATCTGCGCAGATATGGCAGCCGATGCACTTGTTGTAATCGGTATCCACATAGCGTCCGGTCGTTGCCTGGTTTTTCTTGACCCGGTACACGGCGGTTTGCGGGCAATACACCACACAGTTGTCGCACTCGAAGCACAAGCCGCAGCTCATACAGCGCTTGGCCTCGGCCACCGCCTGCTCCTGGCTGAGCACACCCAGACGCTCCTCGAAGTTGCCAAGGGCGCTCTCCTTGTCCAGTGTGACGATGTTGCGCTGGTTGCGCGGTACATAGGAAAAATGCCCCAGAAACAGTTTGTCGTGCGGGATGATGTAGCGGTCGGAGCGGTTGTCGAAGTTGTGCACCGCAACGCTGGAATTATAGGTGCCGCGCAGCGGCTCATGCGTTTCCTTGATCTCCAGACCCCTTTCCACCATCTTGCGCATCAGGTCGAACTGGTGCGCGTCGATCTTGGGACGCTTCTCCAGATCTTGGCCGTTCAGGAAATGGTGGATGCCGTCCGCCGCTATCGAGCCGTGGCCGATAGCGGTGGTAAGCAGATGCGGGCGAATGACATCGCCGCCGGCAAACACCCCCTGCTGCCCCGCGACCACATAGTTGCGGTCGGTCGATATCGCGCCCTTGCCGTTGTTGAATTCCTCCAGTCCGGTGAAATCAACTGCCTGGCCGATTGCCGACACGATCAGATCCCCCTCGATATCCTCCTCGGTGCCTTCGATGTTCTTGATTTCCAGCTTGCCGCCAGCCAGCTTGGCCTCGCATTGGACAACGCGCAGTGCCGTGGCACGTCCGTTCGCGTCGCGCACGATGCCGACCGGTGCCAGGCTGCCGCGAATGTGGATGCCTTCAGCCAGCGCCTGCTCGATCTCGTGCTTGTTGGCCTGCATCTTGTCGATGTTGAACACCGAGGTCAGCGTCACTTCCGCACCTTGCTTGACGGAAATATCGGCGACATCGTGCGCCATACGCCCGGCGATGACATGTTCTGCATCGGTCGGCTTGGCGTGCGCAATATGACCAAGACGGCGTGCCACAGTGGCCACGTCGATGGAGGTGTCACCGCCGCCGACCACCACCACGCGCTTGCCGACATGCTGCAGACGCCCGTCGTTAAAGGCTTTCAGGAAAGCCGTCGCCGTCACCACATTGGGCGCTGCGCTGTCGGCGATGGGCAATGCCCGGCCTGCCTGAGCGCCCATGCCGAGGAACACCGCATCGAATTCCTTGCGGATCTGCTCCATCGTGATGTCAGTACCGACGCGGCACTTCAGGCGGGTCTTCACGCCCAGGTCGAGGATGCGCTGAATTTCCGCGTCCAGCACGTCACGCGGGGTACGGAAGCCCGGGATGCCATAACGCATCATGCCGCCGAGAAATTCGTGCTCGTCGAAGATGGTGACTTCGTGACCCTTCAGTACAAGTTGATAGGCGCAGGACAGCCCGGCCGGACCGCCGCCGAGGATCGCCACTTTTTTTCCTGAAGGGGCGACGTCAGGTTTCTTGAATTTCAGATTGTTGGCGATGGCATATTCGCCGAGAAAGTGTTCCACCGAATTGATGCCGACGTGATCCTCCACCTCATTGCGGTTGCAACCGGTCTCGCAAGGCGCGGGGCACACGCGTCCCATCACCGACGGGAACGGGTTGGCCTCGGTCAGACGACGCCAGGCATATTCCTGCACCGGCATGGTCGGTTTGCCATCGGCCCCGACAGGCGGCTTCTCGGTGCCGCGCATGATGGACAGGTAGCCGCGGATATCCTCACCCGAGGGGCAACTTCCCTGGCAGGGCGGCGTAGACTGGATGTAGGTCGGGCATTTGTGCGTGTAACTCGCCTGAAAAATCTTTTGATTTAATTTGCGAACCTTGTTGTCGCCGTTTTTGTAGCGGCGGAACGTTACTTTCTCGGTTGTTTCAATTGTTGATGACATTGCCTGCCTCCGGTAAATTGTTATTTCGCGCCCAGTCTGATCGCATTGCTGACCAACTGATGAACACCGCCAACCATTCTTCTGTCGAATCCGTAAATGGGCATGATCTTGGTAAACTGCGCCTTGCAGATGGCACATATCGTTGCCATGAAATTGACGCCGTGCTCGTCCACAACCTGCTGCAATACTTCCATGCGCGGCAATGCACCCTTGACGCGTAGTTCTATCAGGTCGTCGGTCAGCAACCCTCCACCGCCACCGCAGCAGAAGGTGCGTTCGCGCGTTGTTTCAGGCGACATCTCAACATAGTTGTTGGCGACCGCCTTGATGATATTGCGCGGGATCTCAAACTGCCCGCCGGCAAAATCGCCCATGCGCGAGCCTCGGGCCACATTGCATGAATCATGAAAGGTGATGATGTGCTTATCATTTGCCTCTTTGTCGAAGGACAATGCGCCTTTCCCGATCATGTCCCAGGTAAATTCGCAGATATGCATCGGCTGTTTGTAGCGCTGGTCGAGCTGCTTCTGCAACAACATGGCAAACTGGTCATTGGCATCGGCCCCATCGCCTGCTCCGGTCAAGGTATTCAGGAAGCTGTAAGCAACGCGCCAGGCATGGCCGCACTCACCTATCACGATGCGCTTCACGCCCAATTCCAGCGCAGCTTCACGGATACGCATCGCGATCTTGCGCAGGTGCTCGTAATTGCCGACGAACATGCCAAAGTTGCCCGCCTCGGAGGCCATCGAAGATAACGTCCAACTGGTGCCGGTGGCATGAAAAACTTTGGCATAGCCAATCAGGCTGTCGATATGCGGTTCGGCGAAAAAATCGGCAGAAGGCGTGATCAGCAATACTTCCGCACCCTTCACGTCGATCGGGAAGCGCACATCGATGCCGGTGTCTTCCTTCACATCTTCTTCAAGCCCTTGCAGGGTATCCAGAAGTGCCGGGCCGGGCAGGCCGAGATTGTTGCCGATCTTGTGCACCTTGCCGATGATCTCGTTGGAATACTTCTGGCCATAACCCACAGAAGCAAGAATTTCACGCGCCGCCATCGTGACTTCGGCCGTGTCTATGCCATAGGGACAGAACACCGAGCAACGGCGGCATTCGGAACATTGGTAAAAATAGGTGTACCACTCGTCGAGAACCTCGCGTGTCAAATCGCGCGCGCCGACCAGCTTTGGAAAAAGCTTGCCCGGCAATGTGAAGTAGCGCCGATAGACGCTGCGCATCAAATCCTGGCGCGCCACCGGCATGTTCTTCGGGTCTTGCGTGCCGATGAAGTAATGGCACTTGTCGGAACAGGCTCCGCAATGCACACAGGCATCCATGTACACTTTGAGCGAGCGGTACTTGCCGAGCAGCTCGCCCATCTTGGCAATCGCGCGGTCATGCCAGTCCTCGACCAGATGACCGGGAAAGCCTAGTGCTTCCTGAATCTTGTCGTTCGCAACGAACGATTTGACGCCTTCCATTGCTCCCGGTTTCAACGCCGGAATGATGGGTATGACGCGGTAGGCAGGTGCGGCGATATCCGCCATGCTAGTTCTCCGATTCCATATGTTTCGCCCAGGCAGCGATGTGGCGTTTCTCGCGCGGGTTGTCCGCCTGATTGCGGCTGGGAGAAAAGAACACGCCGGGCGCGTGCAGCAATTTGCTGACTGGAAAAATCAGCAGCAATAGCGCGACCATCAACAGGTGGGCGTAAAGAACAACGCTTGATGGCAACGCCTGCCAGTTGAAATTCATCAAGCCAAGGAAAAAGCCTTTCACCGCGATCACGTCGGTGTGCACTGCAAAAGTCATCGTCAGGCCGGACAGGGCAATTGCCATAAGCAGTACCAGCATCAGGTGGTCGGAAGGGGTGGAAATGTAGCGGATGCGCTCGACGAACAAGCGCCGCGCCCACAGCCCGGCCACGCCCAGCAGCATGGTGATGCCCGCATACATGCCGAATGGCTGAATGAACGCCACCCAGATCCAGACGGGTTCGGTGAAATAGCGCAAGTGCCGCAGCAGAACGAGCGCCAAGCTGGCATGAAACAGCCAGCCCAAACCCCAAATCCATAAAT
The DNA here is from genome assembly GCA_001801175.1 of Gallionellales bacterium RIFCSPLOWO2_02_FULL_57_47. GTDB lineage: Bacteria > Pseudomonadota > Gammaproteobacteria > Burkholderiales > Gallionellaceae > Gallionella. The sequence goes on along the minus strand of MGWZ01000114.1, from coordinate 11,176 downwards.
TCGACTTGAACAGGCTTTCGAAAAGCACGACTTCACGTGCCATGCGCAAAACTACTCCGCCTGCATTTACGGGAGCAGGCGTGGTAGGTATCTTGAGCGGGGCTGGAGTGCGCGCGAAGTCGTAAATCTTGTATCCGAGTCCCAGCGCGAACAGCGCGAACGCGAGGTAGAACAGCAAGGCGAAGAACGTGCTCATTGTCAGGGGGCGGGGGTCAGTTGCCAGTTGTCAGAAAGCAGAATCAATGTTCAGAACCTGCTTTTCTTTCATCTGCCTTCTGTCCTTCCGAATCAAATGCAGCCTGTCGGTTTCGGCAACCCGGCAATCTTGCATGCCTGTTTGCCCGGGCCGTATGGGAACAGTCCATACAGATATTCGCTGGTGCCCTTTTCCGCGCCAAACCTCTTGCCGATGGCCTTGGTCAACACACGAACTGCCGGCGCAATCTGATATTCCTCAAAATATTCACGCAAAAAATTGACCACTTCCCAATGCTGATCGGTCATGTTGATATTTTCTGTTTTCGCGATGTAGTTTGCTACTTCGGTATTCCAGTCGGCCAGATTGGTAAGGTAACCCTCTTCATCCGTTTCATAAGCCTTGCCGTCAACTTCAATGCTTGCCATAGTATTTCTCCTTATAAGAACGGTTTAGAGCCAGGATTGGCAGGTTTTATTTGTGGTCGTGAGTTCGACGAAACCACTGTAATCCACAGGTGAAACTCCTTCGATGACGCGGCCGGTGAATCCTCGTGCATCGACATCAGGTTGCAAAACGTAGATTTTGAAACGTCCCATCGCCTCGCGTAACTTGCCTTCAAACGCATTACCGATTGTGGCGGCATAAATGGCGTCTTCGATAAGCAGAATATCTCCCGGTTGGGCAACGCGCAAACAGCTATCCAGCGAGCAATTCGCCAGCGGAGATTTGTTGATGATATGCAACATTTGACGGTTCTCCATTAGAAACTCAAGATCACATCCTGCTGATCCATCAATTCGCCCATTTCAGCACGGCCAAGCACGGTAACATCCACCAGCAAATCTTCTTCACTGATACCGCGCAATTCCAGCGATTCTTTCTCGACATATAACTTCTCGATGTCGTAGCCTTCCAGCGCACGGTAAGCAGATGAGAAATTTTTGGTTTCGATACCCTTGGTCTGCTGGCCCTTTTTCAGCTGATATACGCCATCGTCCAAAAACACCAGGGAAACGTCCTGGTCAAACGCTGCGGTAATCAGTACCACTTCGAGCGACTCCAGCGCATAAATTGTGCCGTGCGGAGCCTTGCGGTTAACGAACATGAATTTCTTGATTTCACTCATCTCGTTCCCCCTAATCGCCAAACACAACCAGACGGTCGGTTTTAATTCCCGCTTCCGTTAACTGGCCCAGCCCGGAAATTCGGAAGCCCTTCGCCAGATTTTCTTCCTTGATGCCGCGGCGTAATGCCGCAGCGACGCAAACCACCAGATCCACGCCATGTTCCTCGTTGAGTTTGCTCCAGCGGTTCACTATATGGCGGTCATCCTGCGGCGGCTCTGTCAGCTTGGAGGAGTTATTCACCCCGTCGTGATAGAAAAATACGCGCCATACCTCATGGCCTTTTTCAATGGCCGCCTTGGAGAATAAATACGCCGTATCGCTGGCTTGATGCTGGTAGGGTCCTTCGTTAACGACAATGCCAAATTTCATGCGGCCACTCCCAATTCAGATATCAACGGTTAGAAGCGAATATGAGTTGAAGCATTAAGAGATGCACGGGAGCCGCGCCAATCATCGATCAAATACTTGGTGAATGGCAACCCGGTCTTTTCAAAGAAACGCGGCCAGCCGATACGCTCGATCCAGTCCGCCATCCGCTCCCACGGGCGGGCGTCATCCTTGTATACGTGCAGAATGTTTTTTACTGCTTCGGAAACTTCAGGCCATCTCGGCGGATTGTTCGGCAGGCCGGAAATAACCATCTTCATGAAAGTCGGCTTGCTGCGCGCATTGGCATTTTTTCCGCCCACCCAGATCGCCAGCTTGGAATTTTCCGGATCGTTGATTTGCATCGGCGGGCAAGGCGGATAGCACGCGCCGCAGCACATGCATTTCGATTCATCGATTTCCAGGGAAGGTTTACCGTTCACCATCGCCGGACGAATCGCGGCGACCGGGCAGCGCGCCACCACAGTCGGGCGTTCGCAAACGTTGGCCACGAGGTCGTGATTGATTACCGGCGGCTTGGTATGTTGGATAACGATCGCAATATCGGCCTGCCCGCCGCAATTGATTTCGCAGCAGGACGTGGACAGATGCACGCGGTTTGGCATTTCCTCGCGCCTGAATTCAACGATCAGTTCATCCATCAATGCCTTGACCGCTCCGGACGCATCCGTGCCGGGAATGTCGCAGTGCAACCAGCCTTGTGTGTGTGCGATCATCGAAATCGAATTGCCCGTGCCGCCTACCGGAAATCCGCTCTTTTCCAGTTCTGCAACCAGCGGATCAACCTGTTTCGCACTGGAAACCATGAACTCGATATTGGACCGGATCGTAAACCGCACATGGCCTTCCGCGTATTTGTCGGCGATATCGCACAATCTCCGGATGGTATGAACGTCCATTTGCCGCTGCGTGCCGGCGCGGACCGACCAGACCTCGTCACCGCTATGCGAGACATGGTGCAGCACGCCCGGGCGAGGGCGGTCATGATATTTCCAGTTGCCGTAGTTCTTCAGCAGCAATGGATGCAGATACTGCTTGTTGTCGGGCACTCCGGTCTCTTTCGGGCGGCGCATTTGTACGGGGGCATTCATGGTCTATCTCCTCAGGCAGCCTGCTTTTTGGCGTTGATCTTGGCGACTTCTTCATCCCAGCCATCGGTGCGGACGTATGGGTTGGTGCGCGGGGTGGAAACCATATTGATATCCACATCGATTTCCATCGCTTCAAGGAAACTGGCCAGGCCGATACGCTCAATCATTTCTCCGGTGCGTTCGTGTTCGAGCGCATTTTCCGCGAAGAAATCGATGGTGCGCTGACCGAGGTCGACCAGCTTTTCCATGTCTTCGTCCGTGTCCAGTTTCATGAACGGGACAATTACGGTGCCCATCAGATCGCCAATCTTGAGGGTGCGCTTCCCGCCCATCAGAATGGTGGCGCCCTTATCCTTGCCGGGGGCCAGCGCTCCGGTCATCACATTGATGCAATGCATACAGCGCACACAATCACGGTTATCGATTTCTATCGCGTGGGTGTCATTAATGGCAACACTGGAGATCGTAGGGCCGCTCCTGACACTGTTGATTTGCTTAAGCTGGAAAGTCTTGGTGGGGCAACGCGCGACAATGTCATTCACCAACTGGTCCATGCTGTGCTTGGCAAACCATTTTTTCGCCAGCGCTTCATCGGTGCGAATGTTGTCGCGCCAGGTTCCGATCACGGCCATATCCGAACGCTGTATGGAATTCATGCAATCGTTCGGGCAACCGGAAAATTTGAACTTGAACTTGTACGGCAATGACGGGCGATGAATATCATCCAGGAAAGTGTTCAATACGGCGCGGTGCGCCTTGGCCTCGTCGTAACAGGATTGTTCGCAGCGCGCGGCGCCCACGCAAGACATGGAAGTGCGGACCGCAGGACCTGCCCCGCCCATGTCAAAACCCATTTCATTGATTTCGTCGAAGGCTTTTTGCACATTTTCCGTGGTTGCGCCCTGGAACATGATGTCCCCGGACTGGCCGTGAAATGCGATCAACCCGGAACCATGTTTTTCCCAGACATCGCACATGTCGCGCAATACCTTGGTGTCGTAGTGCATTCCGGGCGGTGGCATGATGCGCAGCGTGTGAAACTCGGCACAATCCTTGTAAACAGGCTGGCCGCTTTCGTCCTTGAGTTCGGTAAAGCGCGGAATTACGCCGCCGCCATAACCGAACACGCCGACCGTACCGCCCTTCCAGTAGCCTTTTTTGGTTTGGTACGATGTCTCTAGCTGTCCAAGCAGGTCGACCACGTAATCCTTGTCTCTTGCCAACGCTTTCAAGCCGGTCACAAAGCTTGGCCATGGACCATCCTCGAGTTGATCAAGGTTTGGGGTATCATGCATTTTCTTAGCCATAATCTTCCTTTCAGTCGCATTGCCCAAGGCTTACTGCTGGCAATCGATTTAATGACCCGGCAGAGACGGGGCTAACTTTCAACTCGTGCGCTCCGTTTGAATCATACAGCTTTCAATCCGGCTGCACGCCTAATATATTAATAATTGTTGATATACTACGGCGCAACACATTCGCATTCCATCACCCTTAGCGGCTATTTTCTATAACCCTAAAGAGTAGTGCTTTATCTTCCCCGAGTAGTATTCAATATTAAAAGTATTAGCGATAGACTTAACTACTTCAAGAATCTCGTGCAGAGTATCCCTTATGGACTATGCTATGTAACCAACTGGGAGAGACAAATTGGCAATAACCCGTGAATTATTAAAGATCAAAGTTCCTTTGGGTAGCCAGGAAATTGAATTGCACCAGATCGACCACGTCGAAGGCGGAATGAGTTTGCTGCGTGTTCGCATTCGCGAGGGCAAGCGTTTTACGATTTTCGATATTGACCCTGCAACCGCACAACAATGGGCGGCCACCATGCAGCATTGGGCAGATTCTCAAGTGCATCCAGCCCATGGCTGATGGAATCCCGGAAATGATCGACCTGGTGTTCGATCTTGGCGGCACAACTCTACCCGCCGCTTATCCATTTGCGCTGTGGGCGGAAATTGTGCGCCATGTACCACAGCTTGCGGAAGAAAAATTTGTCGGGGTGTTGCCGTTGCGCACCGCAGAATGCAACGAAGGAATGCTGCTTCCCAAACGCGCCAAGCTGGTGCTGCGCCTGCCGGCGGCACTGGCCGGTGCAGCATCGCGCCTGACCGGAAGCACCATGCAGATTGGCTCAAGCCAGTTGCAGTTAGGAGAAGGCAGGACTCGCCCGATTCAGCCATATCCCACCCTGCATGCACAACTGGTAACCGGGGTAAGCGACGAAATGATGTTCATGGACGACATCAGGAAGCAGTTAGGCGAATTGAATATTGTGGCTAATCTGGTCTGCGGCAAACGCCGCACTCTTGCGGGCGACCAGCAAGTTATCCATGGTTACAGTCTGGTTGTTCATGACCTGAAACCGGATGCATCCCTGCAATTGCAGTATGCAGGGCTGGGAGAAGAGCGTCGATTCGGTTGTGGCATTTTTGTACCTCACAAAGTCATTTCCGGATTGTAGTAACGACTTGGAAAGTTTTACATTTCATTTAACGGAGGTTAATCATGGGATACATAATTGCGGGTAAAGATCTTGAAACCGATGCGGACGGCTACTTGCTGGAACCTGACTACAGCGAAGAAATAGTAAGTGTCATTGCCGCAGCAGAAAATATTGAGTTGACACCCAAGCATTTGCAGGTCATCAATTACATGCGCGACCAATACCGCGAACATGGCCATACACCCAACTTTCGCAATATGCTGAAAGATGTGCAGGAGTTCTGGCCTGAAGCGGATAGCAAATCCTTGTATGATTTGTTTCCCACCGGCCCGGCCAAACAAGGCGCTAAAGTAGCCGGACTACCTCAGCCATATGGCAAGGGCGGGTATTGAGCAAACAACGATACAGATACTGACAGGATTCCAAAATGAACACTCCAAATTTACACGCCAATATCAAACTGGATATGCGCGGCTTGACCTGCCCCGCTCCGCTGCTCGGTGCCAAGCGCGTGGTCGACGATCTAAAAAACGAACAAGTGCTGTTGTTGATCTCGGATTGCCCGGGCACCCGGGACGACCTGTTCGCGTGGGCGGAACAGACCCGCAACAACGTATTGGGGACAGAAGCGATGCCGGATGGCGGCACAGGCTATTACATCATGAAGGGCAAAGGAGTGACGCGCAAAGCGAATGTAATTCTGGATATTCGCGGTGTAGTCTGCCCTGGGCCAATTGTGGAAGCCAAAAAGCTGCTGAACGGCATGAACACCGGCGAGATTCTCAAGCTTGTCAGCAATTGCCCGGGGATACGATCCGACATCGTCGGCTGGGCCGGCATGACCGGCGTGAAGATTCTCGACACAATTGAGGTATCCTCAGGCGAGTATGAGTTTTTTCTGCAAAAAGGATGATTGAGCCCGTGACGGACGCCGAATTTGATCGCCAAAATCGGTTTGAACATTAAAAGCCATGAGGATCAAAAGCAACTGGTTCAAAAATGGGCGAAAAAGAACACCTCAGGAAATTGCGGGTGCGCTGGCTTTCGTCATCTGGCGCATCGGAGACAACGCACTCAAAAACACCCGCAATGCCAAATTTGAAATAGCAATCGGCACACAATACTTTTCTTTTCTCGGCGAATTTCTGATATTCCTTATTCAAGTCGCTGACCGCATCGCCTATCGCCAATTATCCGCAGAAGATCGCATGGCGTTCACCAGCGCTCTGGCAAATCGCGTGGCGGAAACCCTGGCTGAAAACCAGAGCAGATTGATAGGCAACAGCATTGAAAAGCACAAGCAGTACTTCATCGACATGCTTAACCAGCGTGCGGGAGAATATGCTGACTTCAAATATAACAACAATGGCCCAGATTTTGCGTTCACCCGATACCTTGGCTACTGTATGCGCGAAGTGATGGATGAAAAAGATGCCGCCTGGGTGATAGACCAGATGATGGGCATCGAAGCTCCAGAGGCCGTTACCATGGTTGAAAAAACCATGCACGACTTGTTCGAAACCGAGCCGAGGCAACCACGCAGCCGCAAAACGGTCAGCGGGGATTAAATTGCGCAGTTTCGCGCCGGCCCCCTGATGCAAAATCCATTCGATCCCGACAATCCCGATGCCTACCTGCGCTGGCGCGAGCACAAACTGGCGCATGCCATCACCAGCACTGACGATCTGATCGTTGAAATCAAAAACCCGCGTGCATTGACTGCTTCAGAGCACGCCGCGCTTTTGGCATGTTGCCGCCGCAGCAACATGGCGATATATGCATCATTGGCCGAGGGCGTCGATGAAAATGCGGTTCGCCAACTTGGGCAACAGTTCGGCCTGAATCGCATGGATGCGAATTGGCTCGCAAGTGAACAAGGGGTAACACGCATCACGGTGTGCGCTGGCGATGGACTGCGAAATGCTTATATTCCCTATACCGACCGCGCCATCAAATGGCACACCGACGGCTATTACAACCCGCCGGAACGGCAGGTGCGCAGCATGGTATTGCATTGCGCCCAGAGTGCCGGACAGGGCGGCGAGAATCGCCTGATGGATCACGAAATCGCCTATTTGATGTTGCGCGATGAAGATAGCGATTTTATCCGCGCACTCTCCGCGCCGGATGCCATGACCATACCGGAACGTACCGACGAACAAGGTATAGCGCGCGCCGCACAGACCGGCCCGGTATTTTCCATAGACCCCGCGAGTGGCGGCCTGCACATGCGCTATACCGCACGCACTCGCAGCATCGTCTGGAAGCAGGATGCAACCACACTGGCTGCTGTAGCGATGCTGGAAAAGCTGCTGGCGTCTGATTCGCCGCACATCCACCACGCGCGCCTGGAACAAGGCATGGGCCTGCTGTGCAACAACGTGCTGCACGACCGTGCTGCCTTTGCTGACAATGGAACTACCCCGCGCCTGTTATTTCGGGCACGCTATCTTGACCGCATTGCCAACACCTAATTCAAATTGCGGGTGTAAAAAAACCCGCCCTTTTGAAGAGAGCGGGCTTCTCAGCTTGCTTGCGGCTTCGAGCGATTATAACTTCATGCCGTAAGCGATGCCCAAGGTGTTCTGCTTCATCGTCAGGGTCTCTGTGCCGCCGACGCCAAGCAGCGACGTAACCGACGGGCCGGTCACCGAGTTGCTGAAGGCGTGCATATAGGACACCGTCAACTCCGACTTGTTGTCCAGCGTCCAAGTGGTGCCGAGAGTGAGATGCCGCTCCACCACCCCCGGCGCGAGGATATTGAAGGTCACATCGTCGATGCTGTCACCGCGCACCGGCGATTTTCCGTAGTTGTAACCGGCACGCAACACAAGGCTGGTGCTGTATGCGTATTCGACGCCCAGCTTGTATACGGTCTGGTCGCGCCACCCGAAACCCGATCCGTTGGTCGAGCCGAGTCCGTCCGCGGAGGCAAGACTGTTGCTGACAGCGTTGCCAATAGACTTGACATCCGAATAATTGATCTGCTGAATATCGAAGGCGACAGTCGTTTCCGGCGTGGCCTTGACAGCAATGCCGATGTTGTAGTTCTCAGGGATATCGAAGTCGCCGCCCTCGGCGAACAGGCCCTTGTACTTTTCAAAGGGGCTCATGCGCATCCGGCTTGAATAGGCTGCGCCCATGCTTAGGGTATCGGACAGCTTGCTGAGCCAGCCGAAGCGCACGCCCCAACCGGTCGAGGTATCATAGCCATTGTTGGTGACATTGCCGGGGCTGCTGCTCATTCCTTCGAATGCCTGTAAGCCGTCGACCTTGAATTTTTGGTAGCCAAGCAATGGAGATATTCCCACCGAATTGTTCTCGTTGATTTTATAGGAGGCAGTCGGCGCGATGATGAGCTGCATCAAGTCCACACCCAACTTGCCGCAGCCGAACAGGATGTTCGACGGCGCACCTGCACAGGAAGGCGCGAACGACTGCGCGCTCGCCCCGCCGTTGAGCCCCGCGTCGTAGTCGGTATTCATGCCACCGTTGCCATAGACTGTCACGCCGAGCAAGAGATCCGGATTGATCAGCTTGCTGTAACCAAATTCTGGCACGTAGAAGAGGTTCGAGCCGCTCACGGACGTACCATCGTACAGTCCAGCTGGCGTTCCGACAGGAAACGGGGGAACTGGGGTGTTACTTCCTTGTCGCGAGACCTCTCGTTTCGGCATGAAGAGATCGAGTCCGATGTCCAGCCGATCACCTACCCACACCATGCTGGCAGGGTTGTTCGCGCCGCCGAACGTATCGATCACCATCGCGGTCGACGCGCCACCCATGCCCTTAGCTTTCAGCCCATAACCGTGCGAAAAGTAGCCGTTGGTAGCATTAGCGAGTGGCGAGGCCATCAAGCCAGCGGTGAACAACGAAACGACAATTTTATTTATCTTCATTAAAAGCTCCCTGGTTGATTGATATAACAAATGCCTACACTACCCCTGCACGGCAAATCCGGCTTGCCGACTTAAACGAACAGACAGATATCAGTATCTCCGGCAAATCCCAAAAACGTAGCCGCACCGCCGTATTCGATGTTGTCGATAAATTCGCTCTTGTCGAATTCGAACAGATCAACCGTCATCTGGCAGGCAACGAATTTCACTTCGGCTTCCAGGCACAGGTCGCGCAACTCCTCCAGCGAGGCGACGCCATGTTTCTTCAACTTTTGCTTCATCATCATGGTAGCCATGGATTCCATTCCCGGCAGCATTTGCACCATCACCGGCATCGGTACCGGCATCGGCATCGCAGGGTTGGCCAGCGGACTGATCATTACGCTGGACAGGTCTTTGCGCAGCAATTGCAAACCGTAGAAGGTAAAGAACACCTGCACCTCATAGCCCAGAGCGGCGGCGGTTGAAGCGAGAATGAATGGTGGGTAGGCCATATCCAGTGTGCCTTTGGTGGCAATAATTGCCATTTTTTTAGAGCTCATGCTTTCCCCTTTGAGTATGGTTTGGGTTGGATGCAGATAACTTACTTTTTCTTCATGTAAAAAGTGAATTTCCCGCTAGCCTCTTCTGTAGCCAACAAGGAATTACCGGTCTGCTCGGCGAATGCCTGCATATCCTTCACAGAGCCGCTATCGGTCGAGAGCACCTTGAGTACCTGCCCGGAAGCCATATCGGCGAGTGCCTTTTTGGTCTTCAGGATAGGCAAAGGACAGGACAAGCCGCTGGCATCATATTCTTTATCAAAGTTCATGTTCATCTCCCACAAATTATTAAAATTCCCGTCAATACCAGATTCGCTACCGCATTCAATAAAGCCGTATGGATAACATTATAGGAATAATCAGCTTACATGCGTCCATACCCATGAAGGGTAACCGGGGTAACCCATTGGGGTTATTTTTCAAACCCCTCCGTTTTCAAGGAACAACCTGGACGGTCATGCCTATAGTGCGTGCACTTTACTGCACGATGCACAATTTCAGAGGTCGCCGTTGCTGGCGGCAAGCATCATGTCTTTCATGGCCTTCATAACTCTTTCTGCATCTTTGCGGATGTCGGAAGGCAATGCGCGGATCATTGCCTCGTCCATCATCATGGAAATGATCCAGCGTTTGCCCTGTGCATCTTCCACCATCGCGATACGACAAGGCATAAAAGAAATCATTAAAGGATCGGTGGCTATCATCTGCTCCGCCGTGAGGCCGTCGCAGAAGCTGAAAATTTCCATGCGCCTGGCGGGCTTTCCCGTCAACGCTTCGATTTCCTTGTATAGCGGGCTGGCGCCGACAAACTTGAGGTTGTGCTGATTGGCACGCAGTTTGAGTGACTCAACCGCGTCGTCAAAACTGACACCATCCTGAATCTGGATGCGCGCAATCTGCACCTTCATTTTCGTGTATGAGAGTACCGGTGCAGGAGATGCTGCCATCACCGGATGAACGACAAGGGCAAGCAACAGGGCCAGGCAATATTGAATTTTGCGCATATTTGTTTAAGTTAAATTACCTCCGGCAAAGCCGGAGGCTTATTGGGTGAGCTCCTCAAAGGCGCTGATAAAACCATGAGCCGCCCAAGGCGGCTGGTTTCCACTCCTTCCCCCTATCAGGGGGAAGGCTGGGATGGGGGTACAAACTTTTGACTGCATCCGTGCTTAAATTTCTACCCCCACCCTAACCCTCCCCCTGCAAGGGGGAGGGAATAATGTAGCTAAGTTTTAACGTTACTCGTTAATGACCACCGGAACGGTCAAACCTAACGGAGTCCCCCGGCAAAGCCGGGGGTTTACCTCACTGAATTAATAATCCTACGCCCGCAGTTCAGTATTTCCACTGCGAACGAAGGATGTTTTAAAGAACCTCCGGGTTGGCAAGCTTAAGGAAACGCAGATTAAATCGTCATTGCGAGGAGCGTAGCGACGTGGCAATCCAGAAGTTCTTTTGATATCAAACAACTGGATTGCCACG
>MGWZ01000113.1:10698-23439 GCA_001801175.1 Gallionellales bacterium RIFCSPLOWO2_02_FULL_57_47 | reverse complement strand
CGTTCCTTCTGCTGCACGCCGAAGCGGTGCTCCTCGTCGATGATGACCAGGCCGAGGTTGTGGAACTTCACGCCCTTCTGGATCAGCTTATGCGTGCCGATGATGATGTCCAGCTTGCCGTCTTCCATGTCCTTCAGCGCCTGCGTCTGCTCTTTCGCGGAGCGGAAACGCGACAGCTCGGCGATCTTGATCGGCAGGTCGGCGAAGCGGTTGGAGAAATTCTGGAAATGCTGTTCGGCGAGCAGCGTGGTGGGCACCAGCACCGCGACCTGCTTGCCGTCCATCGCCGCGACGAAGGCTGCGCGCAACGCGACCTCGGTCTTGCCGAAGCCGACGTCGCCGCAGATCAGCCGATCCATCGGTTTGCCGGATTGCAGGTCGGCGATCACCGCCTCGATCGCGGCGGCCTGGTCGGGCGTTTCCTCGAAGCCGAAACCGGCGGCAAACGCCTCGTAATCATGCGGTGTCAGCCTGAATGCATGACCCTTGCGCAACGCGCGCTGCGCGTAGAGATTGAGCAACTCGGCGGCGGTGTCTCGCACCTGCTGCATCGCACGGCGCTTGGCCTTGTCCCATGTTCCGCTGCCCAGCTTGTGCAGCGGAGCCGCTTCCGGTGCGCCGCCGCTATAGCGGCTGATGACATGCAGTTGCGCAACCGGCACGTAGAGTTTGTCGCTGCCGGCATATTCCAGCAGCAAAAATTCGTTCTCGCCTTCGCCCAGGTCGAGGTTGACCAGTCCCCTATAGCGCGCGATGCCGTGCTGCTCGTGCACTACCGGGTCGCCGACTTTCAGTTCGGACAGGTCGCGCAACATGCCCTCGACGTTGCTTTTCTTCGCGGCGCGCGCGGCGCGGCTGCGCGGCTGGGCCGCATACAGCTCGGTTTCCGTCACCAGCGCGACCTTTTCATCGGTCAGGATGAAGCCGTTCTGCAGCGGGCCGACGCACAGCATGAAGGCCGCGTTGCCTTGCAGGAACTCGGCATAGTTCTCGCATATCGCCGGGGCGAGGCCGTATTCGTGCAGGTAGCCTGCCATGATCTCGCGCCGCCCGAGGCTGTCGGCGAGCAGCAGCGTGCGCCCGGCGTAGCCTTGCAGGAAATTCTGGAACGCCTGGGTGGGAATCTCGGCGCGGCGGTTTACCGCGATGTCGGGGATCGCGGCGGTGGGGCAGGGGGTGAGGTTTTTGGGAGTTTCGTTACCCTCTCCCTCCGCTTCGCTCCTCCCTCTCCCGCCAGCGGGAGAGGGAAGTATATCCAGCCGCGCAAATTCCTTCACGCGCATGAAGAACCGCTCCGCATCGAGAAACAATTCCCTCGGTTCCAGCAGCGGATGCTGCGGGTCGCCGCGCAACAGGTTGTAGCGCGAAGCCGCATCCCTGGCGAAGGTGGCGATGGCTTCATCGACCTCATGATGCAAACACAGCGCCGCATTCTTCGGCAGGTAATCGAACAGCGTCGCGGTTTTGTCGAAGAACAGCGGCAGGTAATACTCGATGCCTGCAGGGGCGATGCCTTTGCTCACGTCCTTGTAGATGCGTGACTTTGACGGATCGCCCTCGAAGCGATCGCGAAAGTTCTGGCGGAAGCGCGCCTGGCCATTTTCGTCCAGCGGGAATTCGCGCGCGGGCAGCAGGCGGATCTCCGGCACGGGATACAGCGTGCGCTGCGTATCCACGTCGAAAGTGGCGATAGTCTCTATCTCGTCGTCGAACAGGTCGATGCGGTACGGAAGCACGCTCCCCATTGCGAATAAATCGATGATACCGCCTCGCACGCAGTATTCGCCGGGGGTGAGCACCTGCTGCACGTGGTTGTATCCGGCGAGGGTGAGCTGTTCGCGCAGCTGCGCGATATTCAGCATCTCGCCGCGCTTGAGGAAAAAGGTATAGGCGGCGAGGTGCTCTACCGGCGGCAGCGGGTAAAGCGCCGTGGTGAGCGGCACGATCACCACGTCGCAGGCCTGGCTGCGGATGTGGTGCAGCGTGGCCAACCGCTCGGAGATCAGATCCTGATGCGGTGAAAAATGGTCGTAGGGCAGCGTCTCCCAGTCAGGCAGCAGGCGCACGCGCAGTTCCGGGTCAAAGAACGGAATCTCCTCCGCCAGTCGTTGCGCTTCGAGCGCATTCGCGGCGATCACCACCAGTGGAGATGTTTTTTTCGCGTATTGCGCCAGCGCCAGCGCGTCGGACGAGCCGATCAACCGGGTATAGCGCGGGCGGGAATGGGAAGAGTGGAACAGCATTAAATTCGTTTTGCGGGCGAATCGCGGTGTCGCGTGCTCGCTCATTCCTCGTCTATCAACCTCGATATGCCTCGTCATTCGCTGTGCGGCTCCTTGCGCTTCATCCCGCAAAACAAATTTCCGGAAGGACTATCCTGAGGTAGTTTGTGAAAAGGCGCGCATTATAAGGCAAGCAGGCCATTTTCCATTACAATTCGCCCATGTCTGAATTCCACGCATTGGTTCCCGCAGCCGGTTTCGGCACCCGCATGGGCAATGAACTGCCCAAGCAGTATCTGCCGCTGGCCGGGCAGCCGATGATTTTTCATGCGCTGAACACGCTGTGCTCCAGCCCGGAAATTTCCACGGTGTTCGTGGTGCTGGCTCCTGACGACACGCTGTTCCATACCTATGACTGGTCGCGCTTCGGCGACAAGCTGCAGCCGTTGTATTGCGGCGGCAAGGCGAGGGCAGAGAGCGTGCTGAACGGGCTGCTGGCCTCCGAGCTGGAGCCGGACGTCTGGGTGCTGGTGCATGACGCGGCGCGCCCGTGCCTGACGCAGGCGCACCTTGCCAAACTGATCGCTGAATTGCGCGACGATGCGGTAGGCGGGATTCTTGCCGTGCCGGTGGCGGATACTTTGAAGCGAGCCGATGCGGATGGCCGCATCCTGCGCACCGAAAACCGCGAACAATTATGGCAGGCACAGACGCCGCAGATGTTCCGCGCCGGGCTGCTGGCGCAGGCGTTGCAGCAATGTCACAGCGTTACCGACGAAGCTTCGGCGATCGAGGCGCTGGGTTTGCGGCCCAGGCTGGTGTTGAGCGAGCCGGCCAATTTCAAGGTGACTTACCCGCAGGATATGTTGCTGGCGGAATTGTTGCTGAAAGAAAAAATGTAGGGTGGGCACATGTGCCCACGCTGGAACCATTCAATGGTGGGCAACAAGTTGCCCACCCTACGGTAGATGAGGTAATCATGCGTATCGGACAGGGTTTTGACGTTCACCAGCTGGCAGAGGGGCGCCGGTTGATTATAGGTGGCGTGGAGATTCCCTATGACAGGGGACTGCTCGGCCATTCCGACGCCGACGTGCTGCTGCACGCGATCAGCGATGCGCTGCTCGGCGCGGCGGCGCTGGGCGATATCGGCAGGCATTTCGCCGACACCGAAGCCAGGTACAAGGATATCGACAGCCGTATCCTGTTGCGCGAGGCGCTGCATCTGGTGCGAGAGCAGGGTTATCGCGTCGGCAACGTCGATGCGACCATCATCGCGCAGGCGCCGAAGATGGCGCCGCATATTCCGCAGATGGTGGCGCATATCGCCGCCGACCTGCGCGTGGAAAAAAGCGCCGTCAACGTGAAGGCGACCACCACCGAGCAGCTCGGGTTCAGCGGGCGCGGCGAGGGGATCGCGGCGCAGGCGGTGGTTTTGCTGCTGGCCGATAATTGATGCGCGTACTGGCACTGGAAACTTCCACCGAATACTGCTCGGTCGCGCTGTGGCAAGACGGTGCTGTTGTGGAGCGCTGCGAGCTGGCCGGACAGAAACACTCCGAAATGCTGATCGCGATGGTCAACGATCTGCTGCAAGCTACAGGCTACAAGCTGCATGCTATGGACGGCATCGCGTTTGGCATGGGGCCGGGGTCGTTCACCGGAGTGCGCATCGCCTGTGGCGTGACACAGGGGCTGGCATTCGGCGCGAACCTGCCGGTAGCCGGCGTGTGTACGCTGGAAGCGCTGGCGGAGGCTTCAGGCAAACCGCGCGTGATTGCCGCGCTGGATGCGCGCATGGGCGAGATTTACCACGCAGCATATGAAAAGCATGATGGCGACTGGACGACCGTGAGTCAGCCGTGCCTGTGCAAGCCGCAAGACGCACCGTCGGTGCCCGGCGACGGATGGTTCGGCGCGGGCAGCGGTTTTGCCATGCATAGCCGGATATTGAGCGAGCGCCATGCCGGACAGTTGCAGGGTGTGGACGGAGCCGCCGTGCCGCAAGCTGCCGCAATTGCCGTGCTCGGCGCGGCGCAATTCATGCGGGGGCACGGCATGGATGCGGCGGAAGCATTGCCGCTATATCTGCGCGACAAGGTGGCTTTCAAAACCAGCGAACGCGAACAGCAAACTTGTGCAAGAGCAAACAGTTGATGCGCGCGATGACACAGGCCGATGTGGATGTAGTGCTCGCCATCGAACTGGCGGTGCAGCGTTTTCCGTGGACGCGCGGTAATTTCATTGATGCGTTGACCAACGGCTATGTGTGTCATGTGGACGAAGAGGGCGGAGAGATTCGCGCTTATGCGATATTGATACAGGTGCTGGAAGAGGCGGAATTGCTCAATATCGGCGTGGCGGCGGGGCAGCAGCGCAAGGGATTGGGTCGCGCGATGCTGACCGGGATGCTGAATATGGCGCAGGAGAAGAATATACGGCGCGTGTTTCTCGAAGTGCGCTCTTCCAATACCGCCGCGATTGCCCTGTACCGCAGCGCGGGCTTCAGCGAGATTGGCGTGCGGCGCGGTTATTATCAGAATGCGAACGGCGGCGAGGATGCCCTTACGATGGCGTGTGAGTTGACTCAATATTCCTCTCTCCCGCAGGCGGGAGAGAGGCCAGGAGAGAGGGCGAATGGATAGAAACGAAGCGGTGCTGCGCGAATTGAATCTGTATCCGCTGTGGCGGCGGCGCGGCAGGCCAGCGCTCGTTGAAACGGTAGTTGAGGCAAGCTATTCCGTTTCCTCCGGTTCATCCGACACGTCCCCCAGCCAATCGGATGGACCATCGCAAGCCGAAGCTCGGGTCGCCGCTGATCCAGTGATGGCAGAGGAGCGCACGGCAACGGTTGTTATTCCAATAGGGGGAGTCGACAAGAGCCGTGAACAACGCATCGGCGAACTCGACTGGCCGCAACTGAAGGCGATGGTACGCGGCTGCACCGCATGCAAGCTGCGCGCCGGTTGCACGCAGACGGTGTTTGGCGTGGGCGACGAGCAAGCCGACTGGCTGTTCGTCGGCGAAGGGCCGGGCGAGGAGGAAGATGCGCGGGGTGAGCCGTTCGTCGGGCAGGCGGGCAAGCTGCTCGACAACATGCTGATGGCCATCAGGCTCAAGCGTGGCGAAAACGTCTATATCGCCAATATCGTCAAATGCCGCCCGCCCAACAACCGCAATCCGGATGCCGGGGAAATCGCGCAATGTCTGCCGTATCTGCAACGGCAGATCGAACTGATTCAGCCCAGGCTGATTGTGGCACTCGGCAAGACAGCTGCGACCGCGCTGCTGGGAAAAGATGTGCCGCTGGGTTCGTTGCGCGGCAAGCTGCATCACCTCAAGGTGGCAACTGCAACAAGTTTGAATGAAGGGGGACAGGGTGACGAAAACAGTTGCCAGACGCCCCTCCCGCACCCGTCGGCTGCGCCGCACCGCGTCGGGGCGTCCATACCTTTGATCGTCACATATCACCCGGCGTATTTGCTGCGCAGCCCGTCGGAAAAAGCCAAGGCGTGGCAGGATCTGCGATTCGCGGTGCAGACGATGCAAGCGGTATAGAGTGTGCTCCACAGAGTGCTTTCATTTGAACCTGCGGTCGGTTGACCCAAGTCATTGCTCCTTGGCCTGAACTTCGTCTAAGCTACAGTGGCTTGAAGAATTACAGCGCCAGGTGGCGGCGTTACATCACGCACTTTACAAAGGTATGATGATGACAGGCAACAGCGGTGGCAACAAATTGATGCAGGCATTTTTCTCTCCTGCCGCAGCCCTGATGAATCGCCTGGATATCACCAGGAAATTCGTGCTGCTGGGGTTGATGTCGCTGGTCGCGATTGCGGTGGTGGTGTACAGCCTGTTTGCCAGTCTTGACCAGGACATCAGCTTCTCGCAACGGGAACTGCAAGGCCTGGCGCTGGTCAAGACGTTCCCCCGGGTTGTGCAGCTGCTCCAGGAACACCGCGGCCTTTCTGCCGGGCTACTCGGCGGCGATGAGACCATGCGGGACAGTCGTGCCGGCACGGAAAAAAACGCGGCCGAAGCACTGGATGAGATGCTGGGCAAGCCGTTTTTCGGCAAGACTACGAGCGAGAGCTTGCAGCACATCAGGGCGGACTGGGAGCGCCTGCGCAAAGACGGGCTCAACTGGACGGCCTCTGAAAATTTTGCCGCGCATACCCGTCTGATCAACCGGATACAATCATTCGAGGGGATTGCCGCCGATGAATACGCGCTGACTTTGGATACTGAGCTCAGCACGTTCTATCTGATCGATACCATCATCAACAGGCTGCCGCATGCGCTTGAGCGTCTGGGGAAACTGCGCGCATACAGCACCGGTATCCTGGCCAGCAAACAGGCCACAGAACAGCACAAGATCGAATTGAATATTCTGGTTGCAGAGCTTGATGATGCGCTGGAAAAGCTCGGAACCAGCCTCGACAAGGTCAGCCGCTACAACCCGGCGCTGCAGGATTTGATCTCGGCCGCATCCGGGGATATTGCCGAATCGGCACACCAGATTACCGGACTTGTGACCTCGGACATAATCACGGGTCGCTTTGCTATGCGCCCCGGCGTTTTTTTCGGAATGTCCGCTGCGGCGATCGACAGGAGCTATACGCAACTGCATGAAGCGTTGCTGCCGATGGCCGAAACCCTCATCAAGGCGCGCATTGCGCGTGCAGAAAACTCGTTGCACTTCAGTATCGGCATCGCCTTTATGCTGTTCCTGGTAGTCGCCTATTTTTCGGTTGGCATCGGCCGCGCCATTATCGTCAATATCCGCTCTCTTGCCCGCTCGGCGCACGCCTTTGCCGGCGGCGACCTGCGGGAGCGGATCGATCTCGACGTTCGCGATGAGCTCGGCCGGGTGGGCGACAGTTTCAACGAAATGGCCGACGGATTCGGCGCGTTGCTGAAAGTTTCCCGTGAAAATGAGGCACGCCTGCACGACCTTTCGGTGAACCTCGAAGAGCGGGTCAGGGAACGCACCATTGAACTGGAACGAACCCAGCGGGAAACCGAGCTGCTGTTGCGGCGCAACCAGGCATTGATGCTGACTTCCATGGATGGCATCCATGTGATGGACATGCAGGGCAACCTGCTGGTGGCCAATGAAGCTTTCTGCCGCATGCTGGGCTATGCCCAGAAAGAAGTGTCCGGCCTTAACGTGGCCGAATGGGATGTGCAATGGCCGGTTGAAGAGTTGCGCGAAAAATTCAGGGAACTGGTCGGCAAGAGCGCGATGTTCGAGACCGTGTACCGCCGCAAGGACGGCACAGTGATCAATGCCGAGATCAGCGCCTCCGGCGTGGAGCTGGAAGGGCAGAGCTTCATTTATGCTTCAAGCCGCGACATCACCGCGCGCAAGAAGGCCGATGAGGCGTTGCGCATTGCAGCGGCGGCCTTCGAGACGCATGAAGCCATCATGATCACCGATGCCGACGCGAACATCATCCGCGTCAATCATGCTTTTACCGACATCACCGGCTATCGCCCTGATGAAGTGCTGGGCAAGAGCACACGCATGATGAAATCCGGCAAGCATGACAAGACCTTTTACGCGGAGATGTGGCAGCAACTGATCCGCTCCGGCACATGGTCAGGCGAGATATGGGACAAACGCAAGAACGGGCAGATTTATCCGAAGTGGATGACGGTGACTGCCGTCAGGAATGAACGGCAGGAAACCTCACAGTATGTCGCCATCTTCAGCGACATTACCGCGCGCAAGCGGGCCGAGGAAGAAATCCGCAATCTGGCGTTTTACGATGCGTTGACCAGATTGCCCAACCGGCGGCTGTTTATCGACCGCTTCCAGGCGGCTTTGCCTGTTTCCGCGCGCCACAACAACTACGGCGCGGTATTGTTCATCGACCTGGACAGGTTCAAGGCGCTTAACGACACGCTCGGCCATGACTACGGCGACTTGCTGCTGGTTGAAGTGGCTGTCCGGATCAAGTCCTGCCTGCGCGAAATGGATACCGTGGCAAGATTTGGCGGTGACGAATTCGTGGTGCTGATCGAGGAAATCGGCGATGACCGGGATGAGGCTTCGCTCAAGGTGGAACGGGTTGCCGCGAAGATCCACGAGGCGCTGTTGTGCCCCTACCGCCTTAAGGAGCACGAGCACCATGGCTCGTCCAGTATCGGCATCAGCCTGTATCGCGGCAACGAAGAGACGGTGGATACCTTGCTGAAACATGCCGATCTGGCGATGTACCAGGCCAAGAGTTCCGGGCGAAATGCAGTACGCTTTTTCGATACCGCCATGCAGCATAACGTAACAGCGCATGCCGAACTGGTGCGTGATTTGCGCCGTGCCGTAGAACTGCGGCAATTGCATTTGTATTACCAGGTGCAAGTGGATGGCGATAATCGCCCGCAAGGGGCGGAGGCGCTGCTGCGCTGGATACATCCGCAGCGCGGCGTGGTCATGCCGGATCAGTTCATCCCGATCGCCGAAGAGAGCGCGCTGATCATCGAGATCGATGATTGGGTGCTGGAATCGGCCTGCCGGCAGCTCGTCTTGTGGGGAGGCAATGCGCAAACGCGCGATTTGCTGCTGACCGTAAATGTCAGCGCCAAACATTTCGTCATGCCGGATTTTGTGGACAAGGTGGCCGGCTTGTTAAGCACGCACCGGGCCAACCCTGAGCGCCTGAAACTGGAACTGACCGAACGCATGGTGCTGGACGACCTGGCCGGTGCGGTGAAAAAAATGTATGCGCTCAAGGCGCTCGGTGTCAGCCTGTCGATGGACGATTTTGGCACCCGCTATTCGTCACTGTCCTACCTGAAACAGCTTCCAATCGATCAGCTCAAGATAGACAAAGGCTTTGTGCAGGCTATTACCAAAGGCAGCGATGACGCTCGGCTGGTGCAGAACATCATCGATCTGGTGAACAACTTCAACTTGAGCGTGATTGCCGAAGGGGTGGAAACCGAGGCGCAATTAGCCTCGCTCAAGCTGCGCGATGGCATGACCTATCAAGGCTTTCTGTTCGGTAAAGCCGTGCCGGTTGATGAATTTGAAGCGTTGCTCGGGAAATTTCAGGGCAATTCGTGAATTGACCTGCCATCTAAAAAATCCTTAGGGGCGATTCATGAATCGCCCACGCCGTGCCCCTACATTCGCACCTTGTCCTGGTCATGCCCGTGTTTTTTGTACAGCGCGGCCATGATGCCGGACAGCAGCAGGCCGAATACCAGGATGATGAAGTAGATGTTGAAATCCAGTTTCTGCATGACGGCATATAGCCCCAGCATCGCGAAGATGCTCAGGTTTTCGTTGAAGTTCTGCACCGCGATGGAGCGTCCCGCGCCCATCAACAGGTGGCCGCGATGTTGCAGCAGCGCGTTCATCGGCACGACGAAGTAGCCGCCCATTGCGCCGATCGCAATCAGCAGCAGAATCGCCAGCACACTATGGGTCACCGGTATCATCATCAGCACGACGACGCCCATCGCGATGCCGACCGGCAGCACCTTCACCGAATGCTCCAGCTTGACGAATCTTGCCGCCAGCACCGAGCCGATGGCGATGCCGATGGCTACCCATGCCGTGAGCTTGGCCGCCTCGCCGATGTCGTAATGCAAGGCGACAGCTGCCCAGGCCAGCACCAGCAGGCGCAACGTGGCGCCTGCACCCCAGAACAGCGTCGTGACCGCCAGAGAAACCTGGCCGAGCGGGTCTTTCCACAGCAGCTTGAAGCAATGCCAGAAATCCCTGGCCAGAAACACCGGGTTGCGGCTGAGCGGCTTGTGGTCGATGGCCACATGCGGGATATAAAGGTTGAAAATTGCGGCAGCGACGTAGATCAGCACGATCACGGCGACGGCCAGTTCCCCGATGCTGCGGATCAGCGGAATATCCAGGGTCTGCAACAGCGGGGCGGTTATGGCGGGGCTGATGAGTATGCCGCCCACCACCGCGCCGAGCACGATGGCGGCGACGGTCAGCCCTTCCATCCAGCTATTCGCCTTGACCAGTTGGTCGGGGGGGAGATATTCGGTAAGGATGCCGTATTTTGCGGGGGAATAGGCAGCAGCCCCAAGGCCGACCAGGCAGTAAGCGATCAGCGGATGGATGCCGGCCAGCATGGCGATACAGCCGGCCAGTTTGATGATGTTGCTGATGAACATCACGCGTCCCTTGGGAAGCGAATCGGCGAATGCGCCGACGAAAGGCGCCAGCACGATGTACGAAATGATGAAGCTCTGCTGCAATACCGGCGTATGCCAGTCCGGAGATTTTAAGTCGTTGAGCAGGGCAATCGCGGCAAACAACAAAGCGTTGTCCGCGAGCGCGGATAAAAACTGCGCCGCGAGGATGATGTAGAAACCGGGATTCATTCAAAATGAGATAATTTTTGCAAGCCGTTTTATATCACGAAAGCATAGCCCCTGCTATCATTCGCGCCTATCAAATATTCTTGCGGTAAGCCAGCTTTCATGCATCGCCCCATACAAGCCCATATCAACCAGAGCGCGCTGGAGAATAATCTCCACGTGGCGCGCCGCGCCACATCCGCGCGCCTGATGTCCATCATCAAGGCGGATGGCTATGGGCATGGCATGTTGCGTGTTGCCGGAGCGTTGTCTGCCTCGGACGGTTTCGCGCTGCTGGATATTCAGGACGCGATGCGTTTGCGCGAAGCTGGTTTTCGCCAGACTATCCTGATACTGGAAGGTTTTTTTGGCGCGGAAGATCTGGCGCTGTTTGCCGAATATGATCTGACTTGCGTGATCCACAGCGCATGGCAGCTTGCCTTGCTGGATGCGTATCCGAAAAGCGGAAAGCTGGATGTCTGGCTCAAGGTCAACAGTGGCATGAATCGCCTGGGGTTTGTGCCGCAGCAAGTGGCGCAGGCGATGGAACAACTGCGCCGTCACCGCGCCGTGCGCGAAATTACCCTGATGACACATTTCGCCAATGCCGACGAGGCGCGCGGAGTGGCTGAGCCGCTTGCCTTGTTCAACGACGTGGCCGCGCCCTACCGCATATCGCGCTCGCTGGCGAATTCCGCCGCGCTGTTGCGTTATCCGGAAACGCACGGCGACTGGGTGCGCCCCGGCCTGATGCTGTATGGCGCGTCGCCCTTCGCCGATGCCAGTGCGCAGCAACTCGGGCTGAAACCGGCGATGACCCTGAGCAGCCGCATCATCGCCGTGCAGGAATTGCGTGCCGGTGACGAGATCGGCTACGGCGCGCTGTTTCGCGCCGAGCATGCGATGCGCATCGGCATCGTCGCCTGCGGATATGCCGACGGCTATCCGCGCCACGCGCCGAACGGCACGCCGGTACTGGTTGACGGGCAACGGGCACAGACTTTGGGGCGCGTCTCGATGGACATGCTTTATGTTGATTTGAGCAAGCTGCCGCAAGCCGGTGTCGGGAGCCGCGTCGTGTTATGGGGCGAGGGCATGCCGATCGAGGAAGTGGCGCGCGCGGCGGGAACCGTCAGCTATGAATTGATGTGCGCGCTGACGGCACGCGTGCCGGTTGTAGTTTGAACCGAGGATAACCAATAGAATTTAGAGCCAAAAAGCAGTTGTAGGAGCGGCTCCTAGCCGCGATTCGCACGCAGGGCGTGCTCCTGCAAGGCCCGAATGGCCTATGAGCAATTTATTTTGAAAAGGGGGGTACAGGCATGTTGGGCATCATCGGGGGCAGTGGCGTTTACAACATTGATGGGTTGGAGAATACCCGCTGGGTCAAGGCGGCGTCTTCATTCGGCGAACCGTCGGATGAGGTTTTGATCGGCGAACTGGCGGGGCAGTCCATCGCCTTCCTGCCGCGCCACGGCAGGGGGCATCGCATCCCGCCGTCGGGAATCAACTTCCGCGCCAACATCGACGCGCTCAAGCGTCTCGGCGTGACCGACATCATTTCGGTAAGCGCGGTGGGATCGCTGCGCGAACACCTGATGCCCGGCATGTTCGTCATCGTCGACCAGTTCATCGACCGCACCTTCGCGCGCGAAAAAAGCTTCTTCGGCAACGGGCTGGTTGCGCACGTCTCGATGGCGCGCCCGGTGTGCCATCGTCTGGGTGATCACCTTTTTGCGGCGGCGCAGCAGGTTGGTATTCCGGTGTCGCGCGGCGGCACCTATCTGGCGATGGAAGGCCCGCAGTTTTCCAGCCTCGCGGAATCCGAGCTGTACCGCTCGTGGAGCTGCGACGTGATCGGCATGACCAACATGCCGGAAGCCAAGCTCGCGCGCGAAGCCGAGATCTGCTACGCCACCGTCGCGATGGTGACCGACTACGACTGCTGGCATCCCAACCATGACGATGTCACGGTCGAGGCGATCGTCAAGGTGCTGTTCGAAAATGCCGACAAGGCGCGCGCGCTGGTGAAGAACGTCGCGCCGCGCGTGCACGGCGATGAGAAAGCCTGCGAATGCGGCTGCCGCAGCGTGCTGCAATACGCCATCATCACCGCGCCGGAAGCGCGCGATCCGGTGATGGTCGAGAAGCTGTCCGCAGTGGCGGGGCGGGTGCTGAATAAATAAAC
>MGWZ01000113.1:0-10689 GCA_001801175.1 Gallionellales bacterium RIFCSPLOWO2_02_FULL_57_47 | reverse complement strand
TGTAGAAAAACCCGTTTTCTGCAAAAAATCGCTTTGTAACTTATTGATTTACATTGCGGTAATTTTGACATTTTTAGTTTTTCTACAGCGTCAACGACCAGGTTAATCATGCCCATCAAATCCAGAATCCGCACCGTCCCGCATTACCCGAAGCAGGGCATCCAGTTCCGCGACATCACCACCTTGCTCAAGGACCCGGTCGGTTTTCGCGCCACCGTTGATGATCTGGTGGCCCGCTACAAGGACGTGAAGATCGACAAGATCGCCGGCATCGAATCGCGCGGTTTCATCCTCGGCGCGCCGCTGGCTTACGCGCTGAACAAAGGCTTCATCCCGATCCGCAAGAAAGGCAAACTGCCCGCCGAAACCATCGGCCACGACTACCAGCTGGAATACGGCACCGACCGCATCGAGATCCACACCGACGCGATCCAGAAAGGCGACCGCGTGCTGCTGGTGGACGACCTGATCGCCACCGGCGGCACCGCAGAAGCCGCCTGCACGCTGATCGACAAGATGGGCGGCAAGATCGTCGAATGCTGCTTCATCATCGACCTGCCCGACATCGGCGGACGCGCAAGGCTGGAAAAACACGGGCATAAAGTGTTTGCGCTGTGCGAGTTTGAAGGTGATTGATTGGTAGGGTGCAATAAGCGTAGCGCATTGCACCATTGATTATATAAACATCCGGCGCAATGCCCTTCGGTTATTGCGCCCTACGCGGGTTGGGTAAATCTTGGAGATTGCTATGTTGCCATCTGAAGTTGGAAAGTTGCATTTGGGCATAAATAATTGCCGAGAGTTATATGAGCCAGCGTAGGATGGGTTGAGCAACGCGATACCCATCGTTTTTTTGTTGGGTATCGCTACACTCCACCCAACCTACCAATGCAGAAACTTTATGAAAATTAACAACACTCCTTTTCGCACCATCTGGCCCACCGCCGACAACACGGCGGTGGAAATCATCGACCAGACCCGGCTCCCGCACGAATTCGTCACCTTGCGCCTGAACACGATGCGCGATGCCGAGCGCGCGATACGCGACATGCTGGTGCGCGGCGCGCCGCTGATCGGCGTGACGGCGGCTTACGGGGTGGCGCTGGCGATGCGGGATCATGCCTCGGATGCCGCGCTGGCCGACGCTTGCAGCGTGCTGCTGGCGGCGCGCCCCACGGCGGTGAACCTGCGCTGGGGCGTGGAGAAGATGCGCGCGCTGCTGGCACCTCTGCCTGAAAGCGAGCGCGCTGCTGCGGCCTGGAAAGAGGCGGCGCGCATCGCCGACGAGGATGTGGCGATCAATGCGGCCATCGGCAAGCATGGCAGCGAGATCATCCGCGCCATTCACCATCGCAAAAATGATACCGTCAATATCCTGACCCATTGCAATGCAGGCTGGCTGGCAACGGTCGATTGGGGCACGGCGCTGGCGCCCATCTATACCGCATTCGACGCGGGCATCCCGCTGCATGTGTGGGTGGACGAGACCCGCCCGCGCAACCAGGGCGCCAGCCTCACCGCATGGGAACTCGGCCAGCACGGCGTGCCGCACACCGTGATCGTGGACAACGCGGGCGGGCACCTGATGCAGCACGGCATGGTGGACATGGCGATCGTCGGCTGCGACCGCGTCACGGCGTGCGGCGACGTGTGCAACAAGATCGGCACGTATTTGAAAGCATTGGCCGCGCACGACAACGGTGTGCCGTTCTACGTGGCGCTGCCCACGCCGACGATAGACTGGACGCTGCAGGATGGCGTGAAGGAAATCCCCATCGAGGAACGCGCAGCAGAAGAGGTGACGCATATCGCCGGGCTGTGCAGCGACGGGCAGGTGCGCACCGTGCAGGTCACCCCGCAGGGTTCGCGTGCGGCCAACTATGGCTTCGACGTGACCCCGGCGCGGCTGGTGACCGGGTTGATTACCGAGCGCGGCGTGGTGAAGGCGGATGCGAAGGCGATGCTGGTGTTGCGGTAGGGGCAGGGCGCGCCGTGACCAATCCTTCCCCCTTGCAGGGGGAAGGTCAGGATGGGGGTAGAAGTGTAAAGTGAAAGCAAAGTTTCTACCCCCACCCTAGCCCTCCCCCTGCAAGGGGGAGGGGATTAAGCAGGTAAGAGATTTTGGATTAAATAAGAATTTGTCAGGAACAGTAATGGAAAACCTCTGGAACGATACAGAAGCAAGCAAACATAAAGATATTCTGGCGGAGCGCGTTTATTCGTCGCGGCTGCTCGGAGCGAACACTAACCTGGTGTTGCACGGCGGCGGCAACACTTCGGTGAAGGGCGTCAGCAGGAACATTTTCGGCGAGGATGTGGATACTTTATTTGTAAAAGGCAGCGGTTCCGACCTTGCCACGATCGAGGCCAGGGACTTCGTCGCGGTGCGCCTCGATGCGATGCTGAAATTGTCGCGCCTGGAAAAGCTGTCTGACATCGACATGGCGCGCGAGCTCAAGCTGGCTTCGCTCGACCCGAATGCGCCCGCGCCGTCGGTCGAGGCCATCCTGCACGCGCTGATTCCGCACCGCTTCGTCGACCATACCCATGCCGATGCGATCGTGACGATCACCAACACCGCCGACGGCGAGGCGCGCATCCGCGATCTGTTTGGCGACGAGGTCATCGTGCTGTCCTACGTGATGCCCGGCTTCGACCTGGCCAAATTGTGCGCCGAGATATATCCCGCACAGGCCACGGTGCGCACCATCGGCATGGTGCTGATGAACCACGGCATCTTCAGCTTCGGCGATACCGCGAAGCAGGCCTACGACCGGATGATAACCCTGGTCGGGCGCGCCGAGGATTACCTGAACACGCACGCGCCGCTTGTTCCGGCAACTGGCATTGAACCTGCCGCCAACTGGTTCGAGTTGCCCGGGTTGAGAAAGAAAGTTTCCACAGCCGCCGGTTTCCCGCTGCTGTTGCGCAGCAATGCTGGCAGCGCGGCGCTGTCTTTTGCGCGCCAGCCGGACATCGCGGCCATTGCGCAACGCGGCCCGGCCACGCCGGACCACATCATCCGCACCAAGCGGTTGCCGATGCTCGGGCGGGATGTCGAGGCTTACACCCAGGCGTACAAGAATTATTTCGAGAAAAATTCCGGTGCCGTCAAAACTCCCTTGACGATGCTCGACCCCGCGCCGCGCGTCATCATCGACCCGGAGTTCGGCCTGGTCAGCGCGGGCCGGTCGGCGCGCGACACGCAAATCGTCGAGGACATTTATCTGCACACGCAGGACATCATCCTGCGCGGCGAAAAGCTCGGTGGCTATCGGGCGTTGGGCGAGGCGGAGCTGTTCAGCATGGAATACTGGGACCTCGAACAGGCCAAGCTGAAAAAAGCGGGAGCGCCGAAAGCGTTCGCCGGCGAGGTCGCGCTGGTGACCGGCGCGGCATCCGGTATCGGCAAGGCCTGCGTGCAGGCATTCCTGAACCGGGGCGCTGCGGTAGTGGGCGTGGACATCAACCCGGCTGTGGTATCCCTGTATGGCGACCGCGCGGACTACCTCGGCATTGCGGCAGACCTGTCCTCGACGGATGCGGTCAAGGAAATTCTGGAGCAGACCATACGCCACTACGGCGGACTCGACATGCTGGTGCTGAATGCCGGAATATTTCCCGGCGGCAAGAAGATCAGCGCGCTTGGTAACGACGAGTGGCGCAAGGTGATGGCGATCAACCTGGATTCCAACCTGGCGATCATGCGCGAGGCGCATCCGTTGCTGAAGGCGGCACCGAGGTATGGCCGGGTCGTGGTGATCGGCTCGAAGAACGTTCCGGCACCGGGCCCGGGTGCGGCGGCCTATTCCGCGTCGAAGGCCGCGCTGACGCAGCTTGCCCGCGTCGCCGCGCTGGAGTGGGGCGCGGACGCGATCAGGATCAACCTGGTTCACCCGAATGCGGTGTTCGATACCGGCATCTGGACTCCGGAAGTGCTGGCGCAACGCGCCGCCCATTACGGGATGACGGTCGACGAATACAAGCGCAACAACGTGCTGCGCGAGGAAGTCAGCAGCAAGGACGTGGCGGAACTCACCGCGGAAATGTGCGGCGCGCTGTTTTCAAAAATTACCGGCGCGCAGATACCGATCGATGGCGGCAATGACCGGGTCATTTGAGACGACGACTTATGAGTGCTAACGCGAAATGAAGCGTGCCAGGAAATTGCCCAGCCATGCATCGGCGCGTAGAGAAGATGAAGATCAAAAAACTGGTGTCCTCGACAGGAATCGAACCTGTAATTGACCCTTAGGAGGGGCCGGTTATATCCATTTAACTACGAGGACAACTTGACTGCGGAAGCAGGGTGCGCATTCTAGCTTAAACGCTGGGTAATCAGAACCTGCTTGATTGCCCAGTCATGAAAAAAACACAAATTACCCGGCACAGTCGTCGCCATCGGCCTGGTTAAACATATGGCACGCATTATGGGCCTGCACGCTGCTGTATGGCTTGCTGGACGACATGGGCGAAGGTTCGGAGCGCGCATTGATCAGCCTGTATGCTGACGAACGCGAGCGCGATACGGCGTTTGGCTGGTATCATCTCGCCTTCGGCCTGAGCGCCATTCCCGCCGGTGTGTTGGCCTTGCTGTGCGCGCTGTTGCTGCGCTTCTGGAGTTTCAGTGACCCGGCGTGATTTATCCGGGGTATTCTATTAGAGCAATGATGCCATTGCAGGAGCGGCTCCTGGCCGCGATTCGCACGCAGGGCGTGCCCCTGCAAAGCACGATTCGCCCAAAGAATATTCTGGTATAAATATTTATCAATCCTCCCTTTTCAATAATGAACCTTTCTCTATGCCAATCATTACACTAGACAAGGCCTGCCTTGCATTCGGGCACGTTGCGCTGCTCGACCACGCCGATTTCCAGCTTGACGAGGGCGAGCGCGTCGGCCTGATCGGGCGCAACGGCGGCGGCAAGTCGAGCATGATGCGCGTGCTCGCCGGCCAGAGCGGCCAGGGCAGCGTGAACCTCGATGACGGGCTGGTGTGGCGCGCGCCGACCGCGCGGATCTGCTATGTCAGCCAGGAGCCGGTGCTGAATGCCGGTGACACGGTGTTCGATGCGGTGGCGCAAGGCCTGGGCGATCTGCATACGCTGCTCAGCGATTATCACCATGTCTCACATCAGTTATCCGAAGCGGATGCGGACGTGGATGCGCTGCTGGAAAAAATGCAGCACCTGCAAACGCAACTCGAGGCGCAGGACGGCTGGTCGATCCAGGCGCGCATCGAGACCGTGATTGCAAAACTGGATCTGGATGCCGACAAACGGGTCGGCGAGCTGTCCGGCGGGCAGCGCAAGCGTGTGGCATTGGCGCAGGCATTGGTGGCCGAGCCGGATGTGCTGATCCTCGACGAGCCGACCAACCACCTCGACTTCGCTTCCATCGAATGGCTGGAAGGGCTGCTGAACAATTTTTCCGGCGCGGTGCTTTTCGTTACGCATGACCGGCGTTTCCTGGATAACGTCGCGACGCGCATCGTCGAGCTGGATCGCGGCAAGCTGTCGGGATTTCCCGGCAACTTCACCGCTTATCAGGCAATCAAGGAGCGCATGCTGGCGGACGAGGCGGTGGTGAACGCCAAGTTCGATAAAGTGCTGGCACAGGAAGAAGTGTGGATACGCCAGGGAGTAAAGGCACGCCGTACCCGCAACGAAGGCCGCGTGCTGCGCCTGGAGCAGTTGCGCCGCGACCGTGCTGCGCGCCGTGAGAAACTCGGCAAGGTCGAGATGAGCGTGGATGCAGGCGAACGCTCCGGCAAGCTGGTGGCAGAACTGGACAACGTCAGCAAGTCGTACGGCGCGCGCAAAATCATCGACAGCTTTTCATGCCGCATCCAGCGCGGCGACAAGATCGGCCTGCTCGGGCCGAACGGCGCGGGCAAGAGCACGCTGCTCAAGATCATACTCGGCCAAATGGAACCGGACTCCGGGCAGGTGAAGCTCGGCACGAAGATTTCAGTCGCGTATTTCGACCAGCTGCGCGAGCAGCTGGATGACAACGCGACGCTGGCCGACACCATCAGCCAGGGCTCGGATTTTGTCGACATCGGCGGGCAGAAGAAGCACATCATCAGCTATCTCGGCGATTTCCTGTTCGCACCGGAACGCGCCCGCTCGCCGGTCAAAAGCTGCTCCGGCGGCGAACGCAATCGCCTGCTGCTGGCAAGGCTGTTCACCCAGCCCTCCAACGTGCTGGTGCTCGACGAGCCGACCAACGACCTCGATATCGAGACGCTGGAGCTGCTCGAGGAATTGCTGGCGCAGTATGACGGCACGCTGTTCCTGGTCAGCCATGACCGCGCCTTTCTCGATAACGTCGTGACGCAGGTGATCGCCTTCGAGGGCGACGGCAAGCTGATCGAATACGCCGGCGGCTACGAGGACTGGGTGCGAGTTAAAAAATATCAGGCTGCCGTTGCGGTTGCCAAACCCGCCGCTCCCACGCCGCCGCGTGCGGCAGTTGCGCCAGCGGAAAAATCCAAAGCCATCAGCAAACTCAGCTACAAGGAAGCGCGCGAACTGGAAGAACTGCCCAAACGCATCGAAGCACTGGAGCGCGAGCAAAACGACATTGCCGCGCATCTCGCCGATGGCACGATTTACCGCAGCGATGCCGGGCGTGCCAAGCAACTGCAAACGCGCAGCGAGGAAATCGATGCGGAAATATCGGCGGCGATGGCGCGTTGGGAAGAACTGGAGGGGCGGTAGGGGGGGCAGGCAGCGGCGCGGCAGCCCACGCTCGTGCCATTGCGAGGAGGCGCAGCCGACGCGGCTATCCAGCAGCACAGCCGCA
Organism: Gallionellales bacterium RIFCSPLOWO2_02_FULL_57_47; assembly: GCA_001801175.1. Lineage (GTDB taxonomy): Bacteria > Pseudomonadota > Gammaproteobacteria > Burkholderiales > Gallionellaceae > Gallionella. The sequence continues at coordinate 3,883 of MGWZ01000113.1, read as the reverse complement.
GTATCGGCAAAATTCTCTGGATTGCCACGGCCCTGCGTGCCTCGCAATGACTGGGTGGTGGGCTTTGTCAGTTGGTGTGCTTACCTGACATTGTCATTGATTGTGGAAAGCCAAATAACGCCCGGAATCAGGCAAAAGAATTCAATGGCGCATCCTTATACCGCAAAGGATGCCACAAGTTTTTTCTCAAACTCTTCCATTGTCACAGGCTTGTTGAACAAGTGTCCCTGATAGAGCATGCACCCGACGTCCTCAAGGAAGTTTCGTTGCGATGGTGTTTCCACGCCTTCTGCAATTACCACTATGCCCAGATTGTTGGCCATGCCGACGATGGTTTGAATAATCAATGCATCGGTGTTTTTGGTGCCGATGTTGCGCACGAAAGACTGGTCGATCTTCAGTTTGTCGAGCGGAAGTTGAGTCAGGTATGCCAGCGATGAATACCCGGTTCCGAAATCATCCAGAGAAAAACTCACCCCCATTTTTTTCAGTGTATGCATCTTGGCTACCGTGTCGGAAATGTCACCGTGCACCAGGCTTTCGGTCAATTCAATTTCGAGGCGGGCTGGATTGATGGCGGCTTGCCTGATGATTTTACACACTTGCACATCGAAATCAGGCTGGCGGAATTGCCGTGCGCTGATGTTGATCGCAAGCTTCAAATCACGTGTGTGCGGGTTTGTTTCCCATTTTTTTATTTGTTTACAGGCAGTTTCCAATACCCATTGTCCGATCGGCAGAATGAGTCCGGTTTCTTCGGCCAGCGCAATGAATTGCATCGGCGGGACCATGCCGATATCCGGATGCATCCAGCGCAACAGCGCTTCTGCGCCGATAGCCTGATTTTTTTCGTTTACCTGCACCTGGTAATAAAGCTGGAGCTGGCTGTTATCCAGCGCATGGCGCAAATCCGTCTCCAGCGAGGCACGCGCGGTGACTGCGGCTTGCACCTCCGGGTCAAAGAAACGGATGGTGTTGCGCCCGGCTTTCTTGGCCTGATACATCGAGATATCCGCCCGTTTTAATACTTCTTCGAGGGAAGAATGAGGTCCGGCAAACAAAGTGATGCCGATGCTCGGGGTGCTGTGGCAATCGTGGCCGGCAAGCTGGTAAGGCTGATTGAGGGAGGCAAGAATTTTTTCGCCTATGGTCTCGCTCTGGAAGGCGGCTTCCCGGGAGTTTTCGCTCAGGTCTCCCAGCATCACCACGAACTCATCGCCGCCCAGGCGCGCTACGGTATCGCCTTCGCGCACGCAACCGGTAAGCCGTTGTGCGACTTGCCGGAGCAACAGGTCGCCTATGTCGTGTCCGAGGCTGTCATTGAGTGTTTTGAAGTTGTCCAGGTCGATGAACAGCAGCGCGCCATGCTCTCCGCCGCGGGTAGTGGCAGCCAGCGCCTGTTGCAGCCGGTCCATCAGCAGGCGGCGGTTGGGCAGTTTGGTGAGCGGATCGTAAAAGGCCAATTGCTGGATTTCCTCTTCCGCCAGCTTGCGGTCGGTGATGTCCTCCTTGATGGCCAGATAGTGAGTGATACGCCCGTCCGGTTGCCGCAACGGGGATATTTTCGTCAAATCGGTATATTCGCTGCCGTCCTTGCGCCGATTGATGAGTTCGCCTTCCCATGTCTCGCCCCGGGTTATTTTCGCCCACATGTCGGCATAGATTTCCCTGGGTGTTTTGCCGCAACTCAGCAGCCGCGGATTTTTTCCGATGACCTCGCCAAGGTTGTAACAGGACGTTTTTAAAAAGGCGTCATTGGCGTATTCGATATTCGCATTCAGGTCGGTAATAAAAATCGCGCTGTGGCTTTGCTCCACTGCCTGGGAAAGCTTGCGCAGGGAATTTTCAGCCCGCTTGCGCTCGCTGATGTCGCGGATGAACGCGTTGAATTCAACCGCGCCCGCTGTCCTGATCGCGGATACCGACAATTCAATCGGAAACTCATGGCCATCGCGGTGCAGTCCGGTCATTTCGATGCGCCTGCCAAGAGCAGGGCCATCACCCGATTCCAGAAAATGTTTCAGACCTCGGGTGTGAGCTTCGCGGTAGCGTGGCGGGATGATAGTTTCGCCCAGCTTGCGGCCGACAGCTTCTCCGTAAGCCCAGCCGAAACATTGTTCCGCCTGTTTGTTCCAGCCGGTGATAAGGCCATTGGCGTCCATCTGAATCACCGCATCCAGCGCGGTATCAACGATGGACAGCAAGCGTTCCTTGCCCTCGAGACGGGTAACCAGCAGCAAGTTGAAGCCGTCGGCCATTTCATTGAAGCTGTCGCCCACCCGGCTGAGCTCATCGCGCGTATCCAGATGAATGCGCTCGTACAGATTGCCGTTGGCAAAATTTTGTGCCGAACGGGCAAGCGAGCGGATGCTGTCGATCATGGAATGGTACACCCCGATAAAAAAGTAGCTGGCAGCCAGCAATAACAGGGAAGCGATTGCGGCGCTGATCAGCAGTTCGTTTTGTTCTCGCTGGATGCGCGCGTTGATCAGGGACTCAGTTGCCGGCAGCAGGGTCTGATACAACTGCGCGTAACCCTCGTCGATAGCCTCCGTGGCTAACATGTAGAAGCTTTCTGAAGAGGTGGCAAAAAATTGGGACAGAACATCCGTGAGCAACAGGCTGGTAATTTGTTGTTCCAGCTTGCCTATATCCCCGGACACCAGCAATAGCCGATCCTGCATAGAGGGATTGTGGAAGGCGGTCTTGTCAAGGCTGATACCGAGAGTCTTGAACGCACTCCGGAGTTCGGTGATCAGTTCCAGCATCCTGTGCTGCTGATACTCGGAAATCTGTTTCGAAGCCAGAACACTGGTGCCATAAGCACGCATTTGCCCCATTTTTTCAAGCGCCCTGGGCAGCGCGTTGACGGCGGTATCGATCGAATAATATAAATCGATATCACTATCAAGGGTCAGACCGCGAAGATCGGCAATGTTCACCATGAACATCTGCAACTGGTCAATCAAGTCGGTATGCGCGGCAAAACTCTCTTCTGTTGTTCCGGCAAGCGCGCCTCCACGCAGACTTTCCCAGCCCGCTTTAATATTTTTCCAGTCTACGCCCGAAGATAAATCCGCAGGCAGTTGCCGCTCCAGTTCGGCCAAAGCCGCATCGATTCCGTTTTCCTTGGCATCGTGAGCAGTTCGCATCGATTCTTTGCCGCCGATCAAGCCCAGTTCCAGCCCGCGATGTTGCTGCATGATTTGCATGGTTCTGGCAACCGGCCTGATCAGCGCAAGGCCTTCCAGTTCACGTTGCGAGCGGTAGATTTCCCGGGAAAGGTTCGTATAGAGGCTGTAGAACACCACCGTCACTGCGATGAGGTATATCAGCGCCAGCACCATGAATTTATGGGTGTAGCGCAGTTTATTCATCAGCGAAATTGCCGGGCGAAATAAGTTGTTCATTGTCCTGCCTGATACGTTAAAGGCCATAGGTAACCCCATAAATCCATTTTCCAGGCGAATCTCTTCCGGGAACGGATCCTGCAACGGAGTTTTAGGCACCTAATCATTTACCACGGTTGAATCCATGATTACCTGATTGTTTGTAAAATTATACATGTCACCCCTGTAGTGCCCGGTTAAAAGCTGAACAGATTTAGCTGGTTAGGAGAATCAATCTGTTCTGGAACCAGCCCGCTGTCTGCGGCGACATGTAATTGCCGGGCTTTTCCAAAAACAGACACCGACTGATTTCAAATCGGCAACCAAATAGATTGCCCTGTAATTCGCGCCTATGCTTACTCAGCAGTCAGAAATTAAAGCTACAAAAAATTGATATTCATGTGTAGGAGCCCGATTTATCGGGCGATAGCCAATCTTAAAATCGCCCGATAAATCGGGCTCCTTGTATGATCGAATTTAATGAAATCCTGTAT
>MGWZ01000112.1 GCA_001801175.1 Gallionellales bacterium RIFCSPLOWO2_02_FULL_57_47 | reverse complement strand
AGGAGTTGTCCATACCCTTCCAGAAACAAGTGGTCGCAGCCGAAGTAATGGTAATACCGCGCTCCTGCTCCTGCTCCATCCAGTCCATGGTAGCTGCACCATCGTGCACCTCACCGATCTTGTGACTTACACCCGTATAAAACAGGATGCGCTCAGTCGTCGTGGTCTTACCCGCATCAATGTGCGCACTGATGCCGATATTGCGATAGCGTTGGATTGGAGTTTTGCGTGCCACGGTATATACCTAACCTTGTCTTTAAATTCTTTTAGAAACGGAAATGCGAGAACGCCTTGTTGGCTTCAGCCATACGATGGACTTCTTCGCGTTTCTTGACCGCACCACCGCGACCCTCGGATGCATCAATCAACTCGCCTGCCAGGCGCATACCCATGGACTTTTCACCGCGCTTGCGCGCCGCTTCGCGTAACCAGCGCATCGACAACGCCATACGCCGCGAAGGACGGACTTCAACCGGCACCTGATAGTTCGCGCCGCCGACACGGCGACTTTTCACTTCAACTTGCGGCTTGGCATTAGTCAAGGCCAGATTGAACACCTCGATCGCATCTTTGCCGGTCTTCTTGACGATTTGCTCCAGCGCGCCGTACAAAATGCGCTCGGCAACCGACTTTTTACCCGCAGTCATCAATACGTTTACGAACTTGGACAAATCCTGATTGCCGAATTTTGGATCTGGCAGGACTTCGCGTTTGGGTACTTCTCTACGTCTTGGCATATCAACCTCGAATAATTACTAATGCTTAAAATTATGCTTTTTTGGCGCGCTTCGCACCGTACTTGGAGCGGGATTGTTTACGATCTTTCACGCCCGCGGTGTCCAAACTGCCGCGCACCATGTGGTAACGCACACCCGGCAAATCCTTAACGCGGCCACCGCGCAGCAACACCACCGAGTGCTCCTGCAAGTTGTGACCTTCGCCGCCGATATAGCTGATCACCTCGAAGCCGTTTGTCAGGCGCACCTTGGCCACTTTACGCAGCGCGGAGTTAGGTTTCTTCGGAGTGGTGGTATATACACGCGTACAGACTCCGCGCTTTTGCGGTGAACCCGCCAGAGCTGGAACCTTGCTTTTTTCTACGATTGCAACTCGCGGCTTGCGGATCAACTGGTTAATGGTTGGCATTTTCTACACATCCTAAATAATTCTAAAATTTCGTTAAACATCATCAAATAAAAAACGCCGTCGCAGCATGACAATAATTCATCCGCTGCGACGGGGAAAAAAGGTTGCGAATTCTAGAGAGAAACCCCGGATGTGTCAAGCATATCGCCTGCAGCAACCACATCACCCTCTTGCAACTCACGACCCTCGGCGATATCAATGCCCAAACGCTGTTTGCGGCGCGTGACATGATAGGCCAATCCGGTGCCCGCCGGGATCAAACGACCAACAATGACGTTCTCCTTCAAGCCACGCAGATCATCCCTCTTGCCCATAATCGCTGCTTCGGTCAGCACGCGCGTGGTTTCCTGGAAGGATGCTGCGGAAATGAACGAGTCGGTAGACAGCGATGCCTTGGTAATCCCGAGAAGCACGAACTCAAATGTTGCTGGATTCTTGCCTTCGGCGATCACGCGTTCGTTTTCCACCAGCAAGTCAGCGCGCTCGACTTGTTCGCCGGTAATGAAACGGGTATCCCCGACATCCCTGATTTGCACACGGCGCAACATCTGGCGCACAATCACTTCGATGTGCTTATCGCTGATCTTCACGCCTTGCAAACGATAAACTTCTTGCACTTCATCAGTAATGTAGCGAGCCAGCGCAGCCACACCCAGCAAGCGCAGAATGTCATGCGGATCAGCCGGCCCATCCACAATCATTTCGCCCTGGTTGACCACCTGACCATCGTGTGCCAGCACATGCTTTTCCTTTGGTATCAGGAACTCGTTGGCAATACCATCCACGTCGGTTATCACCAGACGCTGCTTGCCCTTGGTGTCCTTGCCGAACGAGACCGTGCCGGTGCATTCCGCCAGCATGCCGGCATCCTTGGGCACGCGCGCCTCAAACAACTCGGCGACGCGCGGCAGACCGCCGGTGATGTCACGGGTCTTGCTGCTTTCCTGCGGGATACGTGCCAACACGTCACCCACGCCAACAAGCTGTCCGTCCTCAACGGTGATGATACAGCCGGTTTGGAAGGTCACGCTGACCGCGGCCTCTGTGCCCGCCAGCTTAACTTCCTGACCCGCCTTATCGTTCAAACGCACCATTGGGCGCACCACGGTCTTGCTTTGTGCACCCGCGCGCTGCTTGGGGTCGATCACCACCAGCGTAGACAGGCCGGTCACTTCATCGATCTGCTTGGCGACTGTCACACCTTCTTCAACGTTTTGGAAGCTCACCTTGCCAGCATATTCCGTAATGATCGGACGGGTATGCGGATCCCAGGTTGCTAGTACCACGCCAGCTCGCACCGCATCGTCCTGCTTTACTGTCAAGGTCGCTCCGTAAGGAACCTTATGGCGCTCACGTTCACGACCGTGATCGTCGGCAATGATAACCTCGGCGCTGCGTGCCACCACGATCACCTCACCGCGCACGGTTGTCACCACACGCATATTCGGGCTGTATTTCATTACACCATTCGATTTGCTTTCCACCTGGCTGGCTACCACAGTACGCGAAGCGGCCCCGCCGATGTGGAAGGTACGCATGGTCAACTGGGTGCCCGGCTCGCCGATGGATTGTGCAGCAATCACACCGACCGCCTCACCCACATTCACCATGCCGCCACGCCCGAGATCGCGGCCATAACACTTGGCGCACAAACCAAAGCGCGTTTCACAACCCAACGGAGTGCGCACGCGCACTTCGTCTATGCCTAGTGTTTCGATACGCTCTACTGCTGTCTCATCAAGCAGAACGCCGGCTTCGTATAACGTTTCGCCGCTTTCAGGATTGACTACATCAGCGCTGACCACGCGTCCAAGGATACGCTCGCTCAAAGCTTCGATGACTTCACCACCTTCAACCATGGCTTTCATCGATGTGCCATTGGCCGTGCCGCAATCATCTTCAATAACCACCAGGTCCTGTGTCACATCCACCAGGCGCCGTGTCAGATAACCTGAGTTCGCGGTCTTCAGCGCAGTATCAGCCAAACCCTTGCGCGCGCCGTGCGTGGAAATGAAGTACTGCAACATGTTCAACCCCTCGCGGAAATTCGCGGTGATCGGAGTTTCAATGATCGAGCCATCAGGTTTGGCCATCAGGCCGCGCATGCCGGCTAACTGGCGAATCTGCGCTGCCGAACCCCGCGCGCCAGAGTCAGCCATCATGTAGATGGAGTTAAATGACTCCTGCATCACCGGCTTGCCTTTTTCCATGCGAGGTTTGCCGGTTGCACGATCAAGCACCGGCTCGCTGCCCAGCTGTTCCATCATCGCCTTGGCCACCACATCGCCGGTACGGCCCCAGATGTCCACCACCTTGTTGTAGCGTTCGCCATCGGTCACCAGGCCGGAGGTGTACTGAGTATAAATTTCCTTGACTTCTTTTTCGGCTGCCCCAATCAGCTCACTCTTTTGCGGCGGCATCAACATGTCGTCCACGGCAATCGAAATGCCTGCGCGGGTCGCGTAAGTGAAACCGGTGTACATCAGCTTGTCCGCCATGATCACCGTGTCACGCAGACCGCACTGGCGAAAGCTGGCGTTGATCAAACGCGAAATTTCCTTCTTCTTGAGTGTCTTGTTGATCAAAGCGAATGGCAGGCCTGCCGGCAACACCTCGGACAACAATGCACGGCCCACTGTCGTTTCATGACGAACCTGTTTTTCAACTGGCTGGCCGGCCTCATCCTTGTGAATTTCTTTAAGGCGTACCACCACCTTGGCTTGCAACTCGACTTCACGCGTCTCGTAAGCGCGCGACACCTCGGCGATGTTGGCGAACATCGAGCCCTCGCCCAACGCACCTACTTTTTCGCGTGTCATGTAGTACAAGCCCAGCACGATGTCCTGCGACGGGACGATGATCGGCTCGCCGTTGGCTGGCGACAGCACGTTATTGGAAGCCAGCATCAGGGTGCGGCATTCCATCTGTGCTTCCAGCGACAACGGCACGTGTACCGCCATCTGGTCACCGTCGAAGTCGGCGTTGAATGCCGAGCAGACCAGCGGATGCAACTGGATCGCCTTGCCTTCGATCAGGATCGGCTCGAAAGCCTGGATACCCAGGCGGTGCAGGGTCGGCGCACGGTTCAACATGACCGGGTGTTCGCGTATCACTTCTTCGAGGATGTCCCACACGATCGGTTCTTCGGCCTCGACCATGCGCTTGCTGGCCTTGATGGTGGTTGCCAATCCCATTGCTTCAAGACGGCTGAAAATGAACGGTTTGAACAATTCCAGCGCCATCTTCTTGGGCAGGCCGCACTGATGCAATTTCAATTGAGGACCAACCACGATCACGGAACGGCCGGAGTAATCGACGCGCTTGCCCAGCAGATTCTGGCGGAAGCGTCCGCTCTTGCCCTTGATCATGTCGGCCAGGGATTTCAGCTGGCGCTTGTTCGCGCCGGTCATCGCCTTGCCGCGACGGCCATTGTCCAGCAGTGAGTCCACTGCTTCCTGCAGCATGCGTTTTTCGTTGCGCACGATGATGTCCGGCGCCTTCAACTCTAGCAGGCGGCGCAGACGGTTGTTGCGGTTGATCACGCGGCGATACAAGTCGTTCAGATCCGAAGTGGCGAAGCGTCCACCATCCAATGGCACCAGCGGACGCAATTCCGGCGGCAATACCGGCAACACTGTCAACACCATCCATTGCGGCTTGATTCCGGACGCGTTAAATGCCTCCAATACTTTCAGACGCTTGGCATATTTCTTGATCTTGGTTTCCGAGCCGGTTGCCGCCAAATCGGCACGAATGGTTTCGATTTCACTGGTCACATCCAGACCACTCAGCAACGCACGAATACCTTCCGCGCCCATCGTCGCGCTGAATTCATCGCCATATTCCTCAGTCTTGGCAAGATAGTCTTCTTCAGACAGCAGTTGGCCGCGATTCAACGGTGTCATGCCTGGTTCAGTCACCACATAGGCTTCGAAGTACAACACGCGTTCGATATCACGCAAGGTCATGTCCAGCACCATGCCGAGACGCGAAGGCAGCGACTTCAGGAACCAGATGTGCGCAACCGGGCTGGCCAATTCGATATGCCCCATGCGCTCGCGGCGCACCTTGGACAAAGTCACTTCCACGCCGCATTTTTCGCAGATCACACCGCGATGTTTCAAACGCTTATATTTGCCACACAGGCATTCATAATCCTTTACCGGTCCAAAAATCTTGGCGCAGAACAGCCCATCACGTTCCGGCTTGAAAGTGCGGTAGTTGATGGTTTCCGGTTTTTTTACTTCGCCGTAGGACCACGAACGGATTTTTTCCGGCGATGCGAGGCCAATCTTGATCGCATCGAATTCTTCTTTTTGTGTGACCTGTTTAAACAAATCCAGCAATGTTTTCATGTGTGACTCCTTTAGAATCTAGGATTGAGGAGTGAGGATTGAGGATCGAGGAGCTTGTTTAGCTCAATCCCCGATCCTCAATCCTCAATCCTGCTTTTTAATGCCGAACCAAATCCATATCAATCGCCAATGAACGAATTTCCTTGATGACCACGTTGAAAGATTCCGGCATACCGGCATCAATCTTGTGTTCACCTTTGACGATGCTTTCGTAAACCTTGGTGCGTCCCGCCACATCGTCCGACTTAACCGTGAGCATTTCCTGCAGGGTATAAGCCGCGCCGTAGGCTTCCAGAGCCCACACTTCCATTTCACCGAAGCGCTGGCCACCGAACTGCGCCTTGCCGCCCAGCGGCTGTTGCGTCACCAGACTATATGGTCCGGTTGAACGCGCGTGCATCTTGTCATCCACCAGGTGGTGCAGTTTGAGAATGTGTTTGTAGCCTACCGTCACCTGGCGATCAAACGCTTCGCCAGTGCGGCCGTCGTGCAGCGTGGTCTGCCCGGACAGCGGCAGATCGGCCAGAGCCAGCATGTACTTGATTTCTTCCTCGCTGGCTCCGTCAAACACTGGTGTCGCAAACGGCACACCATGCTTCAGGTTGCGGCATAACTCGATAATTTCATCGTCACTGAACGACTCCAGATCAACGGACTGTCCATTGTGATGATTGTAAATCTTGTTGAGGAACTTACGTACCTCCGCAATTTTGGCATTGGTTTGCAGCATGTCGTCGATCTTCTTGCCCAGCCCTTTGGCCGCCCATCCCAGGTGCGTTTCCAGTATCTGGCCGATGTTCATACGTGAAGGCACGCCCAGCGGATTCAGCACAACATCCACCGGCGTACCATCCGCCATGTACGGCATGTCTTCCACCGGCACGATGCGCGATACCACACCCTTGTTGCCATGGCGGCCGGCCATCTTGTCGCCCGGCTGCAAACGGCGCTTCACCGCAACATACACCTTGACCATCTTCTGCACACCGGCTTGCAGCTCATCGCCCTGCGTCAGCTTTTTCTTCTTCAACTCGAACGCGGCATCGAATTCAGCACGTTTTTGCGCCATACTTTCCTTGACTTGCTCCATCTGGGCAGCCACTTCGTCATTTGCGACACGAATATCGAACCATTGGTGGGGATCGATGCTATGCAAATAATCCTTGCTCAGCTTGGTGCCCTTGGCCAGCTTCTTGGGTCCGCCGTTGGCCACTTTGTTGTGCAACAGCTTTTCCATACGCGCAAACACGTCGGCTTCAACGATACGCATCTGGTCGGACAGATCTTTCCTGTAGCGATTCAGTTCGTCGTCAATGATCTGCTGGGCGCGCTTGTCGCGTTGCAAACCTTCGCGGGTGAACACCTGCACATCGATCACCGTTCCGGAACTGCCGGTCGGCACACGCAAGCTGGTATCCTTCACATCCGATGCTTTTTCGCCGAAAATCGCGCGCAGCAATTTCTCTTCGGGCGTCAATTGGGTTTCGCCCTTGGGGGTCACCTTGCCGACCAGCACGTCGCCCACGGCGACTTCCGCGCCGATATGCACGATACCGCATTCGTCCAGACGCGCCAATTGCGCCTCGGCCAGGTTCGGGATATCGCGGGTAATTTCCTCAGGTCCCAACTTGGTATCGCGGGCCGCAACGGTCAATTCTTCGATATGGATGGAAGTAAATCGATCCTGTGCCGAGACGCGTTCGGAAATCAAAATCGAATCTTCATAGTTGTAGCCATTCCATGGCATGAAAGCGACCAGCATGTTCTGCCCGAGAGCCAGCTCGCCCAGGTCAGTGGAGGCGCCGTCAGCCACCACGTCGCCACGCGCAATCACATCGCCAACCTTGACCAGCGGGCGCTGGTTGATGTTGGTGTTCTGGTTGGAACGGGTGTACTTGGTCAGATTGTAAATATCCACGCCGACTTCACCGGCAGTCGTTTCATCGTCGTTGACGCGCACCACAATACGGGCTGCATCCACATAATCGATGCGTCCACCGCGCCATGCTTGTACTGTCGTGCCGGAGTCGACCGCCACGGTACGCTCAAGACCGGTACCCACCAGCGGATTTTCCGCGCGCAAACAAGGTACGGCCTGGCGTTGCATGTTGGCACCCATCAATGCGCGGTTGGCGTCGTCATGTTCGAGGAACGGGATCAGCGAAGCCGCCACCGACACCACCTGCGAAGGTGACACGTCCATGTATTCCATCTGGTCAGGGGCAGCCAGAACAAATTCGTTGTGGTGCCGCGCCGACACGATGTCGTTGGTGAAGTGGCCTTTCTTGTCCAGTTCCGCATTCGCCTGGGCGATCGTGAATTTGCCTTCTTCAATCGCGGACAAATAATCAACTTCGTCAGCCACCTTACCCTTGGTCACCTTGCGGTATGGTGTTTCGATGAAGCCATACTCATTGGTGCGTGCATACAGCGCCAGTGAGTTAATCAGGCCGATGTTAGGGCCTTCCGGCGTTTCAATAGGGCACATGCGACCATAGTGGGTCGGATGAACGTCGCGCACCTCGAATCCGGCACGTTCGCGGGTCAGGCCTCCGGGTCCCAAGGCGGAAATACGGCGCTTGTGGGTTATTTCGGACAACGGGTTGGTTTGATCCATGAACTGCGATAACTGGCTGGAACCAAAGAATTCCTTGACCGCAGCCGAGATCGGCTTGGCATTGATCAAATCATGCGGCATCAGGTTATCGGTTTCGGCCTGACCGAGACGTTCCTTGACGGCGCGTTCCACGCGTGCCAGGCCGGCACGGAATGTGTTTTCCGCCAATTCCCCCACGGCACGGACACGGCGATTACCGAGGTGATCGATGTCATCGATTTCGCCACGGCCGTTGCGCAACTCGACCAGAATCTTTACTACCTCAACAATGTCTTCGTTGGACAGGATCGATGCGCCGGTCAACTCTTCGCGCCCGACACGGCGATTGAATTTCATACGTCCGACAGAAGACAAGTCATAGCGTTCTTCGTTGAAGAACAGCCCGTTGAACAGGTTCTCCACTGCTTCCTCAGTCGGCGGTTCGCCGGGGCGCATCATTCGGTATATTGCCACGTGCGCTGTCCACTGATCGGTTGTTTCATCGGTGCGCAGGGTCTGCGAAATGAACGCGCCGTGGTCCAGATCGTTGGTGTACAGCGTGCTGATTTTCTTGACACCCGCTTCTTGCAAGGTGTGCAACAGCGTTTCAGTGATTTCGTCATTGGCTTTGGCGATGATTTCGCCGCTATCCTTATCCACGACATCGTTCGCAATGACGCGGCCAATCAGGAATTCTTCGGGCACATCCAGCTTGTCGATCCCTGCTTCATGCATTTCGCGGATATGGCGTACGGTGATGCGCTTGTCCTTGGCAACAATGATCTTGCCGGATTTTCCCATGATGTCAAAACGTGCCACATCGCCACGCAGGCGCTCCGGCACCACCTCAAATTGAATGCTCTTCTTGCCCAGGTGGAATGAATCAAATTCAAAGAACATCCTGAGCATATCTTCATTGTTATAGCCCAGCGCGCGCAACAGGATGGTGACCGGCATCTTGCGGCGGCGGTCGATACGGAAATATACATAGTCCTTCGCGTCGAATTCAAAATCCAGCCATGACCCGCGATAAGGAATGATACGCGCCGAGAACAGCAGCTTGCCCGAGGAATGCGTCTTGCCGCGGTCATGTTCAAAAAATACCCCGGGCGAACGATGCAACTGGGAAACGATAACGCGTTCTGTGCCATTAATAACAAACGAACCGGTGTGAGTCATGAGCGGAATTTCGCCCATATACACTTCCTGCTCTTTCACTTCTTTAACCGTGGGCTTGGACGCTTCTTTGTCCATAATGGTCAAACGCACACTGGCACGCAACGGCGAAGCATACGTCAGCCCGCGTTGCCTGCATTCCTTTACATCAAACGGAGGCATACCCAACGTGTAACTGACGAAGTCGAGACGCGCATTCTTGGAATGGCTATAGATCGGGAAAATTCCGTTAAAAGCGGCCTGCAATCCTTCATTTTTGCGTTGCTCGGGCGGCGTATACGCCTGCAAAAATGCCGTGAAGGATTCCAACTGGGTGGACAGCAGGAAAGGAACCGGCAGCGCACCGACTCGCTTGGCAAAGCTTTTACGGATGCGTTTTTTTTCGGTAAAAGAGTAGCTCATATAATCTCCACGATCGAGGAAAAAGACAGGGGGCAGGAAATGTTTACAGACTTCCTGGCCGCTGGCTTTTTAAAGCGGCAAAAGGCTGACGGTAAGCCGTCAGCCTTTCTACAACGCACAACCTTACTTGATTTCAGCCGTTGCGCCAGCTTCAACCAACTGCTTCAGAATTGCATCGGCATCAGCCTTGGAAATACCTTCCTTGACAGCCTTTGGTGCACCGTCCACCAGATCCTTGGCTTCTTTCAAGCCAAGCCCGGTAATGGTGCGAACCGCTTTGATTGCATTCACCTTGTTATCACCGGCGGCCTTCAGGATCACGCTGAATTCGGTTTGTTCAGCAGCAGCGGCGCCAGCAGCAGCGCCGCCAGCAGCAGCCGGTGCAGCCATCGAAGCAGCGGAAACACCGAATTTCTCCTCAATCGCCTTGACCAGCTCGTTGAGTTCCAGCACGGACATATTGTCCAGAGTAGCCAAAAATGCGTCTTTATCGAATGCCATTTTGTTTTCCTAACTTTAAATAATTAATCGGATCAAGCAGCGACAGGTTCTTTTTTCTCGGCTACCGCGCTGAGTACGCGAGCCAAGCCAGAAACCGGCGACTGTAGCAAACCGCACAGCTGTGCCAGCAACACTTCCTTCGACGGTACGGAAGCCAGCGCATTCACGCCTGCGGCATCCAGCACCTTGCCGTTGTAAGAGCCCGCTTTCACGACCAGCTTGTCGTTTGTCCTGGCGAATTCATACACCACCTTGGCGGCAGCGACGGCATCAGAGCTGATGCTATACACCAGCGGTCCGACCATCTTGTCAGCCAGTGATTCGAACGGAGTGCCTTGCACCGCAAGTCGCGCCAGCGTGTTTTTCAACACGTGGAAATACACCCCCGACTTGCGTGCATTGGCGCGCAGCCTGGTGATGTCGCCGACCTTGATGCCACGGTACTCTGCCAAGACGATAGTCTGGGCCTGCGCAACCTGTGCACTGACTTCCGCGACCACTGCCTGTTTTTCTTGCAGATTGAGACTCAAGTCTTCCTCCATTATTCCAGAATGCGCTTGCGCACATTCCATCGGTTGCAACAGCGACCTTGAGACAGGAAAACAATCCCGCTCGCGGGCACACCATCTACGGGGGAATCGGGAATCAGGAATCAGGAATCAGGAATCAGGTGCCAGTGACACTCAAATCCAAATCCCATATCCAAATCCCCTCAATTAAGCCTGGATACTGATATCTGATTCCCGATACCTGATTCCTGGCTCCACCGGTCTTGGATGCTGCAAACCGCCAGCAGTCCAAAAACAAATGCCGACAAGACACATAATCTCGCCAACAAATTCAATATAACTATGCAGTCAGACTGGCCTGCTCAACACGGATGCCCGCACCCATGGTGCTGGAAAGCGATACCTTCTTCAGGTATACCCCCTTGGAGGCGGCCGGTTTGGCCTTGTTCAGCGCGTCGATCAACGCCAGCAGGTTTTCGCGCAATGCTTCAGGAGCAAACGAAGCACGTCCGATGGTGCACTGCACGATACCGTTCTTGTCGGTACGGTACTGCACCTGACCAGCCTTGGCGTTCTTCACCGCACCCGCCACATCGGCGGACACCGTGCCCACCTTGGGATTAGGCATCAAACCGCGCGGACCGAGAATCTGGCCCAATTGTCCGACCAGACGCATTGCATCCGGGCTGGCAATCAGCACGTCAAAGTTCAGGTTACCGCCCTTGATGGATTCGGCCAAGTCTTCGAAACCGACGATGTCCGCACCGGCGGCCTTGGCCTCTTCGGCCTTCGCGCCCTGCGCGAATACCGCTACGCGCACGGTTTTGCCAGTACCCTTGGGCAACACCACGGAACCGCGCACCAACTGGTCTGACTTGCGCGCATCAATACCGAGGTTTATCGCAATATCGATAGACTCATCGAACTTTGCCACGGCAGTTTCTTTGACCAGGTTCAACGCATCGTTCACAGGATACAGCTTGTTGCGATCAATCTTGGCCGCAATTGTTTTATAGCGTTTGGACATGTTATACGCCCTCCACGGTGATGCCCATGCTGCGCGCGCTTCCCGCGATGGTGCGCACGGCGGCGTCCATATCGGCAGCGGTCAGATCAGGCATCTTGGTTGTTGCGATTTCTTCCGCTTGCTTGCGGGTCAGCTTGCCCACCTTGTCGGTGTGCGGCGTTTTACTGCCCTTTTGCACACCGGCGGCCTTCTTGATCAGAATGGTCGCGGGCGGAGTCTTCATGATGAAGGTGAAACTCTTGTCCGCAAAAGCGGTGATCACCACCGGAATCGGCAGACCTGGTTCAACACCTTGGGTTTGCGCGTTAAACGCTTTGCAGAACTCCATGATATTCAAACCGCGCTGACCCAATGCCGGGCCTATCGGTGGACTTGGATTTGCCTTGCCCGCAGGCACTTGCAATTTGATATAACCGATGACTTTTTTTGCCACGTTACTACTCCTTATCAGTGGGTTAAACGCATACCGCTGTTACACCGATACGCTCCCCGTTAAAAACAGCCTGTAGCCAGTAGCGCGTAGCTTGTAGCAAAAGCTACCAGCTACCAGCTACAGGCTACCAGCTTCCACTCTCAGGCCTTTTCTACCTGGCCAAAATCCAGCTCCACCGGTGTCGAGCGGCCAAAGATGGTCACAGCAACGCGGATTTTATTCTTGTCGTAGTTAACATCTTCGACCGACCCGTTGAAATCGGTGAATGGGCCTTCTTTAACACGCACCAACTCGCCCACCTCAAACAGCACTTTAGGTCTTGGTTTTTCAACACCAGCCTGCATTTGCTGCATGATATGCTGCACTTCCTTTTCACTGATCGGCGTGGGTTTCATCGCCGACCCCCCAAGAAAACCGGTCACTTTGGGAGTGCTCTTCACCAAGTGCCAGGTCTCGTCAGTCATGTCCATTTCAACCAGCACATAACCGGGAAAGAATTTGCGTTCCGTAATACTCTTTTGCCCGGCTTTCAGCTCCACTACCTCCTCCACCGGAACCAGAATCTGGCCAAATTTATCCTGCATTCCCTCGCGCTGAATTCGCTCGATTAATGCGCGCTGTACGCTTTTTTCAAACTGCGAGTACGTATGAACAACATACCAATGCATGCCCATCACTCACCCCGCCCCATCAGTTTGTTCACCATCATCATCAGGCTGGCATCCACCGCCCACAAAAACAGCGCCATCACAATAGCAAACAAAATCACCACGCCGGTGGTTTGCAGCGTTTCCTTGCGCGACGGCCAAACCACACGCTTTGCCTCGGCAACAGAATCTTTACCAAAAATAAAAAAACGTTTGCCAGGGTCACTGCTCCATGCTACTGCCGCAGCCAGCAACAAACCAACCAGCACCGAAGCCAGTCTTAGCACTGCCGCGCTGTCGTGCAAGTAATAGAAGCCTGCTATGCCTGCTACTATCAGCAGAAAGGCAATGACCAACTTGATTTTGTCTACCATGCGCGATTATTCCAATCAACTTTACTTGCTTTTTTGGCAGGCCAGGAGGGTCTCGAACCCCCAACCCTCGGTTTTGGAGACCGATACTCTACCAATTGAGCTACTGGCCTATTAAATTCAGGAGCGAGGATCGAGGATTCAGGATTGAGCAAAACCGCTACTCACACTCCTCGATCCGCAATCCTCGATCCGCAATCCTGCTATTCAATAATCTTTGCAACCACACCCGCACCGACAGTGCGGCCGCCTTCGCGAATCGCGAAGCGCAACCCTTCTTCCATCGCGATCGGGTTGATCAGGTTAACGGTAATGCTGACGTTGTCG
>MGWZ01000111.1 GCA_001801175.1 Gallionellales bacterium RIFCSPLOWO2_02_FULL_57_47 | reverse complement strand
CCGCGCTGGTTGGCCGTGTACAGGAGTCGCACTGGGCAGGTTGGGTTGCAGGTCCGAGTATCCCAAAAAATGAAGCAAATGAAAATAACGAAATAACAACAAGAACAAGAATAAAAAGAAAAATAATAAAAAGATTAATAAAAAAACAAGAAAAATCTAAACAGTAAGAATCCGTAACAGTTTGTTTTTTGAATCCACAGAAATAGAAAATAGAGAGGAGTGCGATATGAGACTACTAGCAGTCACCGTTTCCGTTGGTGCGGCTTTGCTGGTTATGACGGCCCCCGGCTACGCGGCTGGCGGGGATGCGATTTTCAAGAAGAACTGTGCCAGCTGCCATTACACGGACGGCCCGGCAAAGGAAAAGACGATAGCCGACCAGCTGGCCAAGAAGGGTCCGGAGCTCTGGTATGCCGGCAGCAAGTTCAAGAAGGACTGGCTGGTGGCCTGGCTGCAGAACCCCAAGCAGATTCGTCCGCTGAAATACAACTCGCTCTCCGACGTCAACAAGGGCGATCATCCCAAGCAATCGGCTGGAGACGCGGCAGCAACTGCGGATTTCCTGATGGGTCTGACCTCGGCGGAAGTCAAGGCAGGCGTAATCACTGCCAAAGTGACTCCGCAGGCGAAGGCGATCTTCGGCAAGAAGATGCCCTGTGGCGGATGTCACGAGTACTCGGAAAAGGGTGAAGTGCGCGGCGGCAAGAGCGGTCCCAGCCTGGCTGGCGCCGGCAAGAGGCTGAACCCTGACTGGGTCAACGCCTATCTGGCGAACATCAAGGTATTCAAGCCGGTTCGTGATATGCCGGACTTTGCCAGCGCGCTTAATCCGAAAGATATCGAGGGCGTAGCGGCGTATATCGCCACTTTCGAGTAATACGAACAAACGGAGGATAAACTCATGTCGAGATTTGTAATAACAACCACCCTGGCGCTGGGTTTGGCCCTGGGTGCAGTGGGTTCTGCCCAGGCGGCGGACAACAAGCAGGTATTTGATTTTTATTGCGCCCAGTGTCACGGTGTCAATGGTGACGGCAAGGGTATCAACGTTACCAAGGATTTCGCCACGGATCCGCGCAACTTCACCATTGCCGCGGACATGTCGAAGCGTTCCGATGACGATATCAGGACTGTGATCAAGGACGGTGGTCCGGCCATCAGCAAATCGCCATTGATGCCGCCCTGGGGTGCAACCCTGACTGCGGCAGAGGTGGATGGGCTGCTGGCCTACATCCGGAAGATGGCTAAATAATGAAATACCTGAACAAAGAATACATTGCTGACGGCGTCATTTTTTCCGGGATGCTGGTGAATGTCATTTTCATTTGCCTGATCATGTATCTCTTTGTTTTATAGTTGGCAAGGCAGGAATCAAAAAGGGGAGCAGGCTCCCCTTTTTTGGTAAGTTGGTTTTGGGGAATTGGGCATCCGTAACAGGCAGATAAATCGCTGAGGGAAGGGCTGGGAAATGAGCGCTGATAAACGCAGTACAGAAGAAAGTGGAGAAACGAAGTACCCTTGGGCGGGGCCGGCCTTTTTTGTGTCGGTTCTGATTGCTGTGACCGTGTTTTTTGTGTGGTTTTTAAAGGCGTAACGATATGAAAGCTTATCTTTTACCGTTCGTGGGTGCGTTTGTTGTCTTTGCCCTGATGTTTTTTGCCCTGGATTTCTCCATGATGAAACTTCAGGGGTTGGCGCTGGTGTATGGCGCCCATTAAGGAAGCGTCACCCTTAAGGCGTACACAGGCGTTTATAAACAAGAGTAGATCTTGCTAATACGGAACATTAGAATAATCGGGAGTAGATCTTGCTAATACGGAATATAAAAATAATCGGCGGAGCGTTTTTATTGGCTGTTGTTGCCATGTTTATGCTGCCTGCCTTCACCCCTGTCGCGAACGCATCCGAGGCAGCAGCGCCCGCAGCGGCGGCCCCGGCAGCAGCAGAAGCAGCAGCTCCTGCTGCGGCGGCAGAAGCGGCTCCGGCAGCAGCGGCGGTCGTTTATCCACCTGCACCAAAATTAACTGAGGCGGATTACCCCACCATCAAGGGGGTAAATGCCCGGGTGGCGGTGTGGCTCGTGGCTCAGCTGCACCTCTGGTTCGGGGCGTTTGTGGTCGCGGTGCCGATGTTTGTGTTTATTATCGAGTCCATCGGCATGATGACCCGGGATGAGCGCTATGACAACATGGCTTATGAATTCATCAAGGTCAGCATCACCGCCTACTCGCTTACGGCGATACTGGGCGGCTTGCTGTCCTTCAGCCTGGTTCTCTTCTATCCGGACCTGTTCAAGTACCTGGCCCTGATTTTCAAGGAGAGCATGTTTGCGTACGCGCTGCTGTTCTTTGCCGAGAGTGCAGTCCTGTACATCTACTATTATGGTTGGCACTGGCTTCAGGGCGGCAACAAGAAGTGGGTGCACCTGACGTTCGGGCTGTTGCTCAATGCGGTCGGTGTCCTGCTGATGTTCCTGGCCAATGCCTGGACGACCTTCATGATGAGTCCGGCGGCCGTGGATGCGGCGGGCGTATTCAACGGGAACACCTGGGAAGCGATCCATAATTTCCTGTGGAACCCGATCAACATCCACCGGGTAGTCGCCAACGTGGCGTATGGCGGCTCGATTGTTGGCGCCTATGCGGCTTTCAAGTTCCTCAGCGCCAGGAACAACGAAGAGCGCGCCCATTATGACTGGGTAGGTTATAACGCCAACTTCATCGCGATTGCGGCGTTGTTGCCCCTGCCTTTCGCCGGTTATTACCTCACCGCCGAAATGTATGCTTATAGCCAGCAGATGGGTATTACCCTGATGGGCGGCGTGTTCGCCTGGATCTTCATCATCCAGGCGGTGCTGATCGGCGCGCTGTTCCTGTCGGCCAACTACTATCTGTGGTGCGGCATGGGACGCAGTGAAGGTGCTTATCGCTACAATCCCAGGATCAAATACATCGCCATTGTCCTGGTGGCCGCCTTCCTGGTGTGGTTTACGCCGCACACCCTGGTACTCACCAATTCCGAGCTCAAGAGTCTCGGCGGGCCTTATCACGCGTATCTGGGGGTGTTTGGCATCATGCCGGCCAAAAATACTGCGGTGAACTTTTTGCTCACGTTTACCTTCATGAGCTTCATGTTCTACCGGCGCGCCAATAAAGTCGCCACCGTATCCTGGGCGACAACCGGCAACGCGGCGCAGATTGCGCTGTTTACCGTGGGCCTGATCAATATCGTCATCCTGGGCGTCTATTACGGCTATTTCACCAACACGGTGTACAAGGTGGCGGCCTCGATACCCCAGGTATTGACCACGCTGATCATTATCATTGTCAGCACGGTCATCGACACGTTCATGTACAAGGGTGCGAAAGACGTGGCGCCGTTGCACTGGGGGCGTATGTCCACCCGGTCGCAATACGCGCTGTTCCTGCTGGCCGTGTCCTTCACGTGGCTGATGGGCCTGATGGGTTACGTCCGCTCCGGTATACGCCAGCATTGGCACGTGTCCAATATTTTCCGTGATGCCTCTCCCGATGCGTATACCCCGGGATTGGGTTATGCGGCCAACATTGTTTCGATCGGTACGATTATATTCATGGCCATGGTCATCTTTGTCTTCTGGTTGAGCACGATTAGCGGCAAGCATGTGGTTGCTAAAGGTTATTGGAAGGAGCAAGCATGATCAATTTTCTTAAAGTATCCTTCTTCAGTCTGTTGATGGTCGGGGGATTCTGGGGTTTTTCCAATTTTGGTATTCCGCAGATCAAACCCGCGCCACCGCCCGTCGAGGAGAAGCTGGATCTCGGCGCCATGACGATGGATCAGTTCATTGCATTGGGCGGCAAGATTTATAACGGCAAGGGAACCTGCACGCTGTGCCACAACGCGATGGGCCGCGCGCCGATGCTGGACAAGATTGGCACCGTGGCTCCGGAACGTATGAAGGATGCGCGTTACAAGGGGACGGCAAAGTCGGTCGAGGAGTACCTGCACGAGTCATTGGTGAAACCGTCGGCCTTTGTGGTTTCCGGATTCGGCAAGTCAGGCACCAACGATACCGAGAGCCCGATGCCCGATGTGACCGGTGGCGGAATCGGCCTCAACGAGGCTGAGCTCGCGGCGGTCATTGCCTACCTGCAGGATTCTGGTGGCGCCGAAGTGACCGTCGCGATCCCGGCGATGGAAGCCCCAGGTGCGGAAGCGCCCGCAGCAGCAGAAGCGGCTCCGCTGAAAACGCCTGAAGAAGTCATCGCCAAGTTTACCTGCGGTGCCTGCCACAAGATTGCGGGCCAGGAAGGCGCGCTGGGTCCGGATCTGACCAAGATCGGCAAGACGAAGAACAAGGAATATCTGCGCCAGGCGCTACTCGATCCCGAAGCGGTTATTGCCAAAGGATTTACGGGTGGCATGATGCCCCCGACATACGGTGAGCAAATGAAAGCGAAGGAGCTTGAGATGCTGGTGAATTACTTGGCAGGGTTGAAATAATCATGACACAAAAAAGACGCATTCCCCGCTTGTTGCAAATGGTCCTCATCATACTTGGGGTGTATTTCAGCTTTATTCTGCTGTTCGACGTGGTGCTGGGCCAGTTGATCCCCAAGAGCCTGCTCACCATGTATATGCTGTTCGTGGTGGCAGGGGTGGTGATGGTGTTCACCTTTACCGAGGAGGGCGCCCAGGAGCTGGTAGGCCCCATCAAGGCCCTGGTCGAAGACCCGTCCAAAAAGACGGTACGCAATGTAGTGTTTGTTATTGTGCCGCTGCTGGCCGGTTACTACACCTATTCCAGCATGATGCCCAGTTTCGAGGCGCCGATGGAATTGCGCACCATCCATCCGGCACCGCCGACCAAGTTCAAGGCGTATGGCAAGAGCTTTAACCTCGCCACCCTGGAGAATCCTTACCGCAAATTCCAGAAGGAAGATCCGGCCAAGTTCAGCGAACTGGTCAAGGCGGGCGGGGATGTTTACA
The DNA here is from genome assembly GCA_001801175.1 of Gallionellales bacterium RIFCSPLOWO2_02_FULL_57_47. Taxonomy (GTDB): domain Bacteria; phylum Pseudomonadota; class Gammaproteobacteria; order Burkholderiales; family Gallionellaceae; genus Gallionella. Next base: position 15,662 of record MGWZ01000111.1, on the reverse strand, counting down.
TCCAGAACTGCCAGTACTGCCACGGCGACAAACTGGACGGCAAGGGTCCGTACGCATCGGGCCTGAACCCCACGCCGCTCAATTTCCAGGACGTGGGCACGATCGCACAATTGCAGGAATCCTTTCTGTTCTGGCGTATCGCCACCGGTGGCCCCGGCCTGCCTGCCGAGGCGGCACCGTGGATTTCATCCATGCCTGTCTGGCAGGATTTCCTGACCGAGGATGAGATCTGGAAAGTAATTCTGTTCCTGTATGACTATACCGGCAGAGCACCAAGGTCTTGGGCACATGAATAACTGGCGATTGGGAAAAAAAATGAGTTCTGTAAATAAAATAGCTCTCCTGACTTTTTGTACCGCGTTGTTTATGGCGGGAACGGCAGCAGCAAAACCTGGTGATGCCGCCAAGGGCAAGGGGATATACGACAAGCGTTGCACCTGGTGTCACGGTGCGGAGGGTGCGGGTGACGGTGCGGCTAAAAACCGGCTCAACCCCCCGCCGCGGGATTTCACTTCCGGCAACTACAAGATCAGAAGCTCTGATTTTGCGGACCCGACGCCCAACGATGACGACATCTATCGCATGATCCGCGACGGTATGCCGGGCACCGCGATGCCGGGTTGGAGTGATTTGCTTGCCGAGCAGGATATGTGGGATCTGGTGGCTTACGTCAAGTCGTTTGCCAGCTACGAAACACCACCCGCCAAGCAGGTTGACTACGGCACCCAGATCAAGAGTTCGGACGAGAGCATCGAGATGGGCAAGAAGCTGTTTGAAGACGGCGACCGCTGCGTGGAATGCCATGGCAAGACAGGCAAGGGCAGCGCCAGCAAGCGGCTCAAGGGCGATGCCGGCGAGCGTACCTGGCCGCGCAACCTGACCAAGCCATGGACCTTCCGCGGCAGCAACGATCCAAAAGACATCTTCACGCGCATCTCCACGGGAATTGCGGGCACCGAGATGCCGTCTTTTGCCGATCCCAAGAGCAAAAAGAAGCTGAGCACCGAGGAACTCTGGCACGTGGCCAACTATGTGGCCTCCCTGGCCAAGACCGACAAGCTGGTCAATGCGGAAAACACCGTGATCAAGGCGGACATGGTGGAGGGCGAATTGCCCACCACCCCGGAAGACGAGCGCTGGGAAGCATCCACGCCGACCACTTTTTATACGGTTCCGCAGATCATCGGAGGGGAGCGTTATTTCACGCCTTCCAATGACACCATCACGGTGCGGGCGATGTACAACGACAAGACCGTGGCGATGTTGCTGGAGTGGGACGACCGCACCCAGAGCATTCCCGGTGACGACAGCGCGGAGAAACTCGCCGATGCACCGATTGCGGAAGACGGCGTCGCCGTGCAGCTGCCCGTCGTGATTCCGAAAGAAATGCAAAAGCCTTATTTCGGCATGGGGGATGCGGCCAATCCGGTCAATATCTGGCACTGGAAGAGCGGCACCAAGGGCGCAACGGAGACCATCAGCCTGCTCAACAGCAAAGGTTTCAAGGAGATCGAGAAACGCGATGCGGCCGGGGTCGGACTCACGGCCAAGGCGAGCTACAGCGACGGGACCTGGAAAGTGCTGATGTACCGGCCACTGACCACTTCCGCGCCGGACAAGGATATCCAGTTCACCGAGGGCCGGTTCATCCCGGTGGCATTTGCTGCGTGGGACGGCAGCAATAACGGCGAAAAGGGCTCGAAGCACACCATGACGACCTGGTACTGGTTGTTGCTGAAACCGGCAGCCGGTTCCAAGCCTCTCGTTACCGCACTGATCATTGCGGGTCTGTTTGTCGGCGGTCTGCTCTGGTGGGCGCGTAGCGCTGCCAAGCCCGCTGCCTGATAGCCATAAATAAAGGGCACACCATGGAAGCAGAGTTCGGCAGGCGAGGCGTGATAACCAAGCTATTTGGCTTTATCCTGATGGTACTGGGCTTGCTGGATAGCCTGCTGTCCTTGCGTGGCGGGATGCCGGCTTACGAGTACCTGATCCTCATCTTCGCGGGGGCATGCTTGTTCGCCATCGGTGCGGTGCGTGGCGGAAAGCGGCCATCTGCCAAAGCAGCCTCTGCCGAAACAGCTGAAGCATAGGCAACCGCTACTTCCAGGACTCGCACCACAGTCAGCAGCAGACATTCAGCGACCCGTCGGGCGGCAGCGTAAAAACTGCCGCCCGACGGGTCGCTGAATGCTTCCGTAACCCGGAAATTGAGTTGCGGCGCAATTGCGCATATGCGCTTTACATTCCATCAAGCCATGCTCATCCCTGCCGCAATTCATTTACCGATCGATAGGGGGAATATCGCCGCGGCGCGATTCATCGCGCCTGTCTTCGGGCGCAGGAACAAATCGAAACGCGATGCGGGGAGGGTTGTCTGTAATCATTAAAAAGCAGCAGGCCGCGCATGCCAGTGCATCCCTGCGCAGCTAGGATGACTGCTGCGTGCCCGCCATCCCCAGTTTCCACCACATCAACAGCAATCCCAGCAGCGCCATGCCCGCGCTGCATGAATACAGCACGCTGGCGCCGTAGTGTTGCCAGATCGGACCGCTCGCCAGCGCACCCAACATTCCGCCAGCGCCGTAGGTGAGACTGCCGAACAGGGCCTGGCCTTTGGATTGATGCCGTCCCCGGAAAAATTCATGCACCAGCCCCACCGAGGCGGCGTGATACGCGCCGAAGGTGGCGGCGTGCAGCATTTGTGCGACGAGCAGCAGCAACAGCAAATCCACGCACCAGCCGATCAGCAAGAAGCGCAATATTGCGCAGGCAAAGCTGCCCAGCAGGATGCGTGTATAACCGAAGCGGCGAACCAGCCACGGCATCAGGAAGAACACGCCGATCTCGCAGATCACGCCGAGCGCCCACAACCCGCCCACCGCGCTTTTGGCGTAGCCGTGCTCGACCAGATAAATCGAGAAAAAAGTGTAATAAGGACCGTGCGCGACGGACATCAAAAAGCAGGCGCCGAACAGAGCCATCACGCGCGGCTGCAGCATGATTTCCCGGATAGGCTGGCTGTCGGTGTGATACGCAGGCACCTCGGTATGAGGTATCAACCGCGAGAAGAACAGGATGCCCAACATGATGAACAGCCCGGCCCACAGCAGCCAGCCGATGGCAATGTAATCGAAGGCAAAGCCCAATCCCACCACGGCGATAATAAACCCGACCGACCCCCACGAGCGGATGCGCCCATAGCGCGCGGCGTGCTTGCCGAGGTAAGTGAGCGTGGTTGCCTCAACCAGCGGGATCGACGCGCTCAAGAAAAAGCTCATCAGCACCAGCACCAGCAACATGCCCCAGAAACTGGTGGTGGCAAACACGCCCAGATAGAACACTGCGCTCAACGTAGCCGCGATCTGCACAACCAGCAGTCGTTTGCCTGTATGGTCGGCCAGCCAGCCCCAGATGTTCGGCGCAATCATGCGCATCACCGGCTGCACTGACATCAGGATGGCGATCTCGATGGCGCTGAAGTAAATGGATTTCAGGTACAAGCTCCAGTAGGGTGCAAACATCCCTATGAAGGCATAGTAGAAAAAATAGAATCCGGCGATGCGCCAGTGGTAGTTCTTGGTGGTGAGCATGACTGTACAACTTCTTAACGGCGCGCATTATCTCACGCGGCAAAAATAATTTTGCTTCTGCTCTTGAAAAGAGAAACTTTGTCCCAATTACCCATAAAGTTGAAACACGGAGAAACAGCATGGAACAAAACGAAACCACCCCGCAAATTGAGCAGCAAGCAACCCCGGCAAGCGCCGAACCCGCCGCAAGCACTCCGGAAGTGATGCCCAGCCTTGAGGAAATGCTCAAGGAAGCCGAACGCAAGGCGCAGGAGCATTATGATGCGTGGATGTATGCCAAGGCCGAGGGGGAGAATATCCGCCGCCGTGCGGTTGAAGACGTGAGCAAGGCGCAGAAATTCGCCGTCGAGCGCTTTTCCAGCGAAATGCTGGCGGTGAAGGACAGCCTGGAAGCGGGCCTGACGGTGAAGACCGAAAATATCGAAAGTTTCAAGAGCGGTATGGAACTGACGCTGAAGCAACTTTCCAGCGTGTTCGAAAAATTCAATATCTGCGAAATCAACCCGGTCGGCGAAAAGCTGGACCCGCACAAGCATCAGGCGATCAGCATGGTGGACAGCGACCAGCCCGCCAACACCGTGGTCAGCGTGATGCAGAAGGGTTACTCCTTGAATGACCGAATATTGCGGCCAGCACTGGTGCTGGTGGCCAAAGCCAAGGAATAATAAGCTGGTAGCCTGTAGCTATTAGCTTGTAGCCAGCCCCGGTTTCGCTACCCGCTACAGGCTACCAGCTACAAGCTACTTGAAATAACCAGCGCCGCCCCTATGTTAGGCGGCAAGGCAACAAACACTTATTTATCAAGCATTCAACTGAAAGGAAGCATCATGGGAAAAATCATCGGAATTGACCTGGGCACGACCAACTCCTGCGTGGCCATCATGGAAAACGGCAAGACCAAGGTGATCGAGAACGCGGAAGGAGCGCGTACCACACCGTCGATCATCGCCTACATGGAAGACGGCGAAGTACTGGTGGGTGCGCCCGCCAAGCGTCAGGCTGTCACCAACCCGACCAATACGCTGTATGGCGTAAAGCGTCTGATTGGCCGCCGCTTCGACGAGAAGATGGTGCAGAAAGACATCGACATGGTTCCTTTCAAGATCATCAAAGCCAAGAACGGCGATGCGTGGGTGAGGGTGCGCGACAAGGAGTTTTCCGCACCGGAAATTTCCGCGCAAGTGCTGATGAAAATGAAGAAGACCGCCGAAGACTATCTCGGCGAGCCGGTCACTGAAGCGGTTATCACCGTTCCCGCCTATTTTAACGACTCGCAACGCCAGGCTACCAAGGATGCCGGGCGCATCGCCGGTCTGGAAGTGAAGCGCATCATCAACGAGCCGACCGCAGCCGCGCTGGCTTTCGGTCTGGACAAGCAGGAAGGCGACCGCAAGATCGCGGTGTATGATCTGGGCGGCGGCACGTTCGATATTTCCATCATCGATATCTCCGAGATCGAGGGCGAGCACCAGTTTGAGGTGATGTCCACCAACGGTGACACTTTCCTCGGCGGCGAAGACTTCGATATGCGCGTGATCGACTATCTGGTGGATGAGTTCAAGAAAGAAAGCGGCATCGACCTGCGCAAGGACGTGCTGGCATTGCAACGCCTGAAAGACGCGGCGGAAAAGGCCAAGATCGAATTGTCCAGCGCGCAGCAAACCGAAGTGAACCTGCCATACGTGACCGCAGACGCAAGCGGCCCGAAACACCTGGCGGTAAAAATCACCCGCGCCAAGCTGGAAAGCCTGGTCGAAGACCTGATCGCGCGCACCATTGAGCCATGCAAGATCGCTATGAAGGATGCGGGCGTGTCCAACTCCGACATCGCCGACGTGATCCTGGTCGGCGGCCAGACTCGTATGCCTATGGTGCAGGAGAAAGTAAAGGAATTCTTCGGCAAGGAGCCACGCAAGGACGTGAACCCTGACGAGGCTGTTGCTGTTGGCGCAGCGATCCAGGGCGGCGTGCTGCAAGGAGAAGTGAAGGACGTGCTGCTGCTGGACGTGACCCCGCTCAGCCTGGGTATCGAAACCATGGGCGGCGTGATGACCAAGCTGATCAAGAAGAACACCACGATCCCGACCAAGGCATCGCAGGTTTTCTCCACCGCCGAAGACAATCAGAACGCGGTGACCATACACGTGCTGCAAGGCGAGCGCGAAGTGGTTTCCGGCAACAAGAGCCTGGGGCAGTTCAACCTGTCCGATATCCCGCCCTCGCCGCGCGGCATGCCGCAGATCGAAGTGACTTTCGACATTGATGCGAACGGCATCCTGCACGTGTCGGCGAAAGACAAGGCGACCGGCAAGGAAAACAAGATCAAGATCCAGGCTAGTTCGGGTTTGAGCGAAGCGGAGATTCAGCGCATGGTGCAGGATGCCGAAATCCACGCCGAAGACGACCGCAAGGCGCTGGAACTGGTGACTGCACGCAACCAACTCGACTCGCTGATCCATTCCACGCACAAATCGTTGAAGGAATACGGCGAGCAACTGAATGCAGAGGAAAAGGGCGCTATCGAAGCCGCCTTGAAGGAAGCCGAAGAAGTGGTAAAAGGCGACGACAAGGAAGCCATCGAAGCCAAAGCCGAAGCACTGGCGACTGCCGCACAGAAGCTGGGTGAAAAGATGTACGCCGCCGAACAGGCCAAGGCGCAGGGCGCGGAAGGCTGCGGAAGCTGTGGCCCGGGCGAAACCTGTTCCGACCAGAAGAAGGACGAAGGCGACGTGGTGGATGCCGAGTTCACTGAGGTAAAGGACAAGAAATAGTCGTTAGTCGCTAGACGTTAGTCGTTAGTTAAACCCCCTCGGGTTTGCTTTCCAGCTAACGACTAGCGACAACAAACTAGCGACCAGTTCGCTTTTCAACTAACGACTAGCGACTAACTACTAACGACTATGTCCAAAAAAGACTACTACGAAGTCCTCGGCGTCAATCGCGACGCCTCCGACGAAGAAATCAAGAAGGCTTATCGCAAGCTGGCGATGAAGCATCACCCCGACCGCAACCCGGACAATCCTAAGGCGGAAGAACACTTCAAGGAAGCCAAGGAAGCCTATGAAACGCTGAGCGACGGGCAGAAGCGCGCCGCTTACGACCAGCATGGCCACGCCGCGTTTGAAGCGGGCGGCATGGGCGGCGGCAGCCCGTTCGGCGCGGGTGGCGCGGCCGGCTTCGATTTTTCCGATATTTTTGGCGACATTTTCGGCGCGGGGCGCAGCGGCGGAGGGCGCAGCAATGTGCATCGCGGCGCCGACCTGCGCTACAACATGGAAATCACGCTGGAGCAGGCCGCTCGTGGTACCGAGACGCAGATTCGCATTCCCACGATGGCGGAATGCGAAACCTGTCATGGCTCCGGCGCAAAGCCCGGCACCACCCCAACCACCTGCACCACCTGTGGCGGGCATGGACAGGTGCGCATGCAACAGGGCTTTTTCTCCATCCAGCAAACCTGCCCGCGCTGCCACGGCAACGGAAAAATAATCTCCTCGCCATGCAAGGACTGCAGCGGCAACGGTCGTATCAAGCAACACAAGACACTGTCGGTAAAAATTCCGGCGGGCGTGGATAACGATGATCGTATCCGTCTCGCCGGCGAGGGCGAGCATGGCGTGAATGGCGGGCCCCCCGGCGATCTGTATGTGGTGATCAATACCAAGCCGCACGCGGTTTTCCAGCGCGACCACAACGACCTGCATTGCGAAATGCCGATCAGCTTCAGCACCGCCGCGCTTGGCGGCTCGATTGAAATCCCCACGCTGGACGGAGTAGCCACGATCAAGATTCCTGCCGAAACGCAAAGCGGAAAAATCTTCCGGCTGCGCGGCAAAGGCATCAAGGGAATCCGCAGTTCCGGTTATGGCGATTTGCACTGCCACGTGGTCGTCGAAACGCCAGTCAGTCTGACTGACCGCCAGAAGGAATTGCTGCGCGAGTTCGAAGCCATCAACGAGAAAGACAGCGAACGCCACAACCCGCGCGCGAAATCATGGATGGATAAGGTCAAGGACTTTTTTGCTGCGTGATAAACTGTTCCGCGCCACATCACGATCTTCAACCGTTATGTCACGCTGGAAAGCTTCCTCCATACATCTTGCCGTAAGCGCGGTCATCGCGGCAGCGGTGCTCGCTCTCATGCTGCTGCTCTGGTATCCGCACCCGTACTTCGCGGCGGTTGGAGGACAGCAAGTCTTGCTGATTCTGCTCGGGGTGGATGTGACATTGGGGCCGCTTGTCACCCTGTTAATCTTCAATGCGAAGAAGAGCCGCAAGGCGCTGACTTTCGACCTGTCGGTCATCGCCCTGCTGCAGGTTTCAGCGCTGATCTACGGCATGAGCGTGGTGTTTCAGGCACGCCCGGTGTATGTGGTGTTCAGCAAGGATTCATTCGATCTGGTTACCGCCCATATGTTGAGCAAAGAAGATCTCGCCAAGGCAAGATTTCCGGACTACCGGTCGCTGCCGCTCACCGGTCCGGTTTACGTTTATTCTGAGATGCCGACCGACATCAACGAAAGAAACGAGTTGGTAATGAGCGCATTTTCCGGCAAGGATTTGCCAATGTTTCCGAAATACTACAAGCCTTACAGCGAGCATATGGCAGCTGCGGGCCGGGCCGCAAGGCCCCTGGCAGAGTTGAAAAAGCTCAATCCGGATCGTGCCGTCGAGATAGATGAAGCGATGCACACCAGCGGGCGGAATGAAGCGGATCTGGGCTTTCTGCCTCTGCGTGCCAAACATCGTAGCCTGGCGGTACTGGTGGGAAAGAGCGACGGCAAAGTGCTGACAATGCTAACGCTGAATCCGTGGTAGGTGCCGGCACTATCTGCCAGCTACGTCACCGCCAGATACACCCCGCACAGCGCGATGCCCGCTCCGGCAAAGTGAACCAAACGTTCTCGCGCCATCCGTTGCATCCCCAAGCCAAATGCGATACCGATAGCGTGCAATGACGCCGTCGCCAGCATGAAGCCCAGCGCATATTCGATTCCGGAGGCCAGCGCGGGCATCTCGGCACCGTGCGCATGCCCGTGCCATAGCGCAAACAAGCCGACGATGCCGCTGCCCAACCAGAGCGGCAAACGAACCGACGCGGCGATCAGCACGCCCAGCAGCAACACCGACAGCACGATGCCCTGCTCGACGAACGGCAGACTGATACCCAATATTTGAAATACGCCGCCCAAGGCCATCACGCCGACAAAGGTGAGCGGCACCGCCCATACTGCACGCCCGCCCATCTGCGCAGCCCACAGCCCGACCGCCAGCATCGCGCAGACATGATCCAGTCCGCTGGACGGATGCGTGAGGCCAAGCATAAAGCCGCTGGCCTCACCAATGCCAGCATGGCCGGCACCGGAATGCGCAAAAGCGAAAGACGGCAGCAACGCGCCTGCCATGACAAACAATATCGAACGCAGCAAAGCAGATTTAATCATGATGCCCCCCGTCAAAATACGTTTCTCAAATGACCCCTGACTGCACTTTGTGACGCACGTAAAACACATTTTTGCTCTGGCTGCGCAATCTGTCCAGTAGCTGGTCAGCAAGCGCATCATCCAGGATAAACTCGATCTTTACTGCCAGTTCGCCGGCCAGCTCAAAAAAAGTTTCCTCGTGCATTTTTCCGTGGCGGCCAAATCCGGCAATCGCGCGAAATGCAGAACCCCCGTGTATGCCCAGCGCCTTGGCTTCTTCCAGCAGCCATTCATACAGCGGCATACCGGCATGGTGTTGTTTTTCACTGACATAGAAAGCAAGCATATCCATGATTGAATCCCTATTGATGTAACCATTTGAAAGTCTGGATGCCCAGCACCGTCATCAGCAGCGAGCCGCCCAGGTGTGCCGCGATGATGCCCGCTCCCCACGCATACTGCCCGCGCATCAACAGAGTAACGGTCTCCGCCGAAAAGGTGGAAAACGTGGTCAGCCCGCCGAGAAAGCCGGTAATGATGAGCAGACGCCATTCCGGCGATACGCCGGGATGCTGCATGAAAAATGCCATGGCCATACCGATCAGGTAACCGCCGACCAGGTTGGCCGCAAGCGTGCCGAGCGGCAATTCCGGAAGTGCCGGATTGAACCACAGCCCGAACCCCCAGCGCAGCCATGCGCCGAGTGCTGCGCCGGTTCCGATAGCAAGAAATGCGTAAAGAGTCATGTGAAATGTTGTTGGAAATGCATAAAAAGGCCGTTCGCCCTGAGCCTGTCGAAGGGCTGGTAAGCTAATATAGATTGCTAATTGCCCTCTGCACATGGTTCGACAGGCTCACCACGAACGGAGGACTTGTTCAACTTTCTTATTGGTTATTCATCGCCGTCATTCTACAACACGTACCGGCGCAAAGCCGCCGCCCGGCGTGCGGAAATTGGTGGTCTGTCCCTGGTACAGCCGCGCCGCGACCAGTTGCACCTGTCCGTCGTAAACGTAGCAGCGCACATCGTACTTGAGCGACTGCGGTTCCGTCCCCTCCGCACAGACCATGCGTTCGCCCGGTGCGGCCATGCGCTGCGCGACATAACCGCCCTGCATGATCTCCTCGAACACCCTCCGGGTGAGCTTGGCGCCGCTGTAGCTGCCCTTGCTGCCGTAACCCGTGGCGGGCTTGAAGAACCATTGCTTGCGCTCCTGCCACCATCGATCATGGTCTGCCGCCTCCACCTGCCGTGTCTGCGGTACACCAGCCTGCAGGGTAACGATGTCGGCTTCGTTCGCGCCAAGCGCACGTAGCGCCTCCGCATCGGTCAGCCGCGCCAGATTACGCTTGTCGGCATAACGGGTGTAATGCGCGGGGGAGGGCGTTACGACTGCGCTGCCCTCCAGATATGCCTGCCGTAATATGGGATGCTGCTGCAAGGAAAAATCCGTCAGGCGGTTGTAGACCAGGTCGATTTTCTGCCCATCGAGATAAATGCCATCGCCGCGCGCCTGCAACGCGGCGGGATCAACGTTGTATGCTGAAATCCCGGCACGCTCGAACATCCGCTGCGCCAGCAGAAATTCCGGATAAAGGTATTGCGACTCAGGCTGTTCGTCGACGATAGCGACGGTGTTGAGCGGCGCATCGCCGCGAGCCAGATGCCATTCGTTCTGGAACATCTCAAGAAACACATGATCGAGATTTGCTTCCGCTGCCTTAGTACCCGGCAATCCGGTTTCGCGCTGGCTGTCGATAAGCAACGCATTCAAAAACCCGCCGCCCGCATTGGTGTTGATCTCGATCAGATGCGCGCCGTCGCTGTTCAGGTGGAAGTCATAGCCGTAGAACACGCCGAGTGTCTCTCCCCTCTCCCGCAGGCGGGAGAGGGGCCGGGGGAGAGGGGCCGCTTTTGTACCGAGCCATCCAGGCAGCCACACTACCCGCTCCACCGCATCGATCACTTCGCGCATCTGCCGCATCTGCGCAGCTGTGATGAATACCGGCACATCGGCAAATAAATGCGGGCAACGCTCCGTCACCAGGTTGTGCCACATCTCGCCTTGTGCACGCAGCGTTTGCTGCAAAGTCTCATGATTCAGATCGAGAGAAACTTTCGGGTTGGTCAATGAATGGGGTGGGAGAGACATGGGGGTTTTTAATAGCGGCTAACTGTTATTTGGCGGCAGCGTCGGCCACAAAGACTGGAAATCGAATGAGAGCTGGCGGTGATGCTTGATCACCAGCAAATAGATTTCTGTGTCGAATCTTGCATACAGCACCAGATAATTCGCCAGCAGGTACTCGCGCAACTCGCAATTGCGCAATTTCGCCTGTAGCCGATTAAGCGCATTCACGGTTTCCACCGATTGCGCAGACCGGTCAAGGAAGTTTCTGCCCATTGCCGGAAAGCGCTCCAGATTGGGAATAAGCGTATCCAGCAATTCGTCCAGCAGTTTGTCATAGGCAGGCAACGCGTCCGCCTCGGCAAGAAATAATTCCACTGCTTCGAGGTTGCGCTCGAAGTGGGCGGTCAGCTTAACGGCGATTTTTTTAGTCACGCCGTCCGGAGACTATGCCGTGCGGCTGCGCTTGATCTTCTGGATAGCCTGGCGGGCGTCCTTTACCCGTCCAGCTTTCACGTCATCCAGCCCCTTGTCTGCCGCATCGATCAGCAACAGGTGGATGCGTTCGTGTTCCAGACGATGGTAGTAATCCAGGCGTCCCGCATCAATCAAAGCGACATAACTCTCGCCGTTTTTGGTGATGATTTTTTCCGCTCCACCCTTGACCTGTTCAGCCAACTCGGAAAGGTTGGCGCGCGCCTGAGAAAACGGCACAACGTCGCTTGCAGAAATTGCCATATTTGCCTCGCTCGTCAATGTTGATTGTGCAATATTCTGTACATAATACAGCTATCCGGCAAAACTACAACGCCTCGAAAATCCCTGCCGCACCCATGCCGGTTCCTATGCACATCGTCACCATGCCGTATTTCAATTTGCGTCTGCGCAGACCGTGCAGCAGCGTCGCAGTGCGGATCGCGCCGGTCGCGCCGAGCGGGTGGCCGAGCGCGATCGCGCCGCCGAGCGGGTTGACGATGGCCGGGTCGAGGCCGACATCGTGGATCACTGCCAGCGACTGCGCGGCGAAGGCCTCGTTGAGTTCGATCCAGCCCATGTCTTTCAGGCTCAATCCCGTTTGCTTCAACGCGCGCGGGATCGCTTCCTTCGGGCCGATGCCCATGATCTCCGGCGGCACGCCCGCGACGCTGAAGCCGAGGAACTTGCCGATAGGCGTGAGGTTGTAGCGCTTCAGCGCGGCCTCGGAGCACAGCAGCACGGCTGCCGCGCCGTCCGACATCTGCGAACTGTTGCCCGCAGTGACCGAACCCTGCTGCGCGAACACCGGCTTGAGTTTACTTAGAGCCTCGACCGAAGTATCGGCGCGCGGCCCCTCGTCCTGTGACACTTCGCGCGCCATTGTTTTAATCTCGCGTGAATCCAGATCCGGCACATGCTCTGCAATGCGATAAGGCGTGATCTCATCGTTGAATTCGCCGGTAGTAATTGCCTTCATCGCGCGCTGGTGGCTCTGGTAGGCAAATTCATCCTGTGCCTCGCGCGACACCTTCCAGCGCTCCGCCACCTTCTCGGCAGTGATGCCCATGCCGTAAGCAATGGCGACATGTTCATCCTCGAAGATCGCCGGATTGAACGCCACCTTGTTGCCCATCATCGGCACCATGCTCATGCTCTCCATGCCCGCCGCGATCATCACCTCCGCCTCGCCGAGCCGGATGCGATCCGCCGCCAGCGCCACCGCCTGCAAGCCGGAAGAGCAGAAGCGGTTGACGGTCAGCCCCGGCACCACGTTCGGCAACCCCGCCAGTAGCAATGCGATGCGCGCCACGTTAATTCCCTGCTCCGCCTCCGGCATCGCGCAACCGACGATCACATCGCCGATACTCGCCGGGTCAAGCGACGGCGCCTGCGCCAGCACGCTCCTCAGCACATGCACCAGCAGGTCGTCGGGACGGGTGTTGCGGAACATCCCGCGCGGCGCCTTGCCCACCGGCGTGCGCGTCGCGGCGACGATGTAGGCTTCCTGGACTTGTTTGCTCATGGCGCTCTCCTAATTTGTGGTTCCGTAGGGCGGGTTACACCCGCCGCAAAATTGTTGCCGGGCGGAGCCCGACCTACCTGGCTGCATCGCGCAACTTGCGCAAAATTTCGGCACTACCTTCACTCCACGCCGGAAGCTTTCTGCGAAACTCAGCCAACCTTTTCAATGGCAATGGTTGTTTGACAGGAGTAACAGCCACCATTCTCGCAACCGGACGACCATGCCGGGTAATCACAATCTCTTCGCCGCTCTCGGCACAACGCACCAATTCACACAGTTGCGCCTTCGCGGTTGTCAGATTAACGGTGTGCATAATTCGCTTATCTCCGATCTTCAATAACCAAGTCCGCAAGGTTTACCCCAACTGGCAGCAACTCGCCTCGTGACAAGCCAACCGCCTTACCGCCATTCCATGAAATACCAAGCCGTGCAAGATCATCCGGATGGGCGTTGCGGAGCGCCTCAAGCGATGCCTTGCCCGCTGGTGTGTGTGGCGCGGCGATATCGCAGGTTTCCTGGATTTGTTTACTCATTTTTTTCACCCACCTTTCAATCAATATTTGCCAGCCGGCTTAGCCACAACTCCGTCAACGACCCGAGATCACTCACATCGGCAGCACGCAACGCCTCAAAATAAGCCTGCTTGCCAGATTCGTCGGCAGCAGGATTCATCGGCGGCAAACCGAGCTTGTAGCATAGCGCAACGAGCAGGATACGCCCGGCTCTACCGTTGAAATCCTTAAAGGGGTTTATCCACTGGAAACGCCAATCCACCCAAGCCAGCAATCCCGCAAAGGAAGCTGCCCCCTGCAAATGGCGCAAACGTTCATCAAGGTCGAGACAGAAATTTTTGGTGTGGATAGCGACCTCGTGTCCGGGTGGCGGCAGGTGCGTCCCCACCTGAACATCGGCGCTACGGAAGTACCCCGCCCAACTTGGAAACAACTCCCCCGCGATGCTGCGGTGAATATCACAAATCCATTCCGGCGTAATACAGATGTCATCGGGAGATTGTTCCAGCAAGGCATCGAGGCAATGCGCAATGTTCAACGCAATGCGTTCGGATACCTCGGTATAGGTGAGCGCACCGGCAACCGTCGCCAGTTCGCGCGTGGCATCTAGCGGGCGGGTTGATTCAGCAGTTGCGCCAGCCGCTGCGGATTGACTGGCTCGTTTTCCAGCGCCATCGAACTCAACGTGAAGCGCAACACCTGCTGGCGATACGCCGCCCGCACCTGCACTGCGTCCGCGTGGCTTGCACGCCACTGGTTCAAGCGCTGGTCGAGTTGTTGCAGTTGTCGTCTGGACGTCATGGCGATTCTCCTGAATATTTATATTTTCGCCCGGCTTAGCAGGCGCGGCAAGTCCTTTGTCTTGGGCAGACAGCCTTTTCTCATCTTGTTTTTTAATGTCGTTGCTCATTCAAAAAATACCGTGGTGCGTTCACATTTGTTTCTCTTTATAGCACCTCAATAAAACGTGGTACGTCCCCTATTACGCTCATGGCGCTCTCCTAATTTGTGGTTCCGTAGGGCGGGTTACACCCGCCGCAAAATTGTTGCCGGGCGGAGCCCGACCTATGCGTCTTTCATAAATCGTGGTACGTCCCCTATTGTTCGGTTACACCCGCCGCAAAATTGTTGCCGGGCGGAGCCCGACCTACGTGTCTCTCAAGATGTTTTTTCAATTAGCCAATCAATTAGTCCATTGCGTACAACCTGCACAGCGACTTCTCTACCATCCCATATTGTGATGTTTCGGTTTTTACGGCTAGAAACCTTGTGCTTGCCTGTGTGGTATACATAAAACATTCGCCCAAGATTGTCTGACTGGCTATTTCTGATATAGCTTTCTAATTCATTAACATTTGTTTCGCTCTTGACCTGAACGAAAGCCCTCTCACCTGTTAAAGGCTGCCAAAGAGAGAAATCAATTGTTTTCTGAACACCGCCTGTTGCACTTACCCGTTTCCATCCAGACTGAGCAAAAATTAGTTCAACCAAGACCTCAAAATCTTTCCATGTAAGCAACTTCAGTAGTTCTTCCATGCACTCAACAAGTGAATCTCTTGTCTCCTTCGCTTTCAAAACCACATTAGGCAGCTTGCCGTTTATTCTATCGATGGCATATTTGGCAGAACCCATACTAAGTCCACATATGGTGCTACGGTAACTAGCAGTCTTAGTTAAATTCCCGCTCAGAAAATCCATTGCCAACGATTTATCATTCACGTCCATGTTACGCCAAGGAATAGACATCTTTTTAAAACTTCCATCCCCATCAGGATGAGTCTTTGGCTGCTCCCCATTGGAAAATCCATACCACATCGCGTTCTTTGAGAAAGTAATCCAAAGTACTGAACCATCATCCTCAAAAAAGGATTTCGTTTGATTCGCGTAGCTAGTTGCCGTTTGTGGAACTTTTTGCCTCTTTCAAATCCCAAGTGGGTAATGCTTCATTCCGAGCAGCCGATACGGCATGATTGCACTTTCATTTTGTTAGTGAGAACGTCAATGCA